>JAAZFE010000074.1 GCA_012511885.1 Lentisphaerota bacterium | reverse complement strand
GGCGGCAAAGGATTTGGAAAAACGAGGCGGCAAAACCAAGGTGCGCCTTTTCCGCGCTGACGCGTCGAGGACGACCCTCGCGTACTTTCGTACTGCGAGGGATCGCCCGCGACGCGCCATCATCGAAAAATTCGCGTCTTATTTTGCCGGGGGAGCCCCTCGTTTTTCCAAATCCTTTGCCGCGCGGCCACGGGGCGCTGACGCGCCATGGGTGGGGGCGGGCGGCACCGTGGCGATGGGGGGCGGGAAAGGGGACGCAGGAAAAAATTGTTTGGGGTGTATTGGTGGGGGGCGATGCTTTATGGACAATGCGCACTCTTTGAGACCATTTTTTCTACGCCGTGGCGAGGCCACGGCGCGGACGCCTCGGCGATGCGTTCCGCCGGAGGCGGACGGGCTCCTACCCTTGGCGCTGACGCGCCTGAGGGGGGACGGGGGGGTTACCAGGTGGGGTAGGCTTTGGGGCCCTGGCTGGTGACTTGGGAGCGGGCGTCGGAGGAGAGGGTTTGGGCGTCGTCGTTGATGATGACGAGGGCGGGGATGCCGGAGATGGAGTATTTGCGTTTGAGGGCGGGGATGGCTTTGTCGCCGAAGGGTATGGCGAGCCAGGGCATGTCGTAGGAGCGCATATAGGCGCGCATGGCGGCGGCGTCCTGGTCGCTGGTGACGAGGACGACTTCGAAGGGTTGGGCGTCGGCCTTGAGCTGGTTGTAGGTGTTGACGAGGACGGGGGTGAAGGCGCGGCAGGGCGGGCACCAGGAGGCGGAGAAGTAGAGGCCGATTTTTTTACCGGCGAGAACGGCGGTGGATACTTTCTGGCCTTTGGCGTTGATGAGGCGGCGTCCGAAGAGTTCGGCGAGGGCGGGGGGGATGGGGGCGTCGTCGGCATCGTCCGAGCGGCGCTGGGGGGGGCGGACCTGGCGGAGTTCGGCGAGATAGCGCTGGTCGTCGGCGCTGAGGCGGTCGGCGCGGATTTTGATTTTTTCGCCATCGGTGGTTTGGAGGATGACGAGGTCGAATTGCTGTTCGAGGTAGGCGGCTTCGATGGTGGCGCCGCTGGCGCTGGTCCAGGTGCGGATTTCCCGGGCGGCGGCGGAGGCGGCGGTGATGAGCAGGACGAGGGCGAGGAGGCGGGTGAGTTGGGTCATAATGGGTCTCTCCTTGGTTTGGCGCATATTTTGGCGCGGGGGGTGATGGATGGCGAGAAAAAAAGGCTTGGGGGAGCAAAAAAAATCCCCGGGGGGAAACCCGGGGATGAGCGCGTCGCGCGGATCAGGCGCGGCGGCGGCGGAGGGCCATCACCAAAGCGCCGAGGCCGAGGAGACCCATGGTGGCCGGCTCGGGAATGGGGATGGTGAGGTTGGGCTGGAAGCCGGAATTGAGCTCATCGATATAAAACCGTTGAGGCGGTGCGCCATCACCTTTGGAGGTATCCAATTCAACCAGTTCGGATTCGTAGTACCACGAGCCTGGTGCGGGAGCGTCTTCATAGACGCGCTGATAGACAAAGCCCGGCGTGTTCCAAGTTGTATCAACGTAGGTTGCGTTGCCGGACACATGAACCAACCACTCATTCCACGCCGTACCATCGCCAGCGGAACCCCCACCTTGGGGGATGGAGCGGGTGGCCCAAACAGCATCATCGCCACTGACCCAGCCGCCCAGGGGATTGCCCAGGTCAATGGGATCAATCAGGTTGTTGGCACCGGCGTAGATGAGCTGCCAGGTGACAGCGTAGCTGCCGGCCAGCGCCCATTGATCGTCATATCCGGTTACATCCGGTGAATCATGGGTATAAGCGCCGTATTGGGTTGTCCACGTCATCTCCACACTGGCCGAGGCAATTGCCGCAGCCATCAAGAGCGCGCCGAGCGCGAGAATCATTTTTTTCACTGTCAATTACTCCTTGAGTCTGTTTTTAAAATGTTATGGCCAGGTGTAGGGTTTTTCGGTCTGCCAAGTCTTGCCTGAGCCGGCCTCCTTGAGGAAAAAGCCTTCGGCGACATCCACCATTTGATTGGAGACAGCAACACTCCATCCTTTGCCACCTTTGCTTCCGCCGCTCCAACTTTGCTGGTCCACATCCCAGAAAAAAGCCTCGGATCCTACGGCAGCATCCCGGGCCAAAGAGGAAGTCCCGAATTGGAAGCTGGAGGGGTAGGGGTTGGCCAAGGTGCCGAAAGCGCTGCTGCCGGGGATGGCGCGTTGCAGGGTGGCGCTGCTGGGGACTTCGCCCTTGATGGCGACATCCACCGGGCTGGCGGCGTCGCCCGCGCCTTTGAGGAAGAAGCCTTCGCCAACTGAAATAACCTGATTGGACACAGCGACGCTCCAGCCTTTGCCGCCTTTGCTTCCCCCACTCCAACTTTGGTGGTCGACATCCCAGAAAAAAGCCTCGGAGCCAGCGGGCGCGCCCTGAGCGACGGAGGTCTGGCCGAAGACGATAACGTTGGTGGCCATGTCTTCGAGGGGGATGCTCATGCAGACGAATTTGCCGCCCGGGGGAAGGGTTTTCTTGATGTAGCCGACGGCATTGATGCCCATGACGCCGGGTTGTTCCTGCGCGCTGGCGGCGAGAATGCCGGCGAGGGCAACAATGAGGGATAGAATGAGCAAAGTACTTCTCATGACACTATGGACGATACGGGCTTCTGGGGGATGGCGTCAAGACTTTTTGCAAGATTTTTATATTTTTTTTTGGTTAGGAAGGAAACGGGGTGGTTTTTGGGGGACGCCGCTGCGCGACGCCGCTGCGCGGCGTGTGCTTTGTGCTTGGTGCTTGGTGCTTGGTTGGGTGCGGAGGCGGCATAGGTGGGGGCGGGGGGCACTGGGGCGATGGGGGGAGAGAACAGCCACACGGACTTACATCCCGTCCCGCGCGTGCGGGACGGGACAGGCGGACGGACATCCCGTCCCGCGCGTGCGGGACGGGACAGGC
>JAAZFE010000073.1 GCA_012511885.1 Lentisphaerota bacterium | reverse complement strand
GACCCAAGGCGCGACGATTCCAACCCGTCTGCTTTGTTCTGCGGGGTTCGCAGTATGTCCATACAGCTTCACCCCGCACGCCTCGCATCCGGGCCGGACTTGTCGCGTGCATAATCCAGGATAAGGCTGAATAATGGGGCTTTGCGGGTAAACAGGCGAGCGAGAGGCTCAAAAAACGGCGTATGAGCGTAAACCATGTTTAAAACCGGCTCGGAAAGGCAAAAAACGGTCAAAATTTGGTGTTTTTTGCTGATTTGGCGCTGAAGGAGCGTCGTGTGGCCGGATTTTGCCTGAATAATTCATCAACATGGATGCGGCCGGGCCGCAGCATGGAAGCATGGAAGCAAGGGAGCGGGCGCGACGATTCCAACCCGTCTGCGGCGTTATTCGGGGCTCGCAGTATGCTATACAGCTTGGAGCATTTTCATCAATTCTGCAGCCGTTTTGTCTACTGCATCGGGCTTGGCCATCGTCAGGCTGCATCGAAATAGCGATGCTATTCCTTCGCCTTCCTTGGCCCAGCACAATTCGCTACGACCTCCCGGCAGCATTATCTCTTCAAATGCTCTAGCCCCGCCTGCCTTGCATCCGGGCCGGACTTGTCGCGTGAATTATCCAGGTTTGGGGATTTTTGGGATTGAAGCGGGTGGGGGTTTGGGCGAAGCTGAAAACTCTATCGGAACCATAGCAGGAGCAGGCGAATGAAGGGCATAGTGTTGGCGGGCGGGGCGGGAACGAGGTTGTATCCCATTACCAAGGTGGTCAGCAAACAACTGCTGCCGGTGCATGACAAACCGATGATTTATTATCCGTTGTCGGTGCTGATGCTGGCCGGGATTCGTCAGGTTCTGATTATTAGCACGCCGGAGGATTTGCCGCGGTATCAGGCGCTGCTGGGGGATGGATCGGCGCTGGGCCTTGAGCTGACCTATGCGGAACAGCCGAAACCGGAGGGGCTGGCCCAAGCCTTTTTGATCGGAAGCGAGTTTATCGCGGGCGAGCCGGTCGCGCTGATTCTGGGCGATAACATTTTCTATGGCATGGGGCTGACCGGCATCCTGCGCCGCGCGGGCCAACTGACGGAGGGCGGGTTGATTTTCGGCTATCTGGTGAAGGATCCGCAGCGTTACGGCGTGGTGGAGTTTGACGGCGCGGGCAGGGTGCTGGGCATCGAGGAGAAGCCGGTGCAGCCCAAATCGCATTTTGCGGTGCCGGGGCTGTATTTTTATGACGGCACGGTCAGCGATGTGGCGGCCACACTGAAGCCGTCGGCGCGCGGCGAGCTGGAGATCACCGACCTGAACCGCAAGTTTTTGGAGCAGGGCCGGCTGCGCGTGGAACTGCTGGGGCGGGGGTTTGCCTGGTTGGACACCGGCACGCATGAGTCGCTGCTGCAGGCGTCGAATTTTGTGCAGACGATCGAGGAACGCCAGGGGCTGAAGGTGGCCTGCCTCGAGGAAATCGCTTTTACCGCGGGCTGGATTGATATGGCCCAACTGCGGCGCCTGGGCAAGGCGATGGGCGGCAACGCCTACGGCCAGTATCTGCTGCAACGGGCGGCCGAGACCGAGGGCGGGCGGCCATGAGTCTGACGCGCCAGGACACGGCCATCCCCGGCGTGTGGCTGTTGGCGCCGCAGGTGCACGGCGACGAACGCGGGTTTTTCATGCAGACTTATCAGACCCGCGAGTATGCGGCGGCGGGCATGGATCGCGTGTTCGTGCAGGACAACCTGTCGCGTTCGCGCCGGGATACGGTGCGGGGGCTGCATTATCAGTTGCGCCACCCGCAAGCCAAGCTGGTGAGCGTGCTGCGCGGGGCGGTGCTGGATGTGGTGGTGGATATCCGTCAAGGATCGCCCACCTTTGGCCGGTTTGTGGCGGTCGAGCTGTCGGAGGAGAACCGTCGGCAGTTGTACATTCCGGAGGGGTTCGCGCACGGTTTCCGGGTGCTGAGCGATGTGGCCGATTTCCACTACAAATGCACCGATTTCTACGCGCCGGGCGACGAATACGGCGTGCTCTGGAATGATCCGGATTTGGGCATCGCCTGGGGCGGGATCGCCGCGCCGGTGGTGTCGGCCAAAGACCGGCAACTGCCGCGCCTGGCCGAGGTGCCCCCCGAGCATCTGCCCGCTTATTAGCCGGCTGGTTGTGCTTGTCGCGCGCAGGCATGGGGCGGGCGTCGGCGGGCTGGAAATTGGGCATTGTCGGGGCGGGGGATCTGGGGTTTACTGAAGCAGGTTGGAGTTGCCGGCCCGGAGGCCTGACGATGCTGATGTTGCCCAAGCGAAGAGAGTCACCATTCACGCGCGCGCCGCGCCGGAGCTGAGCAGCGATGCTGGCGAAGGTTTATTCCGGGGCGGTGTTCGGGGTGGATGCCTATGAGGTGGAGATCGAGGTTCACGCGGGCTACGGCGACCCGAAGATTGTGGTGGTGGGTCTGCCGGACGCGGCGGTCAAGGAGAGCGGGGACCGGGTTTGGACGGCGCTGATCAACTCGGGGTTTTCGCCGCCGATTCATCGCATTGTGGTGAACCTGGCGCCGGCGGACATCCGCAAGGAGGGACCCAGCTTTGATCTGCCGATCGCGCTGGGGCTGCTGGCGGCGGAGGGGCAGATCGAAGGGAAGGAACTGGACAACTACTGCGTGACGGGCGAGCTGGCCTTGAGCGGCGAGGTGCGCCGGGTGCGCGGCGTGCTGCCGATCGCGTTGCGCGCGCGGGCGGAGGGCCGCAGGGGGATGCTGACCCCGCCGGAGAACGCGGAAGAGGCGGCGGTGGTTTCGGGCCTGCCGGTGTATCCGGTGGGGAATCTGCGCGAGGCGGTGGAGTTTCTCGAGGGGCGCAAGGCGATCGCGCCGCTCGAGGTGGATGTGGTGGCGGCGTTCGGCGGGGGCACGGTCTATGACGACGACTACGCGGATGTGAAGGGGCAGGAGTTCGCGCGGCGGGCGGTCGAGGTGGCCATGGCCGGGGGGCATAACATTCTGCTGGTGGGGCCGCCGGGCGCCGGCAAGTCCATGCTGGCCAAACGGGTGCCAACCATCCTGCCGCCGCTGATCTTGGAGGAGGCGCTCGAGACTACCAAGATTCACAGCATCGCGGGGGTGCTGCCGGCGCACCAGGCCGTGGTGTCCGGGCGGCCGTTCCGCGCGCCGCATCACACCATCTCCGATGCCGGGCTGCTGGGCGGGGGCACGCACCCCATGCCGGGGGAGGTCAGTCTGGCGCATAACGGTGTGCTGTTTTTGGACGAGCTGCCGGAGTTCCACCGCAACGTGCTCGAGGTGATGCGCCAGCCGCTCGAGGATGGCGTGGTGACCATCTCGCGCGCGGCGGCATCGGTGGCGTTTCCCTGCCGGTTCATGCTGGTGGCCGCGATGAATCCGTGCCCGTGCGGGCATTTCGGCGACGAGCAGAAGCCCTGCCGCTGCACGCCGATCCAGAAGCAGCGCTACCGCAATAAAATTTCGGGGCCGCTGCTCGATCGCATTGACATCCATGTGGAGGTGCCGGCGATGGACTATCAGCAGTTGTCGTCGCTGGAGAAGGGCGAAAGTTCGGCGGCCATCCGCGAGCGCGTGGTGGCGGCCCGCGCGGTGCAGCGCGAGCGTTTTGCCGGGCTGCGCCGTCAGCAGCCGGTGCATAACAACGCCGGCATGCGCTCGAAGGACCTGCATCGGTTTTGCAAGCTCGACGACTCGGCCCAAAGTCTGCTGAAGGCCGCGATGAGCGACCTGCACCTCAGCGCGAGAGCCTATGACCGCATCCTGAAGGTGGCCCGCACCATCGCGGACCTCGAGGGGCGGGAGAACATCACGGACGATCACGTGGCCGAGGCGGTGCAGTACCGGTCGCTGGACCGCAACTATTGGAGCTGAGGGGGCCTCGCCATGGAACGGCTGGACTATGTCCTGCGGCGCCTCGCGCTGATGGCACCCACCTTTCTGGGGATCACCTTTGCCTGCTTTGTCCTGGCGCAGGTGGTGCCGGGCGGGCCGGTGGAGCAGGCGCTGGCCAACATGCGCGGGATGGGCGCCGAGAGGTCGGCCGCGAGACCCTACGCGGATGGAGCCATCTCGCTCGAGCAGCGCAAGGCGCTCGAGGCGCATTTCGGGTTTGATCAGCCCTTGCCGCGGCGCTACTGGAACTGGCTGGTGCGCGACAAGATGGGGCTGGCCGCGCGTTCCTACAAATATCCCAACAAGACGGTGGGGCGGCTGATCCGCGAGCGGTTGGGGGTGTCGCTGGTGTTCGGGGTGACGGGATTTTTGCTGACCTATCTGATCTGCATTCCATTGGGCATTGCCAAGGCGCTGCGGCAGGGGACGATGTTCGACGCGGTGAGCAGCCTGGTGGTGTTTGTGGGTTACGCGATTCCGGCGTTTGCTTTCGGCATGCTGCTCAAGCTGCTGCTGGCGGGAACCAGCGACCACTTTTGGGATGTGCTGCCCGCCGCGGGTATCGTGTCGGTGAACCATGAGCTGTTGACGCCGTGGGAGCAGGTCAAAGACCTGGCCGCTCATTTTGTGCTGCCGGTGTCGTGCTATGTGATGGGCAATTTTGCGGTGTTGACGCTGCTGATGAAGAACTCGCTGCTCGAGCAAATCGGGCAGGACTATGTGCGCACGGTGCTGGCCAAAGGCGGGAGCCTGCGGCGGGCGGTCTGGCTGCACGCGCTGCGCAACGCGCTGATTCCCATTGCCACCGGGTTCGGCGGCGTGCTGGGCATCTTTTTCGCCGGTTCGGTGCTGATCGAAAAAGTGTTCGAGATCCCCGGGATGGGGCGACTGAGCCTGGACGCGATCGTGAGCCGCGACTACATGGTGTTCATGGGCATCCTGGCGGTCACCGCGCTGCTGGGACTGCTGGGCCGCCTGCTTTCTGATGTGTGCTATCTGCTGATTGATCCCCGCATCCAGTTCGATTGATGAGCGCCGCACGCCACAGCCTGAACCAGCCAACCGCCCAAGAGCCGCGCCGCCCGCCGTGGCGGCTCATCCGCTGGCATCCATTGACGCGCCAGCACTGGGCACGTTTTCGCGGCATGCGCCGCGCCCGCTGGGCGTTGTGGGCTCTGCTGGGCGCTTATGTCATCAGTCTGGGTGCGGAATTGATCGCCAACGACAAGCCGCTCTGGGTGCGCTATGAAGGGCGGCACTATTTTCCGGTGGCGCGTTTCTACCCGGAGGACGTTTTCACCGGCAACGGGCGCATGACCCGCCCCAACTACAAGGCCCTGGCCGCCGGCGAGGCTTTCGCACCGGGCACCGGCAACCGCATGCTCTGGCCGCCGCTGGCCCACGGTCCGTTGGAAAGTCTCGCGCCGGAGCATATCGTGTTGCCCGAAACCCTGACGGTGACGGCCACGCCGATTGTGCCCGTGGCGGCGGTGGACATGGGTGCCGACGGGCGGATTCTGCGCGTGATGGGCGCTGGCGAACACTTCGGACTGGGCGGGAGCGGCGCGGCGGAACTGGATTGGCCGGAAGTCATTCGCGCGGGGCTTGCGGCTCGTTGGGCCAACCGCGCGGCTCCGGCGGTGGATGCCGAGATGACTCTGCCGACGAGTCGGGCGGTTTGGGTGTCGCTATCGCCCTTCGCTCCACGCGCGACGCCCCCGAAGCGGCTGCGTCTGACTCTGCGCGAGCAACTCGAGGCTCCTGTCAGTCGCGTTGCCGTGGTGAGCGAGCGCGACCCGGTCTATCCCGAAGGTTTTCCCGAGCCGGGCACGGATGGCTGGATGTTCACCACCGAGAAGGAACAGGTGCATTTTCCGTTCCGGCCGGTGCGGGGGCATCCGCTCGGGCTCGATTCCTCGGGGCGCGATGTGGCCGCGCGCATGCTCTACGCGCTGAGGACATCGCTGACCTTTGGCATGGTGCTGGTGCTGGCCACTCTGGCTTTGGGCACCTTGGCGGGCGCGCTCCAGGGCTACTACGGCGGCAAGGTGGACCTCTTCGGGCAACGCTTCATCGAGATCTGGGAATCGCTGCCCTTCATCTATGTCCTGATCCTGCTGGGTGCGATCTATGGCCAGAGTTTTCTGCTGCTGCTGATCATCTATGCCATCTTCAACTGGATCGGCATCTCCTACTACATGCGGGCGGAGTTCCTGCGCTTGCGCAAACTGCCGTTTGTGGAGTCCGCGCGGGTGATCGGTTTGCCAACGCGCAAGATTCTGTTCCGCCACATGCTGCCCAACGCGCTGGTGCCGCTGGTGACATTCTTTCCGTTCTCGCTGGTGGGGGCCATTGGGGTGATGGCGGCGCTGGATTATCTCGGATTCGGACTGCCGCCGCCCACCCCCAGTTGGGGCGAATTACTGGCCCAGGCGCAAGAGTTTCCGCATGCTTGGTGGCTTGTGCTTTTTCCGGCGCTGGCGCTGTTTGCCACCATGCTGGCCGGGGTCTTCGTGGGCGAGGGTCTGCGCGCGGCTTTCGATCCCAAACCCTTTGCCAAAATCGAGTAGGCCGGCGTTGGCCCTGGGCCGGATTTACGGAGTGGGCTGTTCGCCGGGCGAATCGGGCGTTGGCGGCAGCCGCAGCCAGCCCGGTACCCGCCGGTGCTCGACGAACCAGCAGTTGTCTTTCACAGTGAGCGGATAGACCGCGCGGGTCTTGCCCCACGGCCCCGGGTTTTGCTGGGCGATCTCGAGGCTGTCGTTGGACACGCTGGCGACAATGGCGACATGTCCATAGCGATTGAACAACCAGGGGCGGAAAACGATCAGATCGCCGGTCGCCGGCCGGGTCGTGCCGCCATTGACATATTGCGCCATGCCGCGCCGGGCATTCCATTGGCCGTCCGCCAGACTCGCGTCAAAGAAATCTTTGGCGTGGCCGTAGGCGTCCGGCATGCGGTGACCATGCCGCTCATAGTAGTAGCGTTTGACGAATTCAACACACTGGTAGCGAATGCCCAGGTTGTAGCCGTCTGGCGCGAGATGGCGTCCATGCGTCATGTGGATGCCGCCGTTGTAGTGAATGGCCACGCCATCCAGCCGGTCCAAGACGTCGCCTGGGCGATGCCGGACATTCAGATTGACCCGCGTTGCCACCCCATACACCCCGAACGCCACCGCCAGCACCCCCAGCCAAATCCAGGTTGTGGTCTTCATGGCGATCATGGTCGCAGTATAGATGTTTGCCTAAAATTCTTCCACTACTGGTTGGGCTCCTGCTGGTGTGATTGGCGTAACCTGGATTATTCATCAACATGGATGCGGCCGGGCTGCAGCATGGAAGCAAGGGAGCGGGCGCGACGATTCCAACCCGTCTGCTTTGTTCTGCGGGGTTCGCAGTATATCCATACAGCTTCACCCCGCACGCCTCGCATCTGGGCCGGACTTGTCGCGTGCATAATCCAGGGTAGGCGTTGTGCGGGGGGAGGATTTTTGATTTTAGGGAGCAAAGAGCTGGACATGGGTGTACCGGCGGGGGCAGAATAGAGGGGTGACAGGTGGTTGATGAGAGTGTCGGGCGGGAAAGGGTGAAGGTGCGGGAATGCAATGGCATTACATAAAGGATGGGCATCAGTTTGGTCCGATTGAGGAGGCGGAGCTGTTTCGACTCGCGCGCGAGGGGCGGATTGCACGGGACGATTTGGTTTGGAATCCCACGCTGGATGAAAATTGGATTCCAGCTTCATCGGTCGAGAATTTGTTTGCCGCACCCCCGCCAGTGGAGCCGCCGCCGTTGTCGGCACCCATAGCCACAACAGACGCGACACCTCCGGGGGGCGGTGTCAGAGGCGCCACCCACAACCGCGATTTGATGCGACTGGCTCGTGAATCGCTGCGCAACAACTGGGGACTGGGCGTAGGCGCGACCCTGCTATATTGGATTATTGACATAGGCGCCGGTTTCGTCCCGGTCCTGGGAAACATTGTCCAGTTGCTGATCATCGGTCCTTTGACGCTTGGATTTCACTGGATCTTCTTGCGGCTGGCGCGCCGGTCAGGAGCCGGAGTGGGGCAGCTGTTTGACGGGTTTCAAAGGTTTGGAACCGCTCTGGGCGCATATCTTCTGACGGGCATCTTCATTTTCCTGTGGACGTTGCTGCTGATCGTTCCCGGAATCATGGCCGGGCTCTCCTATGCAATGACCTATTTTATTATTGCGGATGATCCAACCATTGGTCCGCTCCAAGCCATCACCAAAAGCAAGGAAATGATGCGCGGGCACAAATGGAAGCTGTTTTTGCTGCACTGGCGGTTTTTGGGGTGGGTGCTGCTCTGCATTCTGACTTTGGGCATCGGCATATTATGGCTTGTGCCCTATGTGAGCACTTCGTTGGCCCATTTTTATGAGGATATCCGGCCGCATACCTGAATAATTCAGAACCATTTGTATTGGCCAAAAGACTGACGATTTTAGTCTATCAGCTGCTGGATGGCGGTTTCCAAGCCGTCTCGGATCTGCCGCATGAACTCGGGGCTGACCGGTTCGGACCGTGTTGGAACAGACGCTGTCATTGGAAGCCCCTTTTCTGGTGGATGGTTGACCGCACAGCAAAACAGCGGAATAACTACCAGAGCTATTTCCTTTGAAACACTAAACTGTGGTTGTCGACCCTAAAATCCCATTTTGTCTAACTATGGGGCTTGTGGGATCAGCGTTATAGGCTGATTTTTCTGATGTTTTTCTTCAAAAAAAGGCTTGCATTGCTGTCTGAACATAGTTATATTCTACATATTCTAACTAGAAAGAGGTGTGTTATGGCGTATCTGGTTCATCATAAGAATAAGAAAACGGGCGTTGTGTATGTGTTCTCGGCGGAAAGCTACTGGGATAAGGAGAAGAAGGCGCCGAGGAACCGCCAGGTTTGTCTGGGCAAGCTGGATCCGGAGACCGGCGAGATTATTCCGACTCGGCGGAAGCGCAAGATTGTCGAGCGGGCGGTGGCAGCTGGTGCGACGGCAACAACGAAGGTGATTGGCCCGAGTGTGATTTTGAGCAATGTGGCGAAAGAAACGGGTCTGGCCACCTTGCTCAAGCGCTGTTTTCCCGAGGAGCATTCGGACATCCTGAGTCTGCTCTACTTCATTGTGCAACGCGGCCTACCCTTGTCGCGCTGCGAAAGCTGGAGCCTGTCGCACCGCCATCCGGCGGGGCTGCCCATCGCCAGCCAACGCATCAGCGAGCTGCTGCAGACGATGAAAGAGGATGACCGCCAACGCTTTCATGCCTTGTGGCTGGAGAAGGTTCTCGAGCACGATTACCTGTGCTATGACATCACCTCGATCTCCTCGTACGCCAAGGGCAATGAGTATATCCGCTACGGCTACAACCGGGATGGCGAGAAGCTGCCCCAATTGAACCTGGCGTTGCTCTTCGGGCAAAAGAGCGGGCTGCCCGCCTATTACCGGCGCATGCAGGGCAACATCACCGATGTGGCTACGCTGCACAACACCCTCGACTCGCTGGATTCCCTGGGGAGGCGACCGGTTCATGTGGTGCTCGACCGGGGCTTTTACAGCCAAGCGAATGTGGACGAGTTGCTGGAGAGCCGCCATCACTTCACGATGGCCGTCCCGTCGCTGCGCAAATGGGTGCAGACATACATCGACGAGCATATCGACCGCATTGCGCTGCCGCAGAACTATCACAAGCTGGAGGGGGCCGATCCGCTGTTTGCGGTCAGCGTGCTGCACAAATGGGGACCCAAACGCAGGCGGACCTATCTGCATCTGTATTACAACGCCAAGCAGGCGGCCGTTGAGTTTGACCAATTCACCAGTGACTTGCTCAAGTACAAAGAGGAGATCGAGAGCGACAAGCGGGTCGCTGCACACGAAGAGTACTATGAGCGGTTCTTCATCGTGAAACGGACGCCCAAACGCGGATTGAGCGTGAAGTACAACAACGAGGCCATCCTCAAGCATAGAGAACGCTACGCCGGATTCTTCTGCGTGTTGAGCACCGTTTTCAAGGACCCGATGGACGCGCTTCGGACATACCGGCAAAAAGATGTCATTGAAAACAGCTTCGATGATCTGAAAAACCAGATGGATATGAAGCGGTTACGGGTTCATTCCTCCGCGGCGATGGACACCCGGATATTCCTGCAATTTCTCGCGTTGATTCTGCTCAGCCACATACGACATGTCGCACAAGCCCATAAACCCACCCAAAAACTCGGCGTCCGCGAGCTCATGGAACACATGGAATCTATCACCCAAATCACCTATTCCGGGCGCTACGGCAGCGTCATCACAGAAGCCAACCCCATCCAGCGAGAAATCCTCAAGGCATTCGGCATAGAAAAGCTGACCTAGTTAGTATTACGGGATTTCAGGTGTCGACCTGTGAAAAGTGTGAGGTTACAGATTGGCATTGAATTTCGTGTTTATCCAGTTACGGTTGAGGAAATTTTGGTGACCTGTATTTTGGGATAGTAAACGGTGTTTGAGTTTTGGATTGCCGATACAAAAATCATAGTTCCTCTCCGCAAAGGTCAGAAATATAAAGAGGAGCCCTAATGGCAGAGCTGAAAAAACGGATTATATCGCTTCTGGATTACGCGAAAGATATCGAGCAAATCAACCGAAAACCAATTTTCAGGGTTGAAGAACATGGGATGTTTTCGCGGTACGAGCACGAAATTGCCAGTTTACCGGGCATCGAGCTAAATGTTGAGGACCCTAACGGTGATGAGGTATGGCTTCGCGTTGAACGATTGCGGGCTACGGCTCCTCCTGAAATAGAGAATCCGATTCTGGCACCTTGGGTTGAATTCTCGAAAGGACTGAGAGGTTCGCCCAAAAAGCCGAATCTACGCACCTCTGTTCCCCAAAGTGATTTAGTGTATCACCGTGAAGGGTCTAAAGGTGAATCTGACATCCTAAATAAGCGGTGGGATCAACCGGACAGATCAGTTCTTTTGGAGGAGTATGAGCTTGCCACGCATGTACAACAGTTGTTTTCCGAATATATGCAGAAGCGGTGGGAGCCATGGGCAATAGAAGAAAGCCGGCGGCGGAAAAGCATCGCCTTGTATTCTGACCTGTTTACTCTTCGCCAAACTTTGGAAGGGGGGATTGTTGAGTCGCAAATCGAATTGGTTTGGGGCGTAGGGATTGCCATTTGGCAAGTGAATTTGGAGCCGACTGGAGACTGTCGAATTCAATATCCACTGATCACTCAACTGGTCGAAATCAACATTGATGAGACAACATCCAGGCTTTCGGTCAAACCCAGAAATGTGGTGGCAATGGCTGAAACGGAAAGGTTTCAGGCAATGAGGAATCCGCAACTTTCCAATTTTGAGAGGAAAACAGCAGATTTTTATCGTTCAGCAGAAACAGAAGATTCCGATGAGCAGTCATCACAGCCCAGAAATATTTTGTCCCCTTTTGAGTGTGCCACCTTTGAGTCGGTGTTGAGAGATGCCAAAACCCATTTGGCAAAAGACGCTCAATATTGCCCCGATTTTGAGGAATATCAGCATTCTAAACTGCCAAAGGTAACAGAATATTTACAAATTACAGACAGCTGGGTTTTATTTGCCCGACCGCGAAATAAGCATATCTATCTGAATGATTTGGAGTCATTTAAGGAGCTGACCGAGCAGACAGAAACCTTGCCGCCAGTGTTGGCGTCGCTCGTGACGGATCCTTCCGACCAGCGGCAGGATATTGAACTGCCGGCATTCCGGGGTGTCACAACGGGAGAATCCTCCACATTTGCACTGACAAATGTGCGAGATGCCTATTTCCCGCACCCCTTTAATGAAGAGCAGCTTCAGATTCTACAGTTTTTGGAGAAATGCGATGGGGTGGTTGTTGAGGGTCCGCCGGGCACGGGGAAAACGCATACAATTGCCAATATCATTTGCCACTATATGGCTCACGGCAAACGCGTGCTGGTGACTTCGATGAAAGAGCCGGCATTACAGGTTCTAAAATCACATTTTCCGAAGACAATCCAGCCACTGGTCATCGCCCTGTTGACGAATGACAAAGATGGGCAGCAGCAGCTCGCCAAATCCATTCATCATATTGCGACCGGGTTGCAAAACCCCGAACTTCGGGGCATTGAGAAAACAATCGAACGGCTGGAAGTCGAAATAGACCGTCTGCACGGTAGCTTGGCAGATACGGATCAGCGAGTGGGATTATGGGCGAAGAAAAATCTGACCAAAATTCATTTGGATGGCGGATTTGTTTATCCCTCGCAAGCTGCGAAAGAAGTTGTGGAAGGCGAGGGGGAGTATGAATGGTTTCCAGATCGCCTGGGCATAGAATCTACATACGATGCCAAGTTTGGCAACGAGGATATTGTCGCCTTGCGACAGGCCCGGCGGATGCTGAACGTTGATTTGGATTATCTCGGAACTACCTTGCCTGCTTGGGATTCGATGCCAGACACGCCAACACTGTTGGAACTGCACCAGCAGTTATGCGAACTCCATCGATTGGAAGAGGATTTACAGGAAGGAAGGATTCCACCTCTGGCGGATGCTTCTGAAGAAGGGCTGGGGCATGCTCAAAATCTGTTGCAGCAGTCCAAGGAACTAATGGACTTGCTTCGGGATATTTTTGCTGCCCGACAAAGCTGGGTCGAGCCCGTTCGACACGCACTACGCCGAGGAGCAAAGCCGAACTATTTCAAACAGTTGGCAAAACTTGGAAAGGACCTCGGGATTGTGGAATCGCGTCATGCTGATTTTATCAGTCGTCCTGTCAGCACCCCGAAGGGAATCGAACAAAATGTTGAGTTGATGAAAGCCGTAGGGCGGTTGGCAAACAGACAAAGCCCTTTTGGAGTCATGGGAGTACTGGGGAAAAAAGAGCAAAAAAAACTTCTTGAAGAGATTCAGATTGAAGGCTCTCCTCCAGCTAACTTTACGCACTGGAAACATGTTGAGCGCTATTTGCAATTCTTGAAGTCATTGCGTCAATTCGCTTCACGATGGAACACGGTTGCCACTGAGTTAGGTCTGCCCAAGGGGGAAGAGGATAATCCGTTGTCTGTTTTATCCTTGGCGCAGCATATCAAGCTATACCGGTTGGTCCAAAAGAGCGTGTTGCTTGAAAGAGAGTTTTTTGAACATGCCGTAACGGTGGTTTCAGTCCTTGGCGATGTTCGGACAATCAATGAGCAGCTGGAGCCACTCCATGCAATTCAGCAAATTTTGGAACATCATCTGGAGCGGGCCAAGCTCCTTGATGCGTTGCGAGCCAAGGAAAAAGTACAGCGCGCTTTGCATCCACATTCAGGTAGGATTGTTCAGCAAATTCGGGACTTTTACTCTCAAATGTTAGGACAATTCGATTATGACTCTGGGAGTATACAGAAAACTTGGGATGCCCTGCTCGTAGAACTCAGGCGTGTAGCAGAACTGGGCAAATCTCTTGAGGCGGTATCTAGGACAACCAAGTTGGTTGCTGACTCTGGTGCGCCCGAATTTGCGGAACTGCTGAGAACAAAGGCCATTGAGGGCGGTGTGGATCCCTTGCTTCCCGACAACTGGCAAGCTGTCTGGAGACTCCGCCGCTTGGCAACATATATGGAAGAGATTGACGAGCATGGTTTATTGCAAAGAAGCGCACTCAAGCGAAGACAGCTGGAAAGTGATTTGGCGAAGACCTATTTGGAGCTGGTCACCAAACGAATCTGGCAAAAGCTGGCTGAACGGGCATCGCCAAAAGTCCAGGGTGCTTTGCAGTCCTATCTGAATGCAATCAAACGGGTTCGAGGTGAAAGGCGCGGCCCCCGCTACCGGCAGGCGGCGCGAAGTGCCGTTGTCCAAGCTAAAAATGCAGTGCCTTGCTGGATTATGCCGCACTATCGGATTGCAGAGAACATGCCGGTTGAGTTTGGCGATTTTGACTTGGTTGTCGTGGATGAAGCCTCACAATCCAACTTCACGATTCTGCCGGCGATTTTGCGTGCCAAAAAGGTGCTGGTTGTGGGTGATGACAAGCAGGTTTCTCCTGAAGGAATTGGGGAACGGGAATCTGATATTGCCCTTTTAATGAACAGGCATTTGGCGGATTTCCCAAGTTTGATACGGGATCAGTTAAGTCCAGACCGATCCATTTACGACTTGTTTACGGTTCTTTTCAACCCCACATCCGTGATGTTGCGAGAGCATTTCCGCTCTGTGGAGCCGATTATCGAATATTCCAAGAGGGAGTTTTATAATCATGAATTGCGACCTCTTCGGATTCCCAAAGCATCCGAGAGAATAGATCCGCCATTGGTCGATATTTTGGTGACGGACGGAGTTCGAAAACATGACCGAAATGAAGCGGAAGCAAAAGTAATACTTGATGAGATCCGGACTCTTACAGAAAATCAGGGCATATCCGGCCGAAGCATCGGTGTGGTGACGCTGTTGGGTACAGAACAGGCTCGATTTATCTGGGAAAAAATTTCCAGTGAATTGGGGCCGGATATTATTCTGAAACACCAAATTGCGTGTGGCACGCCAATGACTTTTCAAGGTAATGAGCGCGATATTATGTTTGTTTCCTTAGTTGTTTGTCCGGCTGGCAGGATATCGCCGCTTTCAAGCACGATGGTTTCTCATAGGCAGCGGTTTAATGTTGCCGCTTCGCGCGCGAGGGATCGGATGTATCTGGTGCGTTCAGTACGAAGCGACCAGTTGGGGCAAAATGATTTAAGGAAGGGGCTTCTCGATCATTTCCAGACTCCTTTTAGGCAGGACAAAAAACAGGTTGAAGATTTGCGCCTTCTCTGCGAGTCCGACTTTGAGCGGGCCATGTATGATGAACTTGTGCAGCGCGACTATCGGGTTATTCCACAAGTTGAAGTTGGCCAATACCGTATTGATATGGTGGTGGAAGGCACCAATGATGCCCGTCTGGCGATTGAGTGTGATGGAGATCGTTTTCATGGTCCGGACCGCTGGGCTGACGACATGAGACGCCAGCGCACCCTGGAGCGGGCCGGATGGAAGTTTTGGCGGTGTTTTGCTTCTACCTTCACCCGAAGACGGACTGAAATCATCCAAGAATTGCTGGATGCGCTTGCGGAAAACGGGATTGATCCGATTGGCGCTGAAGGAGCAGCGCAAAGCATCCATACGGAGCGCCGTGTGGTAAGAGCATTTCCTGAAGAAGAAGATGGATTTGATGAGCAGACAGAAGATGACAGGTTTGAGGATTTTGTGGCACCAGATGATTCTGATGCTCCCGGCCAGTTGAATCTCTTTGATATTTATTCTGAATGATTTATTTGTGTTGCCTCAAATAGCCACGACACCCAAGGAACGATGTGTCGGTGCGCTATTGGCCTCTTTATGAGTTGTTTTACACGGTATTTTAACCGACGTACTCTGATGCGGTGGTGGCGACGCTTGTTACAGGATGTGGGAATGGCGCTTTGAATTGGTTGTGGGGAGCAACAGCCCTCTAATTATATGGTCATTCTTAAGAATGTTGTCCTTACGGTGCCCGGCACCTAAGGGGAGCGGGTTTTGGCGGTTGTGCGGGGGGGGGTGTTGGGGCATGATGGGGTCATGAAGACATTGTTTTGCGGATTCCGGTGTTATCGGTGCGGGGCGGAGCAGGACGCGGGTTTCGGGGGGTATGTGTGTCCGGCGTGCGGGGGGAATCTGGAGGTGCGCTATGCCTGGCCGGAGGGGCAGCCGGAGGGGTGGTGGGTGGATGAGGCGCGGCAGGATATTTTTCGCTATCGGGCGCTGTTGCCGGTGGCGGACCTGACGAAGGCGTCGCCGTTGCGGGTGGGGCGGACTCCGCTGTATGCGGCGCACCGCTTGGGGGCGGAGGCGGGGCTGGAGAATTTGTGGCTGAAGGATGATGGGCAGAATCCGAGCGCGTCGTTCAAGGATCGGGCGGGGGCGGTGGCGCTGGTTCGGGCGCGGGAGACGGGGGCGGCGGTGGTTTGCGGGGCGAGCACGGGCAACGCGGGGAGCTCGATGGCGTGTCTGGCGGCGAGCGTGGGGATGCCCTGCGTGATTTTTGTGCCGGAGCAGGCGCCGGCGGCGAAGATCGCGCAGTTGCTGATTTTCGGGGCGCAGGTGCTGGCGGTGCGGGGGTCGTATGATGACGCCTTTGACTTGTGCATGGCGGTGTGCGAGGAGCGGGGATGGTTCAACCGCAATACGGGGTATAATCCTTTTACGCGCGAGGGGAAGAAGACGGCGGCGTTCGAGATGGTGGAGCAGCTGGGGCGGGTGCCGGACTGGGTGGCGGTGCCGACGGGGGATGGCAATATTTTGACGGGGGTCTGGAAGGGGTTCTGCGATTTGAAGGAGGCGGGGATTGTGGACCGGACGCCGCGGATGCTTTGCGCGCAGTCGGCGGCGAGCGCGGCGATCAGCCGGACGGTGTGGCATATGCAGAGGTCGGGGGGGGCGGCGGACTGGAGCCGGGTGGCCGTGGAGCCGGTGTCGGCGACGACGGTGGCGGATTCGATCTCGGTGGATTTGCCGCGCGACGGTTTGGCGGCGGTGCGCGCGGTGATCGAGTCGGGGGGGGCGGCGGTGACGGTGGCGGACGCGGAGATTCTGGCGGCGATTCCGGAGGTGGCGCGCGGGGCGGGGGTGTTTGTCGAGCCGGCGGCGGCCTGCGCCTGGGCGGGGCTGAAGGCGGCGGCGCGCGATGGCGTGGTGGGGGCGGCGGATACGGTGGTGTGTTTGTGCACGGGCAACGGGCTGAAGGATGTGGCCAGCGCGCGGAAGGCGGCGGGGGAGCCGGTTGTGGTGGAGGCGGATGTGGGGGCGGCGATGGCGGCGGTGGAGGGGATTGTGTGAGGGTGGGTGGTTGGTGGGGGCGGGGAGTGGTGGGGAAGAGTGTGGCGGCAAAGGATTTTGAAAAACGAGGCGGCAAAACCAAGGTGCGCCTTTTCCGCGCTGACGCGTCGAGGACGACCCTCGCGTACTAAAGTACTGCGAGGGATCGCCCGCGACGCGCCATCATCGTAAAATTCGCGCCTTATT
>JAAZFE010000072.1 GCA_012511885.1 Lentisphaerota bacterium | reverse complement strand
CGGACGCCTCGGCGATGCGTCCCTACCTTTGGAACCACCAACCGATGCGTCCCATCCCGCACGTGCGGGACGGGCAGGCACCTACCTTTTGCGGCACCCAGCCCGGGGGGTAAAAATCCTAACAAAAAATTAATGAAAAAAAATTCATTTTTTCCCTTTACAAGGGGTGGGCGCATGGGGTATAACGCGTGTCAGGTTGATGATCTTGGACATTCTTAAAAGTAAACAACACAACCGAAAGGGAGAGTAGGACGATGAAAAAACTATTAATTGGATTGGTGATTCTTGCGATCGCCGGCGTGGCGCATGCCGAATTGCTAGCGACATGGACGTTCCCAGGTGATGGCACCTCGTCTGTGGAGAAGAATCCTGGCGCTGCCAACATTGCAGAGGTGGAGTTTGGCGAATTGACCCGCGTGGGTGTTCAACAATCCACAACTGCTGTGTTTTCTGGCAACACTTGGGGTGTGGCAGGCAATGGTCTCAGCTTGGACATCACGGTTGCGTCCGGCTATCAAATCACAGGCGCTACTCTTGCAATTGGCGGTATGAACGGTTCCAACACAGGTCCAAACATTCTGCAGTGGTCCGTGGGATATACTGGCGAGCAGAACTATGGCACGGATGTGGGAAGTCCTTGGGAAAATGCCTATAGCACAGCCAATGCCATTACTCCGGATGTGAATATTGGGACGATTGGCGAGGGCACTACTGCCCTGTTCTTCCGCTCCACTGGTGGCACAATCAATACGCCGGAAGGCAGCCCGCCGCCTACATCAGGCTCTGCTCGTCTGTATGGGCCTATGACCATGAGCGGCGATATTGAGGGAGGCACAGTGATTCCGGAGCCGGCCACGATGGGTCTGCTGGGTCTTGGCGCGTTGGCGCTGGCGCTGCGTCGCAAGAACAAGTAATCCTTTCCCAGGATGAAACGAAGGGCGGTCGAAAGGCCGCTCTTTTTTATTGGTTGCAGGTGGGTTGTAGGTAGGGACGCATCGCCGAGGTGTCCGATGTAAAGAAAGCCATTCCATATTATTCGCACGGAGGCACGGGGGCACGGAGGAGAGGGGAATTGAGTGACTGCGTGATTACTAGAATTTTTGGGAACCACAAAGAGCATAAAAAGCGCAAAGAAAAAATCATTTTTTCTACGCCGTGGCCGAGCCACGGCGCGGACGGCTGCGCGATGTTCCGCCAGAGGCGGACAGGCTCCTACCCTTGGCGCTGACGCGCCGATGGCGACGGCGGGGCAGTGCTGGGGTGGCGGGAACAGCCACACGGACCCACACGGACTTGCACGGACCCACACGGACATTTGGGACGCCGCTGCGCGGCGGAAACGGGGGCGGGAGAGGAGCGTTTTTTGGGCGCTGCCGCGCCTTGGCCGCTGACGCAGCGTGATGTGCTTTGTACTTTGTGCTTTGTTGGGCGCTGGTGCGCCTGGGATGCAGGCGGGACGCCATTGAGGTGATTGCATCCGGATCAACATGCATGATATATTTTCGCCATGAACTCGCGATTTCAACTCTTTGTCTTGCTGGGCATTTTTGTACTGTTGTTGACTACTGCGCAGGCCCAGACGAAAGGCATTTTTGCGGATTTCACGACATCCGCGGGTGATTTCACCATTGACCTAGATTTCGTTCGAGCGCCAAGAACCGTAGCCAACTTTATCCGACTTGTGGAAGGCTCGCACAGTTGGATGCATCCGATAGATGGTTCGGTGGCAACCAAGCCGTGGTACACGAACAGTGCGCTGTACCGGTTTCAATATACGCTTGCCGAAGTGGGCGCAACCAATCCGCTGGCGCTGCATGGCGGCCTGTTCCGCACTGACGACGGATACAGCGGCCAGCCGGGCTATACTTTCCTTGACGAAGCACTCAACGGCTTGAGCCATTCCATCGGAACCATTGCAATGGTGTCATCGGATGGGCCCCATTCAAACGCGGCGGAATTCATGCTCCTGCTAGATGACGGCGCAGCCTATTGGGATGGTCAACAAACCGTTTTTGGGCATGTCAGTGACGGGTTCCCGGTTGTCCAAACTATTGCCAATGGAGGACATGACAGTGGCTTCCTGCACTCTCCTGCAAGCATCCAAAGTATAACCATTCGCCGAGTGGGAGCTGCTGCAGAATCTTACGACAGCAATCATCCTGACTTGCCTTCAGTTTACAATGACGGTTGCCGCGTTGATATCCTGTCAGGCAATCAGGCACAGTATGTCTACATCAAAGCACCACACTCCCAAACTTGGATGGCACATACAGATGACCTGCTGAAGCCCCAATGGACGCTATTTTCGATGGGTTTCAACGGCACAGCGGAAGAAGTGGACGGCTCAACTCCCTTCAGCACGGCACACGAAGGCTGGAGGAGCCATTTTTTTCATGGCACACGAGTGGAGTATCCGGTGTTTAGTGCGATCCCACTGGAGGATATGGCCGGAATTACTTTCGCCGCGCAGTGGAGTGATGGAAATATATATCAGTACTGGCTGAATTTATCGGCGGGAACCGGATTCTGGCAAAATGTGACGACGACAGGCCAAGTGGTGAAAATTCATGATCCCTATTCCATGGTGGCAGAAACCCGGGGAGCGAACAGCACCCATTTCAATTTTATGGATACTTACGGCAATGTTTTCGACTATGTGCTGGGGTTTGAAGCCCATGGGATGACAAGCGGACGATACTACCTGGAGTTGAGAAGCGGGTGGGGTGAATTCCTCGGGGCGGAATGGGGTGCTTGTGAATATGCCCCATGGGCTCCTACGGTCAATAGCAAGCCTGCATCACTATTGGCAACAACACAACGCCGACAATTCCCGAAAACGGGTGTCGTTGCCAAACGAGGAATTCGTTGGTTCCCACCGCCCATTGACTGATGCCGAACCAATCCATCTTCATGGGGTATCGTTATCCACAGGAAGAGAAACCGTATAGAGTCGCACGGGCAGTTGGGTCACAGCCCACTGGCCTAGTTTCGGAACAAAGGTGTATAGTGGGGGATTGATGGCCCGGTTGAAAGACTCATCGTACTGCAACCATGCGGGGATTTGTGTGCCGATGCCCGTCAGGGCACCACCGACGGTCCGGGAAGCGCCAACATGGTCGTCGCGCCCCGTATGCAGATGGTAAAACATCAATGCATCCTGGGCACCTTCGTACATGGCGACATGTGTGATGCCTCGCTCCGCAATAATATTGCGCGCGCGGGTTCCCGAGGGGGGATCGGCAAAGCATTCCGCGGCAGCGGACAAGCCATCGACATTCTCCCAATAGAGGGTGCCGATGGCATCGCCTGCGCCGAAATAGTAGATTGCCGGCCCCATTTCCGCTGGAGCTAACAGCCGGATGGGGGCGGTGTTGACAGCTTCTTTCAAGTTGATGGTCCAGTTGCGCAACTGAATGGCCTTGAGATACTGCGGGTCAATTTTGGCGACTTTCGCCGTGAGCCAGAGAGGATGCAGGTGGACGACCAGACCGATGAGCCATTGAACACCCAGCAACAAAAAAAGCCCGTGCATGCCACGCCGCGCCAAGGGGGTGGATGACTGTTGCAATGCCATCAGAGCGGCAATCACCAGCAGCAGGCCGGCCACCGTTGCAAAAGATTCCCAGCGGATTTGCCAGAACAACAGAGCCGTGAACACGAGGAAAATCGGGGTGGCGAATACCCATGCCAAGCGGGCGGCAAACGGCAGGCGCAATTTCGAACGCAACCCCACCCAGCCGAGCAGACAGACCAATCCAGGTCCGATTTTGCGCAGTACAAGCAAAACGGCACTTTCCTGATTCTGAGCGGCAAATGTGAACAAGGTTTGAAACTCGTGAATGTGGCGGGCGTGGAGTCGCCACATCAAAGTGGTGCGCGGCAGATAACTAGATTCGGGTCCCCATAGCAGAAGCACCGGCAAAGCGGCGGCGGCGAGCAATGCCAGTACGGCGCGGAGCAAACGGGGCATGGAGATTCGTTGATCTCCGTGTTTCCAGCGGGCAAAAAGAAAAAGACTTTCGCCAATACCCAGCCAGGACAAGGCATACAGCGGATGGTTCACCTCCAGGCGAAACGGAAAAGGTCCCGGGGCAGTTTCAAGGACATAAAGGAGCAAGGCGGTCCCCGCTCCCACCCATGACCAAACGCGCCAGACTTCAGGGTGTATCTTGAGGTTCACCGGCTCGAATGATTTCGGAGAGAGAAGCAAGGCGACAGCAATGGAAACCGTGAGGGCAGCCAGGGTGAAATAAAAGACCGTAGCGCCGAACCAGAGCCCCAAACCGCCCGCGATTCCCGACGCTATAAACAGGCGGTGCGAAGGGCGGTCTTTTTCGGTCCAGCCGAACCCGCTGAACAACAGGAACAGGGCGCAGAAAAAGGCGGCAATAATCTGGAACGCATGGTGGTCGGGGCGCAAGGGATGGAAATCCCAAAACAGGAGTACAGCGGGCACAAGTACGCCTAAGGCGGCTGGTCCAAAACCGATACGGCGGCGCAAGAATAGATACAGCGCGGAAAACAAGAACAAGCCCGTCAACGGCATGAGCAGACGCCCGGAAATTTCCAAAGCGATTGGAGGGGTCAGACCTGTTTTTTCCAGAGCGGCGGAAAGCACCGCCAAACCCCAAATCGGCAACTGGCACCAGTGCACTTCGCGACCATACGGAGCGTTGTCCACAAAGGTCTGCCTCACTCGCCAATGCCCTGACGCGCGCAAATCACGAGCATAGGAAAGCCAGAGGTAGGAATCGGGGTCGATGAAACAGCGTGCGTGGCGCCAGGAATCGGTGGCGTTAATATGGGGTGGCGTAGCGGTGGTATGACGCTCAAAACGGCGTAAAGCGGCATCAACACCCCACCCCATGCCGCCAAACCATAGCGCCAGTAATAACAGGGGCATCCACAGCTGCCCTTTGGCGAGAGTAACGAATTGAAGCAGACGTGTTTTCATGGGGGCATCTCAGTGGGGGTTTCGTTGTGGGATTGAATGGCAAACACCTGATAGCGGAGCTTTTCCTTGGCATATCCAGAGGGAGTTTTGAAGATATAATCGCTACGGCCGATTTCCGACAATTGTTCCGCAGGCACTGTCCAGGCAGGACGATTTGCGAAGGGTTCATAGGTCAACCAACCGTCCAGAGTATGCAGAGCCGCATACCAAGGATCGTGGATGCCGGTTGCGATATAGAAGTAAATTTCGGGGTAAGAGGATCGAATGGACGACACGATATGGGTAAGCCCGCGTGCTTGGGCAACCTCTAGTGCCTGGGTGGCACCGGGCGTCGTATCACTCAGCAGGGTTGCCTCCGCCTGCCAACCGGCGGTGTTTTCCCAATAATACGACGCCACGGAAGGAATACCCGCATAGTAATATAGCAAGGGGGTATCCACAGCTATTCCGGCAAAACGCCACTGGTTGGTTCCCGCGGCGAATCCCCAGCGAAGGGCGTTCCTTTTTTGCAGATTATAAGCAATCCAGTCTTCCGATAGCGCGCGGCAGGCTGCGGCATTGTTTTCCACATGCAGACGAGAATAATTGGCATAACAGCCATCGGCTAAGATCAGAATTATCCATATTCGGATGCCCCAATGCTGCCAAGTCCGTCGCGCCGCGTTTGTCGTAGAAAGCCATGCGCAGAGCCCAACCAGGGTCAGCCAAACCAATGATCCCGCAAAGCTGAACCCCCAACGCTTCTGCAACAGAGTTGCTATCAACAACAAAGTGGAATACAGCACGGCACTGAGCAACATATGTCGCTTATGGGAGGGGGCGTCTTTGGCCAACACCAACCAAATGGCGATGCCGGGCAGCGCCAGAAAATAACTGCGGAAAGTGGCGAGCAATGCCCACCAATTTCCATCAGGAAATGGAATAAATGGCTGGAATTCGGTGATGTAGCGAGCGTGCAGGCGCTTGAGCATGGGGTCGTTCATTAAAAACCAAGATTCGGGGCCCAGCCATACCGCCAACGGAAGCGCCATCGCCAGCAGGGTGGGAAGCAGGAGTTGGATGAAAAGTTGACGATCCAACCGGTCATGTTGCTGGACCCGCGCCAAAGTCTCGAGGCCCCAAGCGACACCGATCCAGGACAGCCAGGCGAGGGGATGATTGACTTCCAACCGCATGGAGAAGTGGTTGGGCGCGTATTCCAGCAGGTAAAAGATAAGGCCAACGAAACAACCGACAGCTGCCCACCAGCGCCAGAGGATCGGCTCATAGGCGGCGTCCGGTTCAGGCGAGTGAAAGCGCGGCAGCGCCGGCAGGCAGGCCAAGGCTATGATGGCCAAGGAAATCAACCAAACGGTGGAGCCGATCCACAAGGCCAGGCCGCCAAAGACGCCGGATGCGATGAACCAATTGCGGGCGGTACGCCGGGCGGGCGCGCCCGGAAAGCCAATCCAAAACGGTGTGTTTGACTCCGACGCGGGAGACGAACCTACCCACCCAAGACCACCCATTTGCAGGCAAGCAAAGGACGCCAGTACAAAGTACAACTGCATGGCGTGGTGGTCGGGTTTCAACGGATGAAACGCGATGGCGACCGACTCATACGTCAAAAAAGCGAACATAAATCCCGCTGCGGGCAGTAAGCCCCACTTGCGGGAAATAGCAACCAAAGCTAGAGCCAGGAACAGGAATTGGAACAAAGGCATGACCCACACCCCCGCCAGCTCGACAGCTCTTGCCGCGGGCCAACCCGTCTGGGCCATGATCATGTTGGCGATTCCCCGTACCGTCCAAATAATCAGATGACTCCAATGCATTTCACGGCCGTAGGGCGCGTTATCCATGAAGGTCCAACGCAGCCGCCATTCACCCGACTTCATCAGGTCGCGGGTGTGGGACAGCCACGTATAGCTGTCACTCTCCAGAAAAAAACGAGGTTCGGGCATACCCGAAATGGTGTCAGGGGGGACAACTGAACGGTTGAAAGATTGAGCAGCCCGATCGGTATGCAATGTGAAGAACACAATGTGTCCCGCCAATAGGAGAAGCCCCGCCAATACCCAGAGTATTAGGAAACCTTTTCGGAGCGGCCGCTGCGACGGGGAAGGGGGCAGGGGCGATTTGGATTTCAGCGATTTAGCCATAAGCGTGCGGCGGCCTCTTCGCGGTAGGGGATTCGGTTTTGATAGAGTTTCTGGCGCGACAACAGGTCGCGGCGGAAACTGGCCCGGGCGGGAATATCCGGCACGAGCTCCAAGGCCCGTTGCACGGTGGAAACAGCGGCGGCATATTTTCCGGCATTGGCATATGTCACTGCCAGGGTGTCAAGCAATACGGGGTGCGGTTCCGGTGCCTGCTCCAGTGCGCGCCGTGCCAGTTCCACGATTTCTTGCGGAGGCGCGGGAGACCATTCCGCTGTGGCTAGAAGCCAAGCGATGTTGTTGAACAGGTCGCCCCGGGCGGGATGAGCGGCCAGCAGCCGCTTGAAAAACGCCCAAGCCTCGTTGCGCGCGCCCAGACTCCAATGATAGCCATGCAGTGGCAGAAGATCCTCGAGAACAATTTGTACGCGGTCGCGATATGGCGGAAGTTTGCGGGCATAGGTCAAGGCTCTCGGCATATCGCCATTTTCAAATGCCGCCGCCATGCCAAGCAGAGCCAGATTGTTTTGGGCGACATCCGTTTGGGCGAGAAGGTTACGCGCGTTGTCCACATGCAGCAGGGCTTGTTCGAAGGCACCGCCAAGGAATGAATACATCGCCATTTGGAAGGCCTGTTCGCCGCGCGGCATGGAATTCTTGGGGAGGCTCGCCAAGAATGCCAACGCGGCGTCCGTCCCCTCTTCTTCATGGATGCACAGGGCCAGTGTGGCCATCAGTTCCACATTTCGCGGGTCGGCACGCAAGGCATCTTCCAACACGACGCGGGCCGCACCAAAATCTCCATCGCGTTGAAGTTGATGGAGAATATGCACATGGCGCAAGGCAGGATGATCCGGCGTTGTTTGTGCCACGCGGGCCAAAACCCGGTCGTTGCTTTGCCAGTTGGGCAGCAATTGGCTGGTTGATGCTGATAAGAAAAGCACGATGCCGCCAGCCACGAAATACAGTAACCGCCGGGCCCGACGATCCTGGTCGGTCCCCATCGGAATGAGCAGGAGAGACAAACCCAGTGCCGGAAAATAGGTAAAGCGATCAGCGACGCTGTGCACACCCACCGGCCCGAAAAATCCGATGATTGGCAAGAAGGCGGTCAGAAACCAAAACCATCCGGCCAAAACCTGCGGAGCGTTTTTGCGTAGCCGCCACGCGCCTCCGGTCAGCGTGAGCAACACGCCCACACTCATGACCCACCGCAGCCAGGTGAACTGAACCAAGGGATACAGAGGGCCCAGTTCCGTTGGCACAACAGTCTTGAGCAAATAAAACCCATAATGGATCGGAACCAGCAAGAGGTGGCGCCAAGCCGGTGTCGCCGACAGGGCGCCTATCGTCCGATGGCTGTGAACGGTCATCAGCGCCAGTCCTGCCGCGAGCAACAGATAGGGGATTTTTTCCAGAAAAAGCATAATGATTCGGCGGCCTCTTGCACTCGTCTCGGCCAAACGTCGCAATGGCCAAATATCCAGTCCCAGAAGCAGCAAGGGGAGCGGCACAATGGAAGGCTTGACCAATAGCCCGGCGGTAAAGAACCCCAGCGACAAGGAAAAGCCCAGCCGGTTGCACCGGCGGCTTGTTGCGCCCCGGTTTCCCCATGCGTAGGCGGCAACGCTTAACAATGCCAACAGCCCGGACAGCACGTCTTTGCGCTCGGTGACCCAGGCAACGGATTCGACCCGGAGCGGGTGAATGGCCCAAAGCGCCGCACAGAAAAAGGCGGACCATGGTTTTTTTACGATGGCGAACAGAAGGGCATAAAGCAAGAAGGCGTTGGCCGCATGGAGGATAACGTTGGTCAGATGAAAACCCCATGGTTGGACTGGTGTGGCATGGAATAACGAAACATCCACCATGTAGGAGATCCACAGCAGCGGCATATACATGGGAGCCGCGGCAATTCCGGGCGTAAAGGCGGCGCGGATGGATTGCCACGAGAGTCCGTTCAACACGAGCGCGTTGTCGGCAATATAAGCCGGGTCGTCCAGTGCGACCAATTCATAAGAAATGGAAGGTAAAAAAAGCAGAAGCGCAATTGCCGAGAGAAGGAAGCCCAGGCAGACGGTTGAGAAGAGCCAGTGTTTTGGAGAAGACCGTACCATGAGTTGTCACTCTAAGGAGGTTGGAGCTTATGGGCAAGAAGGAAGGACACAGGTGGCGGCATCATTCCACCCAAACTGGTTATGTTGCACCTTAACCCGTCCCGCTAAAGCAGGCGGGGATCTTGTTCGACATGATAGGGCTGACGGTTTTGAAAAAGATGGATGCGATCCAGCAACCGCTGCCGGAAAGCCGCATGTTCTTTGGTATCAGGCACCAGTTGAAGAGCTTGTTGTGCGGTCTGTATCGCAATTTCAAAGTCACCGAAATTGGCCTGTGCCACGGCCAGCGTGTCGAGTAAAACCGGATGATCCACCGGGGCAAGGGCTACCGCGCGCTTGGCGAGCTCAAGAGCTTCCTCCGGCGGCGCGGGGGACCATTCGGCAGTGGCAAGAATCCAGGCCACATTGTTCAGAAGATCCCCGCGTGTTGGATAAGCATCAACCAGCCGCCGAAAATAAGCCAGGGAATCGCGGCGCAGGAAGGAATTCCAGAAAAAACTGTGGAGGGGCAAAAAATCCTCCAACTGTATCTCGGTCTGCTGTTGGAAGCGGGGGAGCTGCCGCGCGTAAGAGAGGGCTGTTTCCATTTCACCCAATTCAAATGCTGCTGCCATGCCCAGAAACACAAGGTTATTTTGAGCCGTGTCATCAGCAAGTAAGCCGTTACGCGCAAGTTCTACGTATTCCAGTGTTTCCGGATAACGGGCACTTAAAAATACAAATTGTGCCATTTGAAATTCCCATTCACCAGCAACAACAAAGGCATTCTGGCGCTGTTTTAAAAACTCGATGGCAGATGTCGGATTTTGCTGCTCATGGATACAAATTGCCAGCCTGACAAGAGTCTTATGATCCTTTGGACTTATGAGCAGTGCGGTTTCTAAATCGGATTGAGCAGTCTTGAAGTTGCCGTAACGCTTCACAGCTTGGACGGCACGGTCGTTCAATACCAGCGGGTGGGAGGGAACCAAAGTGGAAATATGGGCAATCAACCGTTCGCTATTTTCCCATACACGCATGTATTGCAAAGTTCGGGCAGTCAGACCCAGCAAAAGTCCTACAGCAAGCAAAGTCCAGACCAAGATGGTACCTTTACGCGGGAGGAAACGGATCGAGCGGTGAACTAAGAACAGGCCCGCGATGGACAGGCCAATAGCGGGAAGATAAGAAAAGCGATCCGCCACCACTTGCGCGCCAAAGCGGACGAGACCGCTGACCGGTAGCAGCATGATGAGAAACCACAGCCAACCCACTCCGGCATTCGGGTGGCGGCGGCGCAAACCCCAAAACCACACCGTGGGAACGAACAGAAGTCCGCAGGCGAGACAAAAATCGGACCATGAAAAGTTCACCGGAGGGTACAGAGGGAAGAGATTTCGGGGTCTGAAAATTTTGAAGAGATAGAATCCATAATGGATCGGCACTTCCAATAGTCCTTTGGCGAGAGGGATGTTGCCGATCGAATAGGTGGCTTGGTGTGCCTTTACTGCGGCTATAGCAGAAGCGAATGAAAGTAAAATGAACGGAACCTTATCCAGAAGCAAACGCGGTGCTGAACGCAGTAAGGATGGCACATTCAAATCGTATCGCCGCAAGGGCCAGTAATCGAGCAGCAGCAAGATCAGAGGGATCGGAGTCAGGGAAGCCTTTGCCAGCAGTCCGCAGGCGAACAGGACGAGAGACAGCAGAAGACAACCCAACCTCCTGCCACCGCTTGGCTGTTGGGCTTTCAAGTAGCATCCTATACTCAACAAACCAAAGAATCCTGAGAGTACATCCTTGCGCTCTGTGACCCAGGCGACAGATTCGACGCGCAAGGGATGCAATGCCCAAAGTGCGGTAAAAACAAAGGCGTGCCACGGCTTTTTGCACCAAGCCAGCAGAAGGAAATAGAGTAACAGCGAATTCAGGCTGTGGAGCAATACATTCGTAAAATGAAACCCCCACGGATTGTCAGGCGTTGCCTTAAATAAGGTTACATCCACCATATAGGAAACCCACAGCAAGGGCGCATACATTTGGTGATAAAAACCCGTGAAGGCTGCCCTTACAGAGGCCCAGGAAAGTCCGGATAAAACAAGCTGATTATAACTGATGTAATGGATGTCGTCGATGGCGACCAATTCATAACGGAGAGATGGTGAAAACAGCAGAAAAACGCTTAAAAACAGCAATAAACCAAGAAAAAAGACGGTTTTTGCGCTTTTTTTCGGGTTTTGGGAGGCGATTTGGCTGTTTTGGGGTGGTTGACCGCTCATTTCAAAGAATTATGGAGAGGTAGTGCAAAATAGCAAGACTGGGATGGGGCCGCCGCTGGCGTGGCGGGGTGAGAATTGCATGATTGCGAGAATGGGTGATTTTTGGGGAACCACAAAGACCACAAAGACCACAAAAAATGAACCGCGAATGAACGCGAATTAACACTAATTATTTTTTGGGGGAGGCGGCGCATGCGCCGCAATTTTTAACGCAAAAGTCGCAAGCGGCGCCACAGGAACGCAAACGGGGGGGGCGCCGCTATGCGGCGAGCATGGAGCATGGAAGCATGGAAGCTGGCGCTGACGCGCCATGGCGACGGAACAACCGGCAGCTGCCGACAAAGCGCGGAACAGCCACACGGACGAACACGGACAGGCACGGACGACCACGGACATTTGGGACGCCGCTGCGCGGCGGGAAAAAGACGCAACGGTGAGACGTTTTTTGGGTGCTCCCGCGGCTTGGCGACGGAGGCGGGGGCGTTGACGCGCCGTGGGTTGGGGAAGATTCGGGTGGCTTGGGGGGCGGGGGCAGGGTATGGTGGCGCAGCATGAGGAATTGGCTGAAGAGGATGTATCGGGAGACGGATCTGGGGTTTGAGCTGCTGTTTCCCCTGGTGCGGTTGCGCGATTATTTTGCGCGGGAGCGATGGCGGTCGGACAAGGCGTCGATTGATCGGCAGTTTTTGGAGACGTTTGGCCGTCCGATGAACTGGGAGGAGCCGCGGACGCTGAATGAGAAGCTGAACTGGATGAAGGTGTATTATCGGGATCAGCGGTTGCGTGACGCGGCGGACAAGGTGGCGGTTCGGGATCTGGTGAGGGAACGCGTGGGGGAGGAGTATCTGATTCCGCTGCTGGGCGTGTGGGATCGGGTGCGGGACATTGATTGGGAGGGGCTGCCGGATGAGTTTGTGATGAAGGTGAATCATGGCAGCGGGCAAAACTGGGTTGTGCGCGATAAGGCCCGCGAGGACTTCGCGAAGGTGCGGCGGACGTTCCGCGAGTGGATGGCGATTAGTCATTATGCGTCGTCGCGGGAGTGGACGTATCAGGGGCTGAAGCCGCGGATTCTGGCGGAGCAGTTGCTGTTGGATGATGAGGGGGCGATTCCGATGGATTATAAGTTCCACTGTTTTGGGGGGCGGGCGGAGTGTGTGCAGGTGGATCTGGACCGGGCGACGGCGCACAAACGGAATTTTTACAGCCTCGACTGGGAGTTGTTGCCGTTTGTGTGGACGGAGTGGTGGGGGGAGGAGGAGCCGAAGTGGCCGAATGGGAAGGCGGTGGAGCGGCCGGGGAAGCTGGCGGAGATGATTGAGATAGCGGAGGTGTTGGCGGAGGGGTTTCCGCTGGCGAGGATTGATTTGTATTATTGTCGGGGGAGGGTGTTTTTTGGGGAGGTGACGTTTTTTCATGGGGGGGGATTTGAGAGGTTTGAGCCGGGGGAGTATGATCTTATGTATGGGGAGATGGTGCCGTTGCCGGAGAGGAGTTGTTGAGGCGGGTGGTGGGGGGGGGTGGGGGGGGGGCGGGGGAGTGGGTGGTGGTGGGCGGGGAGTGTTGGCGGTTTCTTGGGGAGTTTGGCGGCGCGGAAACCAACCACGGTTTTTTCAGTTCTGCCACTTGGAGGACGACCCTCGCGTACTAAAGTACTACGAGGGGATCGCCCGCCAAGCGGCATCTCCAGAAACTCCCGCGGTTATTTCCGCGTGAAATCCCCGCCAAACTACCCAAGAAACCGCCAGCTGCCACGTCCTGCGGACGGCGGGCCAAGTGATGGGGGGCGCGGGGCGTTGTGGGTGCAGACGGGGCGTGGTTGGCGAGGCCGGAACAGCCACGCCGCCGCTGACGCGGCGGAACAGCCACACGGACGAACACGGACGGGCATCCCGCGTGGGCGGGACAGGCGGACCTGATACGGACATTTGGGACGCCGCTGCGCGGCGGGAAACAGACGCAAAAACGAGGCGTTTTTCGGGCGCTCCCGCGCCTTGGCCGGGGAATAACCGACGACTGCCGGATTGATCAAGGGTGGGGGGATTGGAGGCGGTCGAGGAGGGTGTGGAGGGCGGCGATGTCGGGGTGGTGGCGGATGGTTTCCTGAACGGCGGCGATGGCGGCGGGTTGCCATTGGGTTTGGCCTTGCTGGAGGTACTGTATGAGGGCCTGGTAGATGATGCGGCGCAAAGCGAGGTCGTCGGAGGGGAGGCGGGCGAGGGGGAGGCCAGTGGCGGCCCAGTAGATGGCGTGGGCCTGGGGGGTGTGCCAATCGAGGGGGCCGTAGGTGGCTTCGAGTTGGCGCTGCAGGTCGGGATCGAGGGCGGCGTGGCCCGCGGCGACTTCGGCGGCCCATTCGCGGCGGTAGTGGTCGGCGGCGGGGTCGTAGTTGGTGCCGAGTTTGTGCAGGTAGATCCAGGCCAACTCCTGATGGAGTTTGGCGGAGCCGGGGTTGATGACGAGGCCTTCGTCGCGCAGGAGGTGGAGTCCGTTGCGCACCCAGCGCCATTTTTCTTCGGGGGAGGGCATGAGCGCGGCGATGTTGTAGGCCATGTTCCAGGCGTGGTAGCCCCAGATGGCGGGGGAGCGGGGCTGGAGCTTGACGATCCAGTCGGAGAGCTGGACGAGTTCGAAGAAGCGTCCTTCGTCCTGGAGGGCGCCGGCGCGCATCCAGAGGAGGTCGGCGAGGATGCCGCGGAAGCCGCCGAGGGCGATGGTGGTGAGGGCGGCGGAGGGGGGGAGGGAGTGGGCGGGGGGGAGGGTGGTGAGGTGGGGGGTGGTGCGGTGGTGGTGGAGGTGGAGGTTGAGGGTGGCGGCGGTGGTGAGGAGGAGGGCGGCGGTGACGAGTATGGCGGCGGTGCGGTTCATGGTGCGGTGGTGGGCGATGGTGTGAGGTGGTTGGCGGTGTGGGTGGTGGGGGGGGGAAGAGGCGGGCAAGGATTTTGCAAAACGAGGCGGCAAAACGAAGGCCCGCCTTTTACGCGCTGGCGCGTCGAGAACGAACCTCGCGGATACTTATCCAGCGAGGTTCGCCCGCGACGCGCCATCATCGCAAAATTCGGGCGCTTATTTTGCCGGGGAAACCCCTCATTTTGCAAAATCCTTGCCCGCGCTGCCACGTCTTTCGGACGGAGGGCAAGTGGGAATTGCGTGATTGCGTGATTGCGTGAATGGACGATTGGTGGCAGTGCTACGCGATACGCCGCTGACGCGGCGGGAACAGCCACACGGACCAACACGGACCAACACGGACCCACACGGACTGACACGGACGCTGGGGATGCCGCTTTGCGGCAGGTGGCAGGTGGTGGAAGGTGGAAAGGCCGCCGCTGATGCAGCGGGACAGGTGGGGAGCCTTTTACCTTGGACCTGGCACCTTTTACCAGCTGGCGCCAGCCGGCGTGGGGGATAACGGGCGACTGCCGGATTGGGTGGGGCTGGAGGGGGGGGGTCATGTGGGGG
>JAAZFE010000071.1 GCA_012511885.1 Lentisphaerota bacterium | reverse complement strand
GCAGAGCCGTATCCTGCAAGTGCCACCCCAAAGCCTACCACACCTTTTGCGTTGTCAAGCCCCTCAACGAAAAATTCCAGTTTTGATAACTACACTTTTTGTCCAGTTTTGTTATCCCCGCGACACCTGGGTTCCGAAATGTGACGCCCCGACCCAAGTTCCGCAGTTGGAAGACAAAATTCTTGAATTTACAGGGGTTTTTCATATTCAGAGGGTCATTTTCCGCACTACATTTGGAATTGTTCTGCTCCGGTTTGGCCGGGGAAGTCCGTGGTGTTGCCGTAGGATTTGGAGTTGCTTTTCGGGGCGTCCATTGTCGGTGGCGCCATGGTGTGGAAAACGGGGGGGGATCAGGGGGTGAGGGTGGTGTTGTCGATGAGGCGGGGTTGGCCGATCCAGACGGCGAGGGCGGCAAGGGCGGGGCGGGTGATGGGGGCGGTGAGGGGGGCAAGGGTTTGGTCGTCGACAATGGAGATGTAGTCGATGCGGGCGTCGGGGGCTTGCTGGATGAGTTGGCGCATGTCGTTTTCGAGTTGGCGGGGGTCGCGTTGGCCGGCGGCGAAGTTGGCTTGGGCGAGGGTGAGGGCGCGGTGGAGGACGGTGGCCTGGGCGCGTTGGGGGGGGGTGAGGTGGCGGTTGCGCGAGGATAGGGCGAGGCCGTCGGGCTCGCGGATGGTGGGGCTGGCGAGGATTTGGATGGGGTAGGCGAGGTCGCGGACCATGCGGCGGATGATGCGCAGCTGCTGAGCGTCTTTTTGGCCGAAGACGGCGAGGTGGGGGCGGATGGTGTTGAATAGGATGGCGACGACGGTGCAGACTCCGTTGAAGTGGCCGGGGCGGGCGGCGCCGCAGAGGGTTTGGGCGAGGGAGGTTTCGGCGAGGGTGACGCTGGCGTCGGGGGGGTAGATTTCGGTGACGGGGGGATGGTAGATGAGGTGGACGCCTTCCCGGCGGCAGATGGCGAGGTCGGCGTCGAGGGTGCGGGGGTAGGCGGCGTAGTCTTCGGTGGGGCCGAACTGGGTGGGGTTGACGAAGATGGAGACGATGACGGTGTCGGCGTGCTGGCGGGCGAGGCGGATGAGGGAGAGGTGGCCTTCGTGGAGGTTGCCCATGGTGGGGACGAAGCCGATGCGCCGGCTTTGGCGGCGCAGGTCGTGGGCGGCTTGCTGCATTTGAGCTTGGGTGGTCAGGATGTGCATGGCGAGGGAGGGGGTTAGCCTAGAAATTTCATCAACATGGATGAAAACATCTTAACTTATTGTTGCAATATATGATGTGGAAATTTAAGAAAAAATTCATTTTTCATTCATGTTGACCAAGGGCGCGACGATTCCAGTCCATTTGCTTTGTTGTGCGGGGTTCGCTGTATGCCAATACAGCTTCACCCCGCCCGCCTCGCATCTGAACTGGACTTGTCGCGTGCATATTTCTGGGTTAGGTGAGCCAGCCGATGGTGTGGAGGAAGGCGAGCATGATGGCGACGGGGGAGATGAAGCGGATGAAGATGCCCCAGAAGGCGGCGAGGGTGTAGGGGGGCGGGCCGCCGTTGGAGGGGGGGAGGTCTTTGAGGCCGGCGAGGAGGGAGACGAGATGGACGTTGCCGAAGGAGGGGGCGCCTTGGCGGATTTCGTCGAGGGCGTGGCGGGTGCCCCAGACCCAACCGGTGAAGAGGGAGATAAAGAGTCCGCCGAGGGGAAGAAGCCAGTTGGAGGAGAGGTTGTCCATGGTGTCGAAGAAGGAGGGTTTGGCGGTGGCGAAGACTTTGAGGAGGAGGGCGTGGAGGGCCTGGAGGCGGGACCAGTCGGTGACGCTGAGGGCGCAGAGGCTGCCGAGGAGGAAGATGGCGGCGCCGAAGACGATGGTGGCGCGTCGGCGCGGCCAGCGGCGCTCATCGACGAAGTAGGCGGTGACGACTTCGAGGAGGCTGATGCCGGAGGTGAGGGCGGCGATGAGCAGGAGGATGAAGAAGAGGAAGGCCCAGAAGGCGCCGAGGGGGATTTGATTGAACACGGTGGGCAGGACCTGGAAGACGAGCCCGGGGCCGACGTCGGGGCTGAAGCCCTGGGCGAAGACGGCGGGGAAGATGGCGAGGCCGGCCATGAGGGCGATGAGGGTGTCGAGGCCGCCGACGGAGCGAGTGGAGGTGACGAGGCTTTCTCGGCGGTCGAGATAGCTGCCGTAGGTGATCATGACGCCCATGCCGAGGGAGAGGGAGAAGAAGGCCTGACCGAGGGCGATGAGGATGCTGCCGGTGGTGATTTTGGAGAAGTCGGGGGTGAGGTAGAAGCGGACGCCTTCCATGGCGCCGGGCAGGGTGAGGTTGCGCACGATGAGGGCGAAGATGATGAAGAAGAGGACGGGCATGAGGATTTTGGACCAGCGCTCGATGCCGGATTGGACGCCTTTATAGACGATGAGGATGCACATGAGCATGAAGAGGAAGTGGCAGCCAAGCGCCCATCCCGGCGAGAGGATGAAGTTGGCGAAGTGGGCCTGAGCGTCGGTGACGGTGGGGAAGTTGAGCTGGCCGGCGGCGGCTTTCCAGATGTAGCCGAGGGTCCAGCCGGCGACGACGCTATAGAAGGAGAGGATGGTGAAGCCGGCGATGACGCCGCTGAAGCCGACGAGTACCCAACCATGGCGGAAGATGAGCAGGCCGAGGGCCAGCAGGAGGGCGCCCCAGCCCCAGCAGCGGAAGAGGAGGGCGAAGATGCCGGCGATGAGTACGCCAATGCCGATGAGGTGGACGAGGATGGAGGTTTTGGTGGCGAGCGCGCGGAAGGCGCCGACGGGACTGCGCAGGGTGCGGCGGCCAAGGGCGAACTCGCAGAGCATGACGGGGGCGCCGATGATGGCAACGCAGATGAGGTAAACGAGGACGAAGGCGCCACCGCCGTTTTCGCCGACGACGTAGGGGAACTTCCAGATGTTGCCAAGGCCGATGGCGGAGCCGGCGGCGGCGAGGATGAAGCCGGTGCGTCCGCTCCATTTTTCGCGGGGCTGGGTGGGGTCGCTCATGGTGGTCTCCTTGGTTGCCAAGGTAGTATAAGCCGGGGCGGGGGGGCAAGCTTGGAGGCGCGGTCGGCGGTCGGTTGGGTGGTGGTGTGGGGTGGGGCGGGGATGGTGGTTGGCGGGGGAGAGGCGGCAAAGGATTTTGAAAAACGAGGCGGCAAAACGAAGGCTCGTCTTTTCCGCGCTGGCGCGTCGAGAACGACCCTCGCGGATATTTATCCTGCGAGGGTCGCCCGCAACGCGCCATCATCGTAAAATTCGCGCCTTATTTTGCCGGGAAATCCCCTCGTTTTTCCAAATCCTTTGCCGCATGGCCACGGGGCGCTGCCGCGCCATGGATAACGGCGGAACGGGAGGGTGGTTAGTTCCGCGTGAAATCCCCGCCAAACTCCTGCCAAGGGGCCGCCAGTGGCCATCCCGCATGGGCGGGACGCACGGCGGACCAAGTGGTGGGGGGGCAAGCTTGGAGGCGCGCGGCCAGCAGGGAAGCATGGGAGCAAGAAGGGGGTGCTGCCGCACCTTGGAGAAAGACGGGGCGGGATTGGTGGCGGCGGGAACAGCCACACGGACCCACACGGACAACCACGGACCCACACGGACTGACACGGACTTTTGGGACGCCGCTGCGCGGCGGGAAATAGACACGACGGCGGGGCGTGGCGGAGGGGGGCGGGAGATGACGCCGTGAGACCATGACGCCGTGACGCCTTTTTGGGGGAGGATGGGGAGGACGGGGGGGGCTATGGGATAGGGAGAGTGGAGGCCTTGTTATGGGGTTGCCGGGGGGTGGGGTTGTTTGCGGCGGGGGAGCCAGGCGAGGAGGGCGAAGAGACCCGCACCGGCAAAGAGCAGGAGGATGACGCGGGCGTCGAAGTGGCCCAGGGCGAGCTGGCCGGTGGCATGGGTGGTCCAGAGGAGGGCGAGGGTGTTGGGGATGACGCCGATGGCGGAGGCGAGGAGATAGGGACCGAAGGCGATGGGGGTGAGGCCGCAGGCGTAGTTGAAGAGGGTGAAGGGATTGATGGGCAGGAGGCGGGTGAAGAGGACGAGTTTCCAGCCCCGGGAGTTCATGTGGGTTTGAAGCTGGGAGTAGAAGCGGGTGTGGCCATAGCGGCGCTGGAACCAGTCGCGGAAAAGATAGCGGGCGCAGAGGAAGGCGGAGCCCATGCCGAGGGTGAGGCCGATCAGGGCGATGGGCAGGCCGAGCCAGGGGCCGTAGAGCAGGGAGACGAGGATGGTGACGAGGGTGGTGGGCAGGAAGAGGACGGTGGTGAGGCCGTAGAGGAGGATGGCAATGACGGGGAGCCAGGGGTCGAGGGCGCGCAGGTTGTCGCGGAGGCTGGCCCACTCGATGTCGCGAAGGCGGTGGATGTGGCCGGGCAGCAGCGCCCAAGCGGTGAGCATGGCCACGAGGAGGACCATGCCCGCCCAAAAGCGCTTGCGCTTGAGGAGGGGGCGGCTCACGGGGTGTCGGCGGGATGCACGATGGCGGTGACGCTGCCGGGAGCGGTGAAGATGTGTTCGGCGATGGCGCGGATGGCTTCGGTGTCGAGTTGTTTGAGGCGGTCGGCGGCATCGAGGGAGTAGCGGTAGCCGAGGCCGAGGAGTTCATCGATGGCGCATTGCTGGGCGAGCATGGCGTTGTTTTGGCGTGCGTGGGCGAGGTCGGCCAGGAGCTGCTCGATGGCGCGGGCGACTTCGGCGGCGCGGGGGCCGTCGGCGCGGAGGATGTCGGCGTGGCGCTGGATTTGGGTTTCGACTTCGGTGAGGCCTTCGTCGGTGGTTCCGGCGAAGATTTGGAAGAGTCCGCCGATGGGCCCGGCGAGCTGGTTGGCGCCGATGTAGTAGGCCAGGCCGCGTTTGTCGCGGACCTCGATGAAGAGGTCGGAGGAGAGTCCGCTGAGGATGGCGACGAGCGCTTCGAGGGCGGTATTGCGTGGGTCGTGGATGGGGATGGCGGGCCAGGCGCGGACGAGTACGGTTTGTTTGAAGGGGAGGGTTTGTTCGACGCGTTGAGGCTGGCGGGGGGGGGCGGGGAGGGCGGGCCATTCCATCGCGGGGCGGGTGGGGAGGGGGGCGAAGGCTTTTTCGATCAGGGCCTGGACGCCGGCGGTGTGGACATCGCCGAAGACGGCGAGGACGAGGTTGGAACTGCCGAGTTGTTTTTGGTGGTGGGCCTGGATGGCTTCGCGGGTGAGGGCGCTGACGGTTTCGGGGGTGCCCTGGCGCGAATGGCGGTAGGGGTGGTTGGGAAAGAAGGCGTCGCGGACCATCTGCTGGGCATGGGTCATGGGGCGCTCGAGTTCGCGCTGGATGGCGGCGAGCTGGAGGGCGCGCTGTTTGTCGAGTTCGTCGTTGGGGAATTGGGGGTCGAGGAGGCAGTCGGCCACGGCCTCGATGAGCAGGGGGAGGTCTTCGGAGAGGCCGCTGGCATTGAGTCCGCTGGTGTTGCGTCCGGAGAAGGCGGCGAGGGCGATGCCGCGGGCTTCGAGGCGTTCGGCGAGTTCAGCGGCGCTATGGCGGGAGGTTCCCCGGGTGAGCAGATCGGCGCAGAGCTGGGCGATGCCGGCTTGATCGGGGGCCTCGGCGAGGAGGCCGCCACCCATGACGGCGGCGACATGGACGAGGGGCAGGCGGGAGTCTTCGCGTACGATCAGACGCAGGCTGTTGGGCAGGGTGATTTGCTCGACATGGAGGGTGTCGGCCTCGTCTCGTTGGGTTTCGGGTTCGGGTTGGCCTTCGGGGGCCAGGATGGTCCAGGTTCCGTTGTTGTCGCGCAGGTAGTGGCGGGCAACGCGGGTGAGGTCTTCGGGGGTGACGCGACGGACTTGCTCGATGTAGGTTTCGATGTGGCGGGGGTCGGCGGCGTAGAATTCGCCGGAGGCCATAGAGGCGGCCTGGCCGTCCATGGTGGCCAGGTTGTGGATGGCCTGGATGACGACTTCGCGGCGGGCCTGCTGGATGCGGGTGGCGTCGAAGGGTTCGGTTTGCCAGCGGGCCACTTCGCGGCGGAGGGCGGCGATGGTTTCGGCTTCGTTGTCGGGATCGCATTCGGCGGTGATGCCGAAGAGGCCGGGGTCTTTGGGGGTGTAGCTCCAGGCGTTGATTTGGTGTACGAGGCGGTCTTCTTCGAGCAGTTTACGGACGAGGGGGGAGGCGCGTCCGGAGGAGACGGCCGAGGCGAGGACATCGAGGGCGGGGGTGTCGGGGTGGGCGAGGTCGGTGGTGTGGAAGACCCAGGCCAGGCGGGTGATTTGATAGGGGCCGGTGCGCCGTTGGTAGCGTTCGGCCATCTGGGTGGGTTCGGGCGGAATGTGGGCGGGGGTGCGCGGGGTGCGCGGGATGGCGCCGACGTGCTCGCGGACGGCCGCGGCCATCTCGGCGACGGGGATGTCGCCGGCGATGGCCAGAATGAGGTTGTCGGGGGAGTAGTGGCGGCGGTGGTAGTCAACGAGATGGTCGCGGGTCATGGTGACCAGGATGTCGCGCCAGCCGATGACGGGCACGCGGTAGGGGTGGGTGCGGAAGGCGGTTTCCCAGAGGAGGCGGTTGAGGACGCTGCCGGGGTTGTCCTCGCTCATGTCAACTTCGCGCAGGATGACTTCGCGTTCGCGTTCCCACTCGTCGGGGGGGAAGGAGGGGCGGAAGACGGCATCGGTGAGCACCTCGAGGCCGACGAGCCAGCGTTCGGCGGGGAGGGTGGCGTGGAAGACGGTGCGGTCGTTGGAGGTGTAGGCGTTGATGAAGCCGCCGGCGTCGGCGATGTCGGTGGAGACCTGGCCGGGAGCGCGGGTGTCGGTACCTTTGAAGACCATGTGTTCGAGGTAGTGGGACAGGCCGCCGCCGAGGTGGTCGCCTTCGTGAATGGCCCCGGCGCCGACCCAGTATTGCAGGGCGACGAGGGGGGCGCTGCGGTCTTCTTTGAGCAGGACGGTGAGGCCGTTGTCGAGGACGAGGCGCTGGATGTTGGCGTTGGCGGCGTTGAGGACGTCCACGGGGTCTTGAGACATGGTGTGCTCCTGGGAGAGTAGAAGGGTGGCGATGAGGGCCAGTTGGAGGTGGCGTTTCATGGGGGGAGAGAGTACCACATCTTGCTTGGAATGGAAGTCGGGCGGCGGTGGGGTGGTGGTTGGGGAGTGGGAAGTGGTGGGGGGGGAGTGGTTGGCGGGGATGATGGCGGCAAAGGATTTTGAAAAACGAGGCGGCAAAACCAAGGTGCGCCTTTTCCGCGCTGGCGCGTCGAGGTCGACCCTCGCGTACTAAAGTACTGCGAGGGATCGCCCGCGACGCACCATCATCGTAAAATTCGCGCCTTATTTTGCCGGGAAATCCCCTCGTTTTTGCAAAATCCTTTGCCGTACGGCCACGTGCTGCGCACGGCGGGCCAAGTGGTTGGTGGCGCGGGGCGTTGTGGGTGCCAGCGGGGTGTTTTTTGTTGTTTTGGCGGGCACGGGCGCTGCCGCGCCAAGAGTTCGGGTGGGGCACAACCGGCGGCTGCCGGTTGATGGCGAAAAACGCGCAAAAACGGACAATTTTGACGGAAAATGGGCGGAAATGGGTAAAAACGGGTAAAAATGGGGCGGGAAAGGGACAAAATAGCCCCAAAAGTGCCCAAAACAGGCGGTTTTTGGTGTTTTTGGGGCGCTGATGTGGCGGATTATGATTGTGGCGGGAGGGGGGCGGGGGGTAGGAT
>JAAZFE010000070.1 GCA_012511885.1 Lentisphaerota bacterium | reverse complement strand
GGGGGGGGCGGGCTGTCGCGGGCATCATCCAGGGCAAAATCGTGTTGGGCGGGGGGGGCGGGGATGTGGTACGGTTGTAGTATGGATTGGCCCCTTGGCATGGAGGTTTTACGATGAGAAACAAGCACAATGATCTGCAACGGCGCGATGCGGGCTTCACGCTGATTGAAATTCTGCTGGTGGTGGTGATTATCGGCATGTTGGCGGCGGTGGCGGGGGTAAGGCTGACTGGTCAAATGGGGAAGGCCCAGCGTAACGTGGCCAAGCAAGGCGTGGCCGCCATTGAGAGTGCCATTGACCGCTACGAGCTGGATAACGGCAAACTACCCGACAGTCTGCAAAACCTAATGACCAAAGGCAATGAGATCAACTGGGACGGCCCCTACCTCAAAAAGGCGGAAGGGCTCAAAGACCCGTGGGGCAACGAATACCAGTACAGCAAATCGGGCAACAACTACTCGGTGGTTTCGGCCGGGCCGGACGGCAGTTTTGGCACGGGGGACGACATAAAATAGAGTCGCCCGGTTTCAGCCGCCTGAGTGCCAGTTGCATGAGCATGAAGCGCCCATCTGTCCAAATTGGCTTTACGCTGATCGAGATTTTGCTGGTGGTGGTCATTTTGGGGGTGGCCTCGGCGGTGGCGGTTCCGGCGTTTGCGCGGTCGTTTCGCGGGGCCAAGCTGCGCAACTCGATGCGTACGTTGCTTATGGTGCACCGCAACGCCCAGGCCAAAGCGGTGCTGAGCCAGCACTATATGGCTGTGCTTTTCGACGAAGTGAAGGGGACGGTTGAACTGGTGGACCAGGGCATGCCGGGCGGCAAACACGACGCGTTTTTTGGCAATATCGGCGGGGGGGCGCCGCCCGGTGGCACGATGGGCGCGGTGGTGTCCGGCGGCGAGGCGGTTGCCGGGGACACCGCGGCTCCATCGTTGAGCCAGGTGCTGGTGCGCTCGTTCGAGGATGGCGTCAAGATTCTTTCATTCCGCGGCGGGCGCGAGTTCGACGGCATCTATTACGTGAATTATTATCCCAACGGCATGTGCGACTCCTATGAGGTGCGCGTGGGCGACAGCGAGAACCGCGGCGCGCGCCTGCGGGTGGACCCGGTGACCGGCAAGGCGCAGGTGACCCGTGATTGAGCCGCGCGATCTCACGGGGGGGGCGCGGCGCCGGGATAGCCGCGCGGGGTTAACCCTGATCGAGGTGATGCTGGCCGTGCTGATTTTGGGCACGGCCCTGGTGGCGCTGGTGGAAGGTTCCTCGCGGGCTTTGGCAGTGGTGCGTCAGGCGCGCAACTATGAGCAAGCCCGGCGCATGCTCGGCCGGGTCGAGGCCGAGAACCCGCTGCGCCTCAAGGACGAAATCACCGCCGGGCAGGAAAGCGGCAGTTTCCGGGGCGGGCCGTCCGGCTGGAGCTGGGTGCGGATCATCGAGGATTTTGGCGCGGTGGATGAGGACCGCGAGGGCCTGTTTATGGTGACCACCCGGGTCTATTGGTCGCAGAGCGGCGAGCGCCGCGGCATGGAGGAGACGGTGCAGATGCTCTTCGTGCCGGAAAATGTGGATGGCAAGCGTTCACTGAAACCCAAGACCTGACGATGCCCCGCCGCCGCCCATCTCAATGCTCCCGCGCGGGGTTTACGTTCATCGAGCTGATTCTGGCGCTGGCTATTTTCAGCCTGGTGGCGACCATGTCCGGCGGCATTTTCTGGAGCATCACCAAGGCTTGGAATCGCGGCGGCGAGATGCTCGAGCAGCTCCAATATGGCGATTTCGCGATGGAGCAACTGGTGACGGCGCTGCGCGGCGCGGCGTGGTTTCCCTCGAAGCCCGAGGCGTTCGGCTTTTGGCTCGATCCGATCGGGGGGGCCTCGCGCGGCGCGGCCAATGAGATCAGTTGGGTGACCAGCGGCACGGCTTTTTTGCCGCCTGACTCGCCCTTTCAGCATGGGCTTCATCGGATATCCGTGACGGTCGAGGGGGGGGGGGCCAACCGTGGGCTGGTGGTGCGGGCCTGGCCCCACCTGACCGAGGAGGTCAAGCCCGGCAGCATCGAGTCCTGGGTGGCCGCTCCGGAAGTCGAGGGCTTCAGTTGCGAGTGGTATGACTTCGAGGACGACAACTGGAGCCAGGATTGGGAATTCACCAATTCCCTGCCCAAACTTTTGCGCGTGACGCTGACCATGCGCAAGCGCAAGGATTTCAACGAGAATCTGGAAATTCAGCGCCTGGTCGAGCTGGAGGTGGCGCCGGATTTGCCGGGGCAGGAGCGCCGGGCGCGCAGCGACGCCCGCGGCAGTCGTCGGAGGGAGCGTGAAGAGGGGGAGGGCGATTCCGCCCGGCCGTCCGCGGAAACACCTGCCGAGGCGACAGGCCAGCCGCCGCCCGGGCGGACCTCGGCCACCAACTTGCCGTCGCGCCGTTTCGGGCCGTCGCGCTCCACGGACGGCTCAGCGCCCAATCAGCCCCCGATCCGCCGCTCGCCCGGGGTTCGCCCGCGGGGCAGCCCGGGTATTCGCTTTGGCGACACCCCTCAGCAGGGAGCGCAACCATGAAGCGGCCCAGCTCAAATTGTCTGATAATATGCCCAAAACCGGCAAAAAAGGATGTATTTTCGGTATGTTTCCTTTTTTTGGGCAAAAATTGGCAAAAAACGCTGTTTTTTGGTGTTTTTCGGCGATTTTCCATGCCATGGAAACTTTTTTTCAAGTTTTTCCACGCTATGGAAAAAAGTTTTCCACGCTGTGGAAAACACAAAATTCGGGCTGGATTTTGTGTTTTTGGACGTTTTTTCTCGTTTTTCGAGCATTTTCCCGTTTTTTTGACCAATTTCGGCGATTTTTCCCGTTTTTTTGTAAAAAAACGCCGTTTGGTCCCGGTTTTTGCGGGATCGCCCCGGCGTCGCGACGGGGCGGCGCTGATTGTGGCTCTTTGGACGGTTTTGATTTTGAGTCTGATGGTGAGCGGGCTGGCCTATGAGATGCATATTCAGTCGGGCATTACCTCGTTTGCGCGTAAACGGCTGAAGGCCCAGGTGGCCGCTCGCGGCGGAGCGGAATACGCGAAGTTTCTCCTGGCGAAGAGCTTCGAGGCCAGCGCGTTTGAGGAAAGCGACGAAGAGGCGGAGTCGTTCCGGATTTTGGCCAAAAACCTCGAGCGGGGCATCGGGGTGTTCGGCATCGAGGTGGAGATGGGGGCCTCGAGCGCGACGGTGGACATCCTGCCCGAGGCGGGACGGCGCAATGTCAACATGCTCCAGGACGAGGACTGGGAGGAGCTGCTGGATCAGTCCGGGGTGCCCGAGGAGACCTGGCCGGAGCTGATTGATTGCTTTATGGATTTTATTGACCCCGGCGACGAGCATCGTTTGCATGGCGCCGAGGCCGATGACGGGTTTTATAAATCGGCCGGCTACGAACCCAAGAACGCCCCGCTGGATACGGTGGACGAGTTGCTGCTGATCAAGGGGTTCACCCCCGCCATTGTCTATGGCGGCCCGCCCACCAATCCGCGCGACGAACCATTGAGGGGCATCGCGCATTTGCTGACCACGTTCGGCGACGGCAAGGTGAACGTCAACACGGCTTCGCGTGAGGTGCTGCTCACGCTGACCGCGCGGGGGCGCATGTTGGATGACTGGGTGGTGGATGACCTCCTGCGCGAGCGTCTCGGCGAGGACGGCCTGGCCAACACCAAGGATGACGGCTTTGCCAGCGTGGCCGAAGCCATTAGCAAATCCGGGATGGATCCCGTCCTGGCCGACAAAATTTCGGTGTCGGACCGTCAATATGTCCGGGTGATCTCGATTGGCGACAACAACGGCGTGCGCATGGGGGTGTGGGCCGTTTTCGAGGTGGCCAGGAACAGGGTTATTCCCATCTACTGGCGCGAAGAGCACATGCAGTAGGACGCCGCCGGCCGGGACGGGGCGGGCGCGGCGCCGGTTGCGATTGACGCAAAAGGGGGTATAGTGCGCCGGTCATGATGAACGACTATTTTGATCAGCGGGCCCGCAACTGGGATGGCAGCCCGACGCGTCTTGCCCAAACGAGCGATATTTTCGCGGCGCTGGAGCGGCAGGTTGCGTTGCAACCCGATTGGACGGCCCTGGATTACGGCAGCGGCAGCGGCCTGCTGACGCTGGCCCTGGCGCGGCGCGTGGCGCATGTGTGGGCGGTGGATTTGTCGGTCGGCATGATGGAGGTGCTGATGGAGAAAGCCCGCGCGGAAGGCATCGCCAACATCACGACCCTGGTGGCGGACTTTACCAGGGAGCCCCTGCCGGATGAGCGGTTTGATTTGGTGACCTCGGCGCTGGCGCTGCACCACATTGACGACCCCCCGGCGCTGTTGCGGGGCTTCCGCAGCCTGCTCCAACCCGGCGGGATGCTGGCGGTGGCCGATCTGGACACCGAGGATGGTTCGTTCCACGGCGACAACCATCACGTGCGCCACTTCGGGTTTGACCGGGACGAGCTGGCCGCGCGGTTGACCGGCGCGGGCTTTGACGGCATCAAGATAACCACCGCGGCGCACCGCGAACGCGGGGAACGGACCTATACCATTTTTCTGGCCACCGCGCGCGCGGTCTGAATCGCCGCGCGGGGGGGGCGGGGCCGGGGGGCGGTCGCGCCTAGCCTGAATAATTCATCAACATGGATGAAAACATCTTTACTTATTGTTGCACTGCATGATGTGGATATTTGGATAAAAATTTATTTTTCATCCCTGTTGCCCTTCGGCGCGACGATTCCAACCCGTCT
>JAAZFE010000069.1 GCA_012511885.1 Lentisphaerota bacterium | reverse complement strand
GGGACGCATCGGTTGGTGGTTCCAAAGGTAGGGACGCATCGCCGAGGCGTCCGCGATGCGTCCCGCCCATGCGGGACGCAGCGTAGAAAAGAATGGTTTCCAACGGATTCGCGAAGGCCGAAACGCATCCAGTGTTGCTTGCCGCTCCCGCACGATTTTTTTCTACGTCATGGCTGCGCCATGCCGCGGACGCCTCGGCGATGCGTCCCTACCCAAAACCCCGCTTTCCCCCCTTCTTGCTCCATGCTCGCCGCGCAGCGGCGCCCTCCCCCCGCTTGCGTCCCTTTTGCGCCGTTTGCGACGTTTGCGTTAAAAATTTCGGCGGCCCCGCCGCCGCACCCCCACCGACAGAACATACGCCCCCTCCAGGACCGTCCGCGACCACATGCTGACGCCGCTGACCGGCTCCACCTGATACGCCACCAACTGCAACCGCGTCCGCCGGACCAAATCACCATGGGCCCAGCCGCTGCCCAGCGCTTTCAGCAGCGCCTCCTTCTGACTCCACAGCATCAAAAACCCGGTTGCGGTATCGCCGCTCCTTCTGAGCGTTTCTCTCTCCTCGGGCGACAACACCCGCCGCCCCATGACGCCGATATCCACCTTCCGGCGGAGCGACTCGAAATCCACGCCGATATCCGCCCCGCGGATCAGCCCGATGACCGCCCAATCGCCGGCATGGCTGACATTGAACCCCCAATCGGCGTCAGGTCCGGTCAGTTTCGGTTTGCCATGCGGTCCGGCTTCGATGGCCACAGTCTCCCGCCCCAGTTGCCGCGGCAGCCAGCGGGTCTTGAGCCAGGCCGAGGCCCCCGCCCGAGCCTGCGCAACCGGATCAACGGCCCGCGCCAGGCTTTGGCGACTCTCCGGCGGAAGCAGTGCGGGCCAGTCCGCCGCATGGATGGAGACTGCGGCCAACTGAAACGGATCGCCCGGCAAGGCCCAGTCTTCCATGGGGACGTGATCTATCTGACGCATCGCCCGCTGATCGGGTAAGCCCGTCTCATTCATCTAACTTGGAGAATTCACGGCAACTTCAGGCCCAGGGCGCGGAAGGTGCGGCGCACATCGCGCAGGTGGGGCTCGAGGTCGAAACAGGCGGCCAGCTCTTCGGGCGTGGCCAGACCGGTCACCTCGGGGTCGTCCGTCAGCAACTCGAGCAGCGGACGCCCCTTCCGCAGAGCCTGAAGCGCATGGCCCTGCACCCGGCGGTAGGCCTCCTCACGAGTCATACCCTTCTCGACCAAGAGCAGCAGAACCTGCTGAGAATAGATCAGCCCACGGGTCAAATCGAGGTTCTCGCGCATCCGGGCGGCATTCACCTTGAGACCCCGCACCAGCGCGGCCAGACGAGCCAACATGTAATCGAGCAAGATGGTGGCATCGGGCAGAATGATGCGCTCAACGGAAGAATGCGAGATGTCGCGCTCGTGCCACAGCGCCACGTTCTCCAACGCGGCCACCGCATGTCCGCGCAGCACCCGCGCCAAACCGCAAAGCTGCTCGGCCACAATGGGATTTTTCTTGTGGGGCATGGCGCTCGAACCCTTCTGGGCGCGGCCGAACGATTCCTCGACTTCGCCAACTTCGGTGCGCTGCAAATGACGGAATTCCTGCGCCCAGCGTTCGACGCTGGCCCCGGCCAGGGCCAAAGCCCCCACCAGCTCCGCGTGGCGATCGCGCTGCAAAATCTGCGTGGAAATGGCGGCTGGAACAAGGTCCAGCTTGCGGCAGACCGCGCGCTCGAAGCGCGCCTCGAAGTGGGCATGCGTGCCGACCGCCCCCGACAACTTGCCCACGCGGATGGTCTCGCGGGCGCTACGCAACCGCTCCGCCACGCGATCGAATTCGTCCACCATCAACGCCATCTTGAGGCCAAAAGTGGTGGGTTCCGCATGAATCCCGTGGCTGCGGCCGATCATGGGGGTCAGAGCGTGCTTGCGGGCCTGAATTGCCGCTGCGGCACGGACTTTCTTGACTCCCGCCAGCAGCAAATCCATGGCCGCCACCAGATTGAGGGATAGCGCCGTGTCCACCACGTCGGAGCTGGTCAGCCCCTTGTGAATGTGACGGGCCGCCGGCCCCACCTGCTCGGCTACGGCCGTCAGAAAGGCAATGACATCGTGGCGCACCTCGGCCTCAATCTCGTGGATGCGCTCCACATCAAAAGCGGCCTTGCGCTGAATAACCGCCCAATCCTTTGGGGGAATATGCCCGGCTGCGGCCAGAACCTCGCAAACCGCCAACTCGACCTTGAGCCAGGTCGCGAACTTGTGCTCATCGGTCCACAGACGGCCCATTTCGGGCCGGGTATAGCGCTCAATCATATCGTCCAGCCGAATCTCAACAACAAATCAGTCCTCTGGGGTCGGCGCGTCATCCTCATCACTCGGGCTCTCATCCGACTCATCCTCCGCCGCAGCTTCCTCCGCAACGGACTCCTCCACCGCGGGTTCATCTGCGACCGCGACTTCCTCCGCAGCAGGCTCTTCCGCCACAGGCTCCTCAATCGCGGGTTCATCTGCAACGGGTTCCACCTCGACCGCGGGTTCCTCCACCACAACCTCCTCTGTCGCCAACATCGTGGCTTCCGCGGGAGGCGGCAACGCCCGGGCGCGCTCGGCCCTTTTGAGCAGCAGCAGGCTCGATTCGATCTGCGCCTGCCAATCGCCCTCGGGATGGGCCACCAGATAGTCCTCATAGATCGCGCGGGCTTCGTCCAACTGACCGAGCTGCTCGCGGCACCGTCCGGCGCCCAGCGTGGCCTGGAGCAGCAGGAAGCCCTCGACTCGGCCGGCGGCATCCTCAAAGGCGTCGGCCGCCCCGGCAAAATCGTCGAGGGCCTCGAGACTGGCCGCCCGCCCCAAACGGGCGTTGGGCGCTGGCAGGCTCTCGGGATACTGCTCGAGCAGGCTCTCGTACGCCGAGAGCGCCTCGTCGTAGCGCCCTTGCGCGTAGAAGTCGGCGGCGGCGCTCGCCAGGGCCAGCGGCGCGGTCGGCGCCTTGGGCTCGGCGATGGCCCGTTGCAGATATTCCTCCGGCGATCCGCCCTCGAAGAGCGCCTGCACGGCGGCCTCGGCCTTTTCGCTCTGGCGCTGACGCCACAGATAGATGCCGGCGACCAGCACAATGCCGATGATCAGCCCGCTGAAAATCGGCTTGCCGTATTCGTTGAGCCACGACAACAGTTCATCCATCTCGCCGGAGGATTCCGGCGGCAGGTTCGGGGGAGTTTGCTTGGTTTCCATGCGGTGGGGGTCCTCTCAAATCATCTTGAATCGTGTTGCATAGTGATCCGCGCCCCTAAAAAACGCAAGCCCATCATTCTACCTGAATCCCTCAATCCGGCAGTTGCCGGTTGTCCTCTTTTGCGCCAGCCCGGCAGCCCCCCCGACACCCGACTCTCGACTCGCGACACTCAAAAACACCAAAAATCGTCAAATTTTGCCCGTTTTGGGCAATTTTGGCCCGTTTTTACCGATTTCGGGCCCATTTTTCACCTTTTCAGCCCATTTTTGGCCGTTTTTCTTGCCCCGCTGATGCGGGATGCCGGAACACGGACCCACACGGACCCACACGGACAGACATCCCGCATGGGCGGGACAGGCGGACTTTTTGGAATATTTTTTGTGCTTTTGGCTCGCCGCGCAGCGGCGTCCGCAGCGTCCGTGTGGGTCGGTGTTGGTCCGTGTGGCTGTTCCGCCGTGACAGCGGCGGACCTTCCACCTTCCACCTGAAACCTGCCACCGCAGCGGCGCGCCAGCGCCGCTACGGCAACTCCTGCTCGAGCGCCCAGGCGCGGGCGTGGTCGAAGACGGCAAGGTTGGCCTGAACGACCGCATCTTTGCCGGCAAAATTGCAGGTGATGGCCTCGCGGTAGGCCCTCTCGGGCAGGTCGAACCCGCCCAGGGCGGCCAGCACTCCGACCATGGCCGTGTTGGCCGCGCGGGCGCTGCCGCCCTCCTGCGCCAGCCGGGTCGCGGGCACCGCCAGGGCGCGCACCCCGGCGGGGGGGGTCACCTCGCCCATGGCGGCATCGTAGAGCAGCAGACCGCCGGGCTTGACGTCGCGCAGGAATTTTTCGAGCGACGGCCGGTTCATGGCCACCAAGATATCGGAGGCGGTGACCAGCGGGGTGCCCACCGGCGTGCCGGACATGACCACGCCGCAGTTGGCCGTGCCCCCGCGCTGCTCGGGGCCGTAGGAGGGATACCACGAGACAAACTTGCCGGCCTGGCACGCCGTCCGCGCCAGGATGATGCCCATGCTCAGGACGCCCTGCCCGCCGAAGCCGGCCATTTTGACGCGAAAAGTCGGCGCGTCGGGCGTCAGTTGCGCGTCGGGCGCGCGGTCGGTATCCAGCGAAAAGATGCGATCGAGGGTCTCTTTGGCGTAGTCGCTTTCCGAACGGACGATCGGCACGGCCTCGGCCGCGCGGTCGCGCAGCACTCCGAGGGGATACTCGACCTCCATCTGCTCGGCCACGAACCGGGTGGCTTCCTCGACGTTCATTTTCTGGTTGGTCGGGCAGGCCATGAGCACCTCGACAAAGGCGTAGCCCTTGCCGTCGCGCTGGATCTCGAGCGCCTTGCGGATGGCCTGGCGGGCCCGGCGCAGCTTGCCCATGTTCGAGAAGGACACCCGCGCGATGTACACCGGCGCCCGGAGCTGGTTGATCAGCTCGGCCATGTGCAGGGGATAGCCCGCCTGCACCGGGTCGCGTCCCTCGGGCGACGTGATGGTTTTGCTTCCCACCAGAGTGGTGGGCGCCATCTGCCCGCCGGTCATGCCATAGACCGTGTTGTTCACAAAAAAGACCGCAATTTTCTCGCCGCGGTTGGCGGCCTGCAGCGTCTCGTTGAGGCCAATCGACGCCAGGTCGCCGTCGCCCTGATAGGACACCACCACGGCGTTGTTTTGGGTGCGCGAGATGCCGGTGCCCACCGCCGCCGCGCGGCCGTGCGCCACCTGCACGTTGCCGGTGTCAAAATAATAGTAGGCGAACACGCCGCAACCCACCGGGCTGATCACTATGGTGCGGTCCTGCAAGTCGAGGTCCGCCAGCGCCTCGCCAATCAGTTTGTGCAGGACGCCATGCTCGCAGCCGGGGCAGTAGTGCGTGGCGGTCTGCGCCGCGCCGCCCTTGCGCGGAAAGGTCTTGTATAGCCCGCGAGTTTGAACCACCTGTTCCATGCCTATTCCCTCCCCCCGGCGCTCCGCGCCAATTCACGCGACCTGGCCAGGATGTCTTCCTCGGTGACCAGGTTGCCGCCCATCCGGTTGACCAGATGCACCGGACAGGCGCAATCAATGGCCAGCTTGACGTCGTCGCGCAGCTGGCCGTTGCTCATCTCCACGCACACCAGTTGCCGGCCACCCGGCGCAACAAACTCGCGCAGGGCGTCCTTGGGGAACGGATAAAGCGTGATCGGCCGGAACAGCCCGACGCGCAGGCCCTCGGCCCGCGCCGCGTCCACCGCGCCCTGCGCGATCCGCGCCGAAATGCCGTAGGCCACCAGCGCGATCTCCGCGTCCTCGAGCCGGTAGGCCTCCGAGTCCTGCTCGGCGGCCTCGACCTGCGCGTATTTATCCTGCAGCAGCCGGTTGAAGGCCTCCTGCTGGTCGAAATCCAGAAAGATGGACGTCACCACGTTGAGCCGGGTCTCGGCGGTGCCATCCACCGCCCAGTTCACGTCGGTCACCGGCGTCGTGCTGGTTTCCGGAAAGCGCAACGGTTCGATCATCTGCCCCAGCACGCCGTCGGCCAGCACAAACGCCACCATGCGCCACTTGTGCGCCAGCTCGAAGGCGCGGATGGTCAGGTCGCACATCTCCTGCACGTTGGCCGGGGCCAGCACCAGGCAGCGGTAGTTCCCGTGCCCCCCCCCCTTCACCACCTGATTGTAGTCGCCCTGCTCCGGGCCGATGTTGCCCAGCCCCGGACCCGCCCGCATGATGTCCACCACCACCGCCGGCAGCTGCGCGCCCGACAAATACGAAATGCCCTCCGACTTCAAACTGATGCCCGGCCCCGATGACGCCGTCATCGCCCGCCGCCCGGTCGTGGCCGCCCCATATACCATATTAATAGCCGCTTCCTCGCTCTCCGCCTGCACCATTCGCCGCCCCGCCTGCGGAAAGCGCTTGGCCGCCTCGTGCAGAATCTCGCTGGCCGGCGTAATCGGATAGCCGAAAAAGCTGTCGCAGCCCGCGTACAACGCGCCCACCACCACCGCCGTATTCCCTTTGATCAGTTGCGTCGCCATCTCGATCACGTCTCCTTTGCCGGCAAATGCACCTTGATGGCATTCGGCTCCGGGCAGGCATAAAAGCAGTTCAGGCAGCCGATGCACCCGGCGCCCTTGTAGCGCGTGAAAGCGTAGCCCCGCGCGTTAAGTTCATCGCCCAGTTCCAGCACCTTTTTCGGGCACACCATCACGCAGCGCCCGCAGGACTTGCACTCCAGCGGATCAATCACCGGATAAGGCGCCGGCACGTCGGGTGGCAGTTGATTCATCACAGGTTCTCCACAAACATAAACGCCAGAAAGCTACCCCGCCCGCCGCGTTCCTTCAACCCCGCATTTTCGCGCCGCCGCCCGCCGCGCAACAAAAGATTGCGCCCGGCCCCGGGCTGGCGTACAGTGCCTCACGATCCATGGGCGGTTAGCTCAGTTGGCCAGAGCGTCACGTTTACACCGTGAATGTCGGGGGTTCGAGCCCCTCACCGCCCACCATCCCCCCCACCCCATCCGGCCATCGCCCGTTATCCCCTCGGGGTCAGTCCTTGACAATTGACAATTGCCCCCCCAACCACTGTTGTTCACCAATTTTTGGCCGTTTTCACCCGTTTTTCGTCATTTTCGCCCGTTTCCCGGCCGTTTTCCGGCAGCTGCCGGTTGCGCCGACGCCAAGGCGCGGCAGCGCCCCAATCGTTCATTCACGCATTCACGCAATCACGCAATTCCCCTCCCGTCCTTTTCCGGCGGCGGCCGTCTGCTCCCAATTCAGACCGCCCCCACAAGTCAACAAGGTCAATCAAGGTCAATCAGGTCAACAAGGTCACCACAGCGCCCCAAAACCTCTGACGCCCGACTCTTGACTCACGACACCCAAAATCGCGAAAATATGCCCTTTTCTGCCCATTTTTGGTCGTTTTTCAGGCCCATTTTCGCTTTTTCAGCCCATTTTCCCCAGTTTCCGGCAGCTGCCGACAAACCCCGGCCGTCGCCACGGCGCATTCGCGCCCAAAAAACGTCTCGCCTTTGCGTCTGCTTCCGCCGCGAAAGTGACGTCCTCAAAAATGATCTGTCTGATCCGCCCGATCTAACCTGAATAATTCATCAACATGGATGAAAACATCTTTACTTATTGTTGCACTGCATGATGTGGATATTTGGATAAAAATTTATTTTTCATCCCTGTTGCCCTTCGGCGCGACGATTCCAACCCGTCTGC
>JAAZFE010000068.1 GCA_012511885.1 Lentisphaerota bacterium | reverse complement strand
TTCCAGAACTGGGGCGGCGGCATGAAGTCCGGCAAGGGCTGGGCGGGTGCCGAAGCCCAAAAGCTGATCGAGGCCGGTGAGGGCTTCTTCTTGAAGTTGCCCGACGCGGGCGCGACGTGGGCGGCGGACAAGCCCTACACCTGGCCCTAAACCAAAAACCATAATTTAGAAAAAAATAACCTGACAAGGAGAACTTGAGAATGAAAAAAGCACTGCTTACTTTGATTGCTCTGCTCGTGGCGACCAGCTTTGCCACCGCGGGTATCAGCGTCCTTTGGACCACGGTGTGGGGCGCCTATACCCACGACGCTCCGAACGTGACCGGCTATGACAACAACCTGCTGGGCAGCTATGGCGCCATCTGGCAGCTCATCTATGCCGGAGCGGACAACGCCATCAACCCCGCGGACTGGGAGCAGGTCGGCGGCTCGAACGGCGACTTTGTGACCGGCGACGACGTGGTCTGGGGCCAGCGCAATATCCCGCAGGGCGGCGGACCGGCCAACGATGCCCCCTACAACACCAGCTGGGATGACTGGATGCTTCCGGATTCTGGCAGCAGAATCTACGACGATGCGACTTGGACGACGGATGGTTTTGTCTATCAGCGTGTGTTCGAGGACCTCCCCGGCCCCGGCACCTGGTATTATGAGAGCGAGCTGCTCGAGCTGGACACCACCAAGGGCGAAGGCGCCCCGTCGCAGGAGTTCTATCTGGACAGCGATGCTGCCGGCTTCCAGCCTTACATTCAGTTCGAGGAACAGGTTGTGATTCCCGAGCCGGCGACGATGAGCCTGCTGGGTCTCGGCGCCCTGGCGCTCGCGCTGCGTCGCCGTCGCGCCTAATCCCGCGAACAACCCGCGCCCCACGGCGCGCGCCAGCGGCAGGGTCCCCCTGCCGCTGTTTTTTGCGCCGTCCCGCCCATGCGGGCGGTTTTTAACGCAAACGACGCAAGAGCCGCAAAAGAACCGCAAACGTGTTTTTTGGGGGGCGCTGCCGCGCCGATGGCGGGGGCGGCGGCGGAGGGGGGCAAGAAAAAGCCGTTTTTTGGCAAAAAACGGGCAAAAATTGGCAAAAAACGGGCAAAAAGCACCCAAAAAAGAACCGCGAATGAACGCGAATCGACACGAATTTTTTAACGCAAACGACGCAAACGCCGCAAAAGAACCGCAAACGTGTTTTTTGGAGGGCGCTGACGCGCCGATGGCGGGGGCGGAAGGGGCAGGGGGGCAGGGGGAAAAAAACACGAAAAGATTCCGCAGCGTCCGTGTGGGTCCGTGTGGGTCCGTGTTTGTCCGTGTTCCGGCGCCCCGCGTCAGCGGGGCAAGAAAAAACCGTTTTTTGCAAAAACCGTCCATTTTTCGCCCAAAAACTGCGTTTTTTGCTCTTGACCGGGGCGGGGTGGAAAACCTATTCTAAAAGGATAAGGCAAACGGTTTGCCGGAGGCAGGTGGCGCAGTGTCAGATGAACCGTTGATTCCCAAACACGGGGGCTACCGCTCGCTCAAGAGCTTTCAACTGGCGCAACTGGTGTATGATGTCACTGTGCATTTCTGCGACCGGTTCATCAGCCGGCGCAGCCGGACGCACGATCAGATGGTCCAGGCGGCGCGCAGCGGGGTGCAGAATATCGCCGAGGGCAGCCAGGCGGCGGGCACCTCGCGCAGGTCGGAACTCAAATTGACGAATGTGGCGCGGGCGAGCCTCGAGGAGCTGTGCCTGGACTACCAGGACTTCCTGCGCCAGAGGGCGCTCGAGGAGTACCCGCCGGACCACCCCGCGCTGAGGCGGTTCCGCGAGCGCCGCTGCGCCACGCTCGAGGACTTCCGCCGGTGGGTGGCCGACGAGGTCCCGCAGGCCCCGCCGGGCACCAACCGCGCGGCGGAGCTGGCCGCCAACGGCGCGCTGGCGCTGCTGAATCTGACCTGCTTTTTGCTGGGCCGCCAACTGGACGCCCAGGCGCGGCAATTCGAGCAGGACGGCGGGTTCTCCGAGAGAATGCACCGCCTGCGCAGCGCCCGCCGCCACCCGCCCTCGAGCTGAAGGCGCCGCCGCTGACGCGGCGGGAAAGCCACGCCGCCCGATGCGGCGTAAAAAAAATAAAGCATTCCGCAATGTCCGTGTCGGTCCGTGTGGGTCCGTGTCAGTCTGTGTCAGTCCGTGTTCCGGCGCCCCGCGTCAGCGGGGCAAGAAAAAGCCGTTTTTTTGCAAAAACCGTCCATTTTTTGCCCAAAAACGGCGTTTTTTGCGCATTTTTGGCCTATTTTTTGGCATTTTTGCGCTGTTTTGCGCTGTTTTGCGCCGCACCGCCGCTGACGCGGCGGAACAGCCACACGGACGCCACTGACGCGGCGGGAAAGCCACGCCGCCCGATGCGGCGGAACAGCCACACGGACCAACACGGACCCACACGGACCCACACGGACGCTGCGGAATGTTTTCGTGCTTTGGGGCAAGCCCCCCCCCAAAAAAACCGCTTGCGCTGTTTTGCGCCGCTTGCGTCGTTTGCGTTAAAACGCTCTTTGCTCTCTGCGCCCCGCGCCGCAGGCTGGACAAGGCCCCCGCCAGCCGCTACGCTCCCCGGAATGAAGACACGCACGCAAGGGACGTTTTGGCTGAACGCAACAGTATGTTTGTCGGGGGCGGCGCTGATGACGGTCGAGCTGGTGGCCAGCCGGCTGATCGCCCGCTTTTTGGGGTCGTCGCTCTACACGTGGACGGGGGTGCTCGGGGTGATTCTGGCGGGGATGAGCCTGGGGAACTACCTCGGCGGGCGGATGGCGGACGGGGCGCGGAACCTGCGCGGACGGGTCGCGGTGATGTTTTTCGCGTCGGCGGCGGCGTGCCTGGCCATCCTCTGGCTCAACGGCCTGGCCGGGCAGTCGCCGGCGCTGATGGGGCTGTCGTGGCCCGCGCGCATCCTGCTGCATATGACCTGGGCGTTTCTGCTGCCGGCCACCGTGCTGGGCACCATCAGCCCGATGATTGCCAAGCTGGCCATTGACCGCAGCACGCAGACCGGACGGGCCATCGGCACGCTCTACGCCTGGAACGCCGTCGGCAGCATCGCGGGAACCTTCGTGACGGGGTTCTATCTGACCGCGTGGCTGGGCAGCGTGCGCATCGTGGTGAGCATGGCCCTGGTGCTGGCCGCGCTGGGCTGGCTGTATGCCGTCGCCGCGTCGCCGCGCTTCGCGCGGCGGAGACACACGGACCCACACGGACCGACACGGACCCACACGGACGCTGGGGACGCCGCCGCGGGCGTGATCGGGGCGAGCCTCGGCCTGGCGGTGTTTGCCGCGCTGTTCGCGCTGGCGCTGGCGCCCGGCGAAACCGCCGCGAAGGCCGGCGACTGGCTCGGGCTGCGCGATGGGCCGCTCGAGGCGGACGCGATCTATTTTGCCGAGACGCAATACCAGATTCTGACGGTGACCGCCGAGCCGGGCAACCCCGCGCACCGCTCGTTCTTTCAGGACAAACTCAAGCATAGCGAAGTGGACCTGAGCGACCTGGGCGACCTGAAGTACCCCTATATGCGCATCTATGACGCGCTGGTGAATCAGCAGATGGGCCGCAACCGCGAACCGGTGCGCCTGCTGCTGCTCGGCGGCGGCGGATATGTGTTCCCGAACTACTTGAGCCAGCAACGCCCCGGCAGCGAGCTGGTGGTGGTCGAAATTGATCCGGGCGTGACCCGCGCCGCGCAGCTGGCCTTCGGCCTGCCCCAGGACGCCCCCCTCGAGATCGTCCACATGGACGCGCGCAACTATGTGGCCGACGCCCTGCGCCAAAACCGGGCGCAGCCCGGCGCCGTGCCGCCGTTTGACTTGATCGTGTGCGACTCGGTCAGCGATTACTCGGTGCCCTATCAGTTGACCACCCTCGAGTTCATCGAGCAGGTGCGCCAACTGCTCAAGCCCGGCGGCGTCTATGTCATGAACCTGATTGACGCCTTCGATGCGGGCGGCTTCATGAACGCCGTGGCCCAGACCTTCGAGGCCGTCTTCCCCTTCCGCGGCGCCGTCTCGGCCGTGCCCGAGCTGGGCCCGCGCAACACCACCGTTTTCGTCGGCGCCAACCAACCCATGCCCCTCGAGGACATCGCCCGGTGGACCACCCGCCCGGACACCTTCGCCGGCCATGTGCTCGACGCCGCCGACTTTGCCGCCCTGCGCCAGCGCAACGGGGTGTGCGTGCTGACCGACGACTACGCGCCGGTCGAGAACCTGCTGGCGCCCGTGGTGCGCATGGACCGGATGGGGTTGCTCAACGCCGCCGTGCGCCGCGGCATCCGCGCCGCCGAAAAGGGCGACCTGCCCCGCGCCGTCAAAGCCTTCGAGCGCGCCCTCGAGGTCGCCCCCAACGACGAAAGCACGCTGCTGAACCTCGCGCGCGTCCACGAGATGGCCGACGCCGAATCCGCCGCGCTCGATGTCTATGCCCGCCTCGTCCAGCTCTATCCCGCCAACGTCATGGCCCGCAACCGCGCCGCCATGATCCTGGCCCGCCGCGGACACCTCGAGCCCGCCCTCGAACAGTGGAGCGCCAGCCTCGACATCCAGCCCGCCCAGCCCGACGTGCTCAACAACCTCGGCGCTCTGGCCCTCCAGCAGGGCGACCGCGAACGCGCCATCCTCTACTGGCAGCGCGCCCTGGCCTATGCCCCCGACGCCGACATCCTCCGCAAAAACCTCGCCGCCGTCGGCGCCCCCCCCGCGGCGGAATAATCCGCGCCGCGCGGCGGCGTGTGCTTCGTGCGGCGCCGCTGCGCGTCGCTGTGCTTGGTGCTTGGTTCTTTGTGCTTTGTTTTGCGCCGCTGACGCGGCGGGAAACCAACACGGACCAACACGGACCCACACAGACCCACATCCCGCGTGGGCGGGACAGGCGGACTTTGCGGAATGTTTTCGTGCTTTGGGGCAAGCCCCCCCCAAAAAAACCGCTTGCGTTCCTTTTGCGCCGCTTGCGTCGTTTGCGTTAAAAATCCCCCCCCCCATCGCCCAATCTCGCATTCCCGCATTCACGCAATTCCTCCCCCCTTTTGCGCCCCTTGCGTCGTTTGCGTTAAAAATTGTCCTGGCTTTCCACCTTGCCCCGTCCCCGCGCGAACGGGGCGGGGAGAAACGTTTCTATGACGCGGGAGGATTTTCCGGTCTTTGGGCTTGTCCGGGTTTGGAGGGTTTGCTATCTTGACTAAAAAGAAAAGAAAACAACCCCGCAAGGAGAGCGCCATGAAGACCCAACGATTCCTCTACGCCGTAGCTTTGTCCCTCGTAATGTGTGCCGTCTTACCGGCGCAAGGAGCCGCGATTGCCGAATGGGAATTTCCTGTCAACCCGCTCGATAGCAAGGTTGCGGACAGTCAAGACGCCAACCTGGCAGGTGATGTGGAATTGACCCGGGGCCCGGATGCGAACGCAACGGGTGGAGCAGGGTTTAGAACGCAGAGCTTCAAAAACCTTGGCATTAGTGTTGAGAATACCTGCTATTATCAGGTGACGCTGGAAGCGGATGCCGGCTATGCGGTTTCGCTCAGCGGAATTAACGCGAGCTTCAACGGGACAGGCACATATAGTCCTGCTCCTGGAGTAGAACACCAATGGGCCTACAGCCTCGACGGCGTGAACTTTACGCTGATCGGTGACTCACAATTTCTCATTATCGGGACAACTGCCAGAAAATCGGATACCTTTGATTTTTCCGGTGTGGCAGCCCTTCAAGAAGTTCAGGCGGGGACGACCATTACCTTGCGCTATTACGCTTCGGGACGAACCGCCACCGGCGGCTGGGGCTTTAGTCCAGACGGCTTTTCAGTTGAAGGTGAAGTGGGCCTTGGCGGCCCGCCGGTTCTGCGGGTAAGCCTTGACCAAGCCGACGGCTTTGAAGTGATCGAGGGCAACAGCCTGGTGGTGACGGCCACGGTGATCAACGGCGAAGAGCCTTATACCTTCGATTGGGATACCGATCTGGACGCGGCCTATTACACCGCTGATGATGACGAATTCACCATTTTGGATAGTGCGCCGCTGGGCGACTATTATCTGGAAGTGCTCGTGACCGATGACGAGGATGAGACGGCCGACGCCTCGGTCAACTTTTCTGTGGTGGAGATGCCCGAGACGGACGGTCTGGCACTGCGCGCGGGCGTTCCCGTGACAGAAGATTTTGACAGCATCGGCGACTCGGCCACCGCCACGCTGCCCGAGTTCTGGAAGGCGGACAAACTGACGACCGTGCGCGTGGTCGGCACCTGGGCCGACGCTCTGGATGCCTGTGACCAAGCCGGCTCAAAAATCGGAGGCACCGCGTCGGCCGGCATCTACAACTACGGGGCGACAACTCCGGCAACGGATCGCGCAGTGGGCTTCCTCTCCTCGGGCTCGGGCACCAAGAGCGGCAACCTCTATGCGCAACTGGTCAACAAGGACAGCACAGCAATCGAAGAAATCGAAATCTCCTACAGTGTCGAAAAATACCGTGACGGAAAGAATCCTAGCGGATATCAAATCCAGCTCTTTTATTCCTATGACGGAGAAAATTGGACATCCGCAGGAGAAGATTTCCTGACAACCTTTGATGCGGATGAGGAAAATGTAGGTTATGACGACGCCCCCGATGTCACGGTTCATGTCAGCGGAACGCTGACCCTGGAAACCCCTCTTGGCGTCGGCGCGAACCTGTATCTGGCTTGGAACTATAGCGTACAAGCCACCACCACGACCACCAATGCCCAAGGTCTGGGCATTGACGACGTGGAAATTGTCGTGGCCGGAGAGGCCGAGCTGAGCGTCTCCTTCGACAAGGCGGACAACTTCTCGATCGAGCAAGGCGAAAGCGCCACCATCACCGCCACCGCCAAGGGCGGCGAAGCCCCCTACTGGTACCTGTGGGGCACCTCCCTCCTCGAACACTGGGACCCCTCCGGCAATCAATTCACAATCAGGCCCACTGCCCCAGTGGGCGACTATGAGGCGACGGTCTATGTGACCGACAACGCGGAGACCGAGATCGAGAAAGTCATCCACTTCTCCATCACTGCTCCCGCGCCGAAGTATGCGATTACGGTGAGCGCCGGCGCCAATGGCTCGGCCACGACCAGCCCCGACACCCAAGCCGCGGCGGGCGTGGAAGTGACCATCAATCCGCAAGCCAACATCGGCTATGTGGTGGATGCCGTCACCGTCACCGCGGCCGATAGCAGCAACGTGCCGGTCTCGAACAACAAGTTCACCATGCCCGCGCAGGCGGTCACGGTGGCGGTCAGCTTCAAGGATGCCCCGGCCGCGAGCGATGTGTTCATTGACTTTGAAAGCGGGACACTACCCACAACCTATGTCACGACTACCGACATTGAATTGGAAGACGGCAAAAACTGGACACCGCTTCGTCTCTTTAGAGGAAATGGCGCTACCGACAGAAAGAATGGCGCCATCGCCCTCCGGATGTATCCCACCACGGCAACCAATTCTTCGATGACGCAATCGGAAGCTTATGATGCCGACATCACCGCCATCAGTTTCTGGGTCGCCAGCTTCGGCAGTGACACCATGGCTGGTGTGGCGTTGGATGTGGATGTCAGCGCCGATGGCAGCACCTGGACGACGGTGGAGACCCTCTCGGGCGCGGCGGACATCCCCAGCGATCTGACCGAGGTGGTGATTGAGGAGATCCCGGCGGGAATGACCTATATCCGCTTCTTTGCCACCGCTGGCGCGGCTTCCAACAAGCGCATCAACATTGACGACATTACGGTCTCCTTCGGCCCCGCCGGGCCCAAGCCGTTGAGCGTGGCGTTTGACAAGGAGGATGGCTTCAAGGTGAACGAGGGCAGCAGCGCGGTGATTACGGCCACGGCCAGTGGCGGCACGGGGCCCTACGACTACACGTGGAGCAGCTCGCTGGGCGCGGCGTATTACAGCGCCAGCGGCAACCAGTTCACCGTGCTGGGCACCGCCGCCGTTGGCTCCTACTGGGCCAAGGTGGAAGTCGAGGACGACGCCGCAGGCGCCGTGGACAAAACCATCAACTTTACGGTCAGCGAACCTTCCGCCGAGCCGGATGCGTTCATTGACTTTGAAAGCGGGACATTGCCCGGAGCCTACGCTGAGGCTACGTCCAAGCTGGAAGATGGCAAAGAATGGAAACATGAACGGGTGGTCAAAGGAAACCTGGATGGTGACAAGAAAAATGACAGCTTGTCGGCACGACTTGGCCCGATGACCGGGTCTGACGGGCACTTGACTCTGACCGAGCCTTACGATGACGACATCTCAGCGATTAGCTTCTGGCTGGCGCGTTATGGCACCGACAATATGAACACCGTGGAGCTGACAGTTGACGTAAGTAGCGATGGTGTCAACTGGACCACGGTTGAGACCTTTAACCAAACCGCTGACTTCGCCGATGCACTGACTGAAATAGTTCTGGACGAAATCCCGGCGGGGATGACTTACCTGCGCTTCTATGTCACAGCGACGTCGGGCAGCAACAATAAGCGAATCAACATTGACGACATCGCAATCTCCTTCGGCCCGTCGGGTCCGAAGCCCCTGAGCGTGTCGTTTGACAAGACCGCGGGCTTCACTGTTCAGGAAGGCGCAAGCGCGGTGATTACCGCCACGGCCAGTGGCGGCGAGGCGCCCTACACCAGCTATGACTGGAGCACGGATCTGCCCGCCGCGGACTACAGCGCGAGCGGAAATGTGTTCACCATCAAGGCCTCGGCCGCGCTCGGTGACTACTGGGCCAAGGTGGTGGTGACCGACAGCGCCGACGATACCGCCAACAAGACGATCAACTTCTCGGTGGTGGACGTGCCGCTGAACGTGGCGATTCTGCCGATCGCGGAAGAGCACACCACCTCAAACGCATGGGCGGGAATGACGGGCTGGAGCGGCACGGCAGGCGGTTACGCGGATGGTCGAGCCAAATTTGACAAGGCCAACCAATGGTTGATGGTCAATTTCGACTCAGCTCCAGACACCCTGTCCTTCGACATCAAGGGCAATACCGCCACCGGCGGCGAAGCCCCCATGGAATTCCTTGTGGAAGAGTCAACCGATGGCGTTATCTGGTCAGAGGTGGACACGATTGGCGAGAACCAGGTCAGCACGAGCTATGCGCCCTTCGGGCCGTATGACCTGAACGAGCACTCGCGCTTCGTCCGTTGGACCTATGTCACGAAGTTCGCCTTCAACCTGGGCCTGAACAACGTGGTCATCACCAAGGGCGAAGGCGGCGGCCCGGGGCCGGGCGTGGAAATCGTCGTTACCGGCGCCCTGACCGGCACGGTGGATGAGGAACTCGTGCTGGGAATCGAGTTGCTCGAGGCCGTGGCGGAAGACTGGGCGCTTGAGCTGACCGACCCGGACAATGTAGAGCTCACCAACTATGGCTGGGACGGAGAAACCTTGTCGTTTACGCCGACTCTGGTGGGCACCTATACCCTGGAAATCGAGGCGGTGGATGAGGGATGGAACACCATCGCCACCAAGACGGTGTATCTCGAGATCAGCGAGGCGGGCCCGGCGCCGGACTTCCCGATCGAGTCCATCGTGTACGTCCCCGCCAACGGCACCCTCGACTTCGACATTCCCGAAGGCGCGACGGCCACGGTCTATGGCGCCAGCGAGGTGGTGGATGGCGACTGGGACTGGGTAGAGCTGACTGAAGGCATTGACTACACCATCAGCGGCAACACGATCAGCATCAAGACGACCGGCGGCGTGCCCGCGGCGCGGATGATCCGGATCGGGAAGTAAACGGCCCGCCAAACGGCGCTGCACAGCGGCAGGGGTTTCCCTGCCGCTGTTTTCATGCCCCGCCGCTGCGCGGCGGCAGCGGGTGTCAAGTGCCAGGTGGAAGGTGAAAGGTGAAAAGCCAAGACAATTTTAACGCAAACGACGCAAGCGGGCGCAAAAGGAGGGAGGAATTGCGTGAATGCGGGAATGCGAGATTGGGCGATGGGGGGGGGGATTTTTAACGCAAACGACGCAAGCGGAACGCAAGAGGGCGCAAGCGGGGGGGGATTTTTAACGCAAACGACGCAAGCGGAACGCAAGAGGGCGCAAGCGGGGCAAAAGGTAGGGACGCATCGCCGAGGCGTCCGCGGCATGGCGTAGCCATGACGAAAAAAAGAAGGGTTTTGAAGGGGTTCGTGAAGGCCGAAACGCACCTTATCTTTCAGCCCGCTCCAGCTTGTTTTTCACGTTCCCGAGGTAGGGACGCATCGCCGAGGCGTCCGCGATGCGTCCCGCACGTGCGGGACGCAGCGTAGAAAGAAGTTGCTCGAAAATGTGTGCAGACCAAGGCTTGGCGCGTCCAGTTTTTCAGGGCGTTTCAGCAGGCTTTTTTCTATGTCCTGTCCCCCAAGCCGGGACAGGCCACGGACGCCTCGGCGATGCGTCCCTACCTTAAAACCAGTAAAACAGGCCAAAACAGCGCAAAACAGCGCAAAAACGCCAAAAAATGGGCCAAAAAGCGCAAAAAACGGTGTTTTTTGGCGGTTTTTGGGCAAAAAATGGCGTTTTTGGGCGACGAAGCACCAAGCACCAAGCACGAAGCACGAAGCCCCAGCCCCGCGTCTGCGGGGCGCTGCCTTTCACCTTCCACCTTGCACCGAATCGTCTTGCCCTTCGATATACATGCGCGTATATATCGGGGGCATGAAGATTCTGGTGCGGGTGTCGTTGGCGAATGAGCAGGGCGAGGAGTTCTGCGGTTCGGGGGTGTTGGAGCTGCTGGCGGGGATTGGCGAGCGCGGGTCGATTCGCCAGTCGGCGCTGGCGATGGGGTTGTCGTATGTGAAGGCGCTGCGGATTTTGAGCGGGGTGGAACGGGAGCTGGGGCGTCCGCTGGTGCGGAGCAGCAAGGGGGGGGCGGAGCGGGGCCGGAGCGTGCTGCTGCCGGCGGCGGAGCGGCTGATGGCGGATTGGAGCGAGTTGCGCGCGGAGATTGACCGGGCGGCCGCGGCGGCGTTTAAGCCGTTCCGCGCAAGGCATGGGCCCCGGCGCCATCGGCGGGTGATGAAGGAATCAGGAAAGGCGAAGCAATGAGGACATGGCCGTGGATGTTGGGCTGGGCGGGGTTGGTGGGTCTGCTGGCGGTGAGCGCCGGGGCGCAGGACAGCCGCAGCGGGGTGTTGAGCCTGGGCGAGGTGCTGGTGGTGGGGGTCGAGGGGGAGCCGGAGGCGGGCGCAACGGCCAGGGTGTCGGGCCGTGAGGCGCAGCTGCGGCGCCGGTCGAGCGTGGGCGCGGCGGCGGCGCTGGCGCCGGGGACGACGCCGACGCGGGTGGGCGCGCGCAATGAGACGATGACGGCGGTGAGGGGGTTTGATACGCGCCAGGTGCCGCTGTTTCTGGACGGCATCCCGATCTATGTGCCCTATGACGGCAACGTGGACATGGGCCGCCTGGACATGTTCGGGGTGGCGGAGCTGACGATCTCGAAGGGGTACAGCCCGGTCACGCTGGGGGCCAACGCCCTGGGCGGGGCGATCAATGTGATGACGCACCGGCCGGAGCAGCCGGAGGAGCTCGAGCTGCGCCTGGGGACGGGCAGCGGGCGCGCGTATGAGGCCGCGGCGCGGGCCGGGCTGCTGCGCGATACATTCTATGCCCTGGCCGGGGTGTCGTGGCGCGAACAGGACTATGTGCGGCTGTCGGATGATTTCCGCCCGACGCCGACGCAGGCGGGGCGCAAGCGCGAGAACTCGGACCGCCGCGACGTGCAGCTCTTTGCCAAGCTGGGCTGGATGCCGGGGGGCGGCGAGGATGAGCTGGCGGTGGGGTTTGTGCGCCAGGAGAGCGAGAAGGGGGTGCCGCCCTATGCCGGCACCGATCCGGAGATCATGGCGCGCTATTGGTGCTATGACGACTGGAGCAAGAACAGCCTCTACGCGCTGGGGAATGTGGGACTGGGGCCGGAGGGCTATCTGAAGCCCCGGCTGTATGTGGACACCTATGAGAACACGTTGAAGGCGTTTGATGACAACCGCTATCGGACCCAGGAGAAGCGGTCGTCGTGGACGAGTATCTATGATGACTATTCGTGGGGGGGCTCGGTGGAGGGGGGGGGCGCACTGGGCGAGCGCCAACGCTGGCGGATGGCGGCCCACTACAAGCAGGATGTGCACCGCGAACATAATGTGGGCAGTCCCCGGACGGTCTGCAAGGATGAGACCTGGGCGCTGGGGGTCGAGGACCGGCTGGCGCTGAGTGAGTGGTTGACGCTGGCGGGGGGGCTGGGGGTGGAGGGGCGGCGCAGCCTGAAGGCGGAGGACGCGGAAACCGGAGAGCGGTTCGAGCGCAACCACAACGTGGCGGTGAATCCGCAGGCGGGGCTGTTCGCGGAGGTGGGCGAGGGCACGGTGCGGGCCACGGTGGCGCGCAAGAGCCGGTTTCCGACGCTGAAGGACCGCTATTCGTACCGGCTGGGCACGGCGCTGGCGAACCCGGAGCTGGACCCGGAGCACGCCTGGCACCTGGAAACCGGGTATGAGGGCCGTCTGGTGGAGCGGCTCGACGGGCGGGCCAGTGTGTTTTACAGCCGGATTCAAGATGCGATTGAGCGGGAGAATGATGTGGCCCGCAGCGAGGACGGCGCATGGCTCTATCAGTTGCGCAACATTGGCAAGGTGGAGCAGGCGGGGGCCGAGCTGGGCCTGACGTGGCGGCCGGTCGAGGACCTGGCCGCCGGGGTGGATTATCTCTATATGCACCGGCGGAATCGGGGGCGGCCGGATCTGAAGCCGACGGATGTGCCCGCGCATAGCGTGAAGCTGCATGTGGAGTGGATGGCGCACCAGCGGCTGACGCTGGCGCCGGCGGTGGAGTTCGGGTCGTCGCGCTATGGCCAGAGCGGGGGGGGCAAGGTGGACCACTACTGGCTGGGGCACCTTGACGCCCGGCTGGACTTGCCCGGGGGGGTGGAGCTGCTGGCGGGGGTGCATAATGTGCTGGATAAAAACTATGAACTGGATGCAGGCTATCCCGAAGAAGGGAGAAGCTTTTATGTGGGGTGTCAATTCACTTTCTAACCTGAATTATTCATCAACATGGATGAAAACATTATTATTTACTGCAGAGCAGCATGATGAGGAAATGAGTATGGAAAATTCGGTTTTCATCCATGTTGACCCAAGGCGCGACGATTCCAGCCCGTCTGCTTTGTTCTGCGGGGTTCGCAGTATGTCAATACAGCTTCACCCCGCACGCCTCGCATCCGGGCCGGACTTGTCGCGTGCATAATCCAGGTTAGAATGGACTGCCATGAGCCGAAACGACGCATCTGAGCCCCGCGACATGTTGCGGGAGATTGACTTTGCCGAGCTGTATCGCGCGCAGTGCCGGGTGTCGGGGTTTGGCTCGCGTTCAAGCGCGGACTGGGATCGGCGGGCGGCGAAGCGGCGGCGTCAGGTGCGGGACAGCGACTATAACGAGGCGCTGCTGGGGGCTCTGGACTTTGCGGGGGTGCGTACGGCGCTGGACATTGGCTGCGGCACGGGCAATCTGGCGATTCCGCTGGCGCGGCGGCTCGAGATGGTGCATGCGCTGGATTTTTCGCCGGAGATGCTGCGTCAGTTGGAACGCGAGCGGCAGCGGGCGGGGCTCGAGAACATCGTGGCGCATCAGCGGAGCTGGGAGGAGCCGTGGACGGGGGTGCCGAAGGTGGACCTGGTGATTTGCTCGCGGGCGCTGGGGGTCGAGGACCTGCGCGCGGCGCTCGAGAAGATGACCGGGCGCGCGCGGCGGCGCTGCGCGGCCACGATTCATGCCGAGGGCGACTATCTGGGGGCGGATGTGCGCGAGCTGCTGGGGCGGCGGCTGGCGCCCCGGCCCAGCTATTTGTATGCGGTGAATATCCTGCACCAGATGGGGCGTCGGGCCACGGTGGAATTTATCCCCTCGGAGGGGGGCAGCACCTACGCGAGCGCGGACGAGTTTGTGGCGGCGGTGCGCTGGCGGGTGGGCGAGCTGAGCGCGGCGGAGGAGCGGCGGCTGCGCGGGTTTTATGCCGGTCTGCCCGAAGCGGAGGGGGGCGGGCGGAAGTATCGGCACGATTTTGTCTGGGCGCTGCTGAGATGGGAAGCGCGATGAGGCCGTCGCTTGCGGGGCTGGACCGGCGGCAGGCGATCGAGCGGCTGACGGCGTTGTGGGCGCTGAATGAGGCGGGGCTGGGCGGGCTGATTCATGCGCTGCGGGTGCCTTTTACAGGGATTCTGGTGGGGTCAACGGCGGTGGTGCTGATGACGCTGCTGGCGTTTTTTGCCGAGCGGCCCGCGCGCGAGCTGCTGAAGGCGACGGTGGTGGTGCTGCTGGTGAAGGCGGCGGCGAGTCCGCATACGCCGCTGCCAGCGTATGTGGCGGTGGCCTTTCAAGGCGTGGCCGCGGCGCTGGTGTTTGGCGGGGTGCGGTCCATTCGCCTCGGCGGGCTGCTGCTGGGGCTGCTGGCGCTGTGGCAGGGGGCGGCGCAAAAGCTGCTGACGATGACGATCCTGTATGGGAAGTCGCTGTGGGAGGCGGTGGACGCGGTGGGGCACTGGCTGTTGGACAAGCTGGGGGCGGCGGAGGGGGGGCCGACGCCGACGGGCTGGTTTTTGTTTTTCTATCTGGGGTATTACACGCTGGCGGGACTGGCGACGGGCTGGCTGGCGGGCTCGATCCCGGCGGAGATCGCGCGCGAGCTCGAGCGGCCGCCGCCGGCGGAGGAGCCGGTGACGGAGGTTGTGCCGCCGCTGCCGTCGGGGGGGCGCAAGCGGTGGTGGCGGCGCACGCCGTTCAAGACGGGGGTGGTGCTGGGGCTGCTGCTGCTGGTGCTGGTTTGGCGCCAGCCGGGCGGGGCGGGCTGGGCGAAGGGGTTGCGCGTGTTCGCGCGCGCGGGGGCGGTGATCGGGCTTTGGATGCTGGTGGCGCGTCCGCTGGGCGCGGCGCTGCTGCGGCGGTTCCGGCGGCGCGAGGAGCCGGTCTATGGCCGCGAGGTGGCCCGGACGCTCGAGGAACTGCCCGCGCTGCGCCGGCAGGCGGTGGCGGCCTGGCGGCACGGCCGCCGGGTGAAAGGCCCGCGCCGCTGGCGGAGGTTTTTGGTGGAATTGATCGTTCGGGCGCTTTCGGGCGTTGATAAGGAAGATACGGTGTGAGCCGGGCGCCGGGCAGACGGATGCCGGGCGGACGGCGAAAGGAGCAGACGGAATGAGCGCATATTTGACGGAGAGCGGCCGGGAGCTGCTGAATCTGATTGGCTGGGCGGGGGTGGCGCTGATCGGGGTGGCGGTGGTGGCGATTTATCTGTGCGTGAAGAACGCGGTGTATCTGGGCTGGATGGGCTGGGCGTTCCGGCGGCATATCGCCCGGTTGCAGCGCGAGCCGGAGAAGCTGGACGCCGCCAAGGGCGTGCGGTCGGGGAATCCGCTGGTGCGGGTGTTTTCGGAGGCGGTGCGGGCGGCCTGCCGCGAGCACGAGGGGCTGCGGGCGGAGCTGGCCTTCCTGTTTCACAAAAACTTTCGCGCGGTGAACCGGGGGATGACTCTGCTGAGGCTGATTTCAGTGATTTCGCCGCTGCTGGGGCTGTTGGGGACGGTGTTGGGGATTTCCAAGGTGTTCCGGGTGGTGGCGGGGCAGACGCTGGTGAACCCGGCGCTGCTGGCCAACGGCATCTGGGAGGCGCTGACCACGACGATTATCGGGCTGAGCATTACGGTGCCGGTGCTGTGCCTGTATTACTTTTTGCGGATGCAGATCAACGGGTTCCAGATCGAGTTGATGGAGTATGCGACGAGGTTTTCTCCGTTATCTGAATAATTCATCAACATGGCTGAAAATATTGCAATTTATTGCTGAGCAAGATGACATGATTTTTTTTAATTTATTAATTGTTTTCATCCCTGTTGCCCTTCGGCGCGACGATTCCAACCCGTCTGCGGCGTTATTCGGGGTTCGCAGTATGCCAATACAGCTTCACCCCGCCCGCCTTGCATCCGGGCCGGACTTGTCGTGTGAATTATCCAGGTTGAGAAAACCGGTGGAGGATTGAGATGAAACCGGGTTTTCTCGAGGACGATTTCGGCACGGAGGTGGACCTGACGCCGCTGATTGACGTGGTGTTCATGCTGTTGCTGTTTTTCATTTTGGCTTCGACGTTCAGTTTGCCGGTGATGCAGGTGGCGTTGCCCCCCGCGGATACCGCCGAGGCGGTGACGGATGACACCCAGCGCCTGGTGCTGGTGATTGATGCCGCGGGGCTTCTGTATCATCACCAGAAGGTGATCAGCGTGGAGGAGGTGTCCGGGCTGATCGAGTCGCATGGCGAGGGTCCGGTGGAGTTGAGGGTGGATCGGGCCGCCGCCTTCGAGGGATTTGTCGCGGTGATGGACCGGCTGCGCGCGGAGGGCCGGCAGGATGTGCTCATTACGGCAACCGGTGACTAGGCACGCGCTGGATACCGGCCACTGGCTGGGACGACTGGCCGGTGCGCTGGCGGTGGCGCTGGCCGTCTGGCTGCTGGCGGTGGCGCGGCTCGAACCGGGACCGCTGGAGGGGCATGTGCCCGAGATTCCCGAGACGGTGCTGCATATTTCCATTGCGCCCGTGCCGGAGGTGCCCCCGCCCGAGCCGGAACCCGAACCCGAGCCCGAGCCGGAGCCCGAGCCGGAGCCGGAGGAAGAAGAAGAACCGGAGCCGGAAGAGGAGGAGATTGAGGAGGAGGAGCCGGAGCCGGAACCTGAGCCCGAACCGGAACCGGTTGAGGAGATCGAGGCGGAGCAGGTGTTGCTCGAGCAGGAGGGGGACGCGGGGGAGGCGCAGGCGTTGCGCGACGAGTGGCTGGGGGAGCTGCGCCGCCGGATTGAGCAGAGCAAGTATTATCCGGGGCAGGCGCGCTACGCCCAGAAGAGCGGCACGGTGCGTCTGCGGGTCGAGATTCGGGCGGACGGGTGGATCGGCGAGGTGACGGTGGTCGAGGTGGAGGGGTCGCCGATGCTGGCGGTGGGGGCGCGGGGGATTATGAGGAGGGCGGCGGTGAGGCCGCTGGGGAGTGGCGAGTTGCGTGAGGGGTTTGTGGTGGAGGTGCCGATTGTGTATCGGTTGGAGGGGAGGTAGCTGGCGGCGGGGGGGCGGGGTGGTTGGTGGGCGGCTGGGGGGGGCGGGGAGATGGCGGCAAAGGCTGTTGGAAAACGAGGCGGCAAAACCAAGGTGCGCCTTTTCCGCGCTGGCGCGTCGAGGACGACCCTCGCGTACTATAGTACTGCGAGGGATCGCCCGCGACGCACCATCATCACAAAATTCGCGCCTTATTTTGCCGGGAAAACCTCTCGTTTTTCAACAGTCTTTGCCGCACGGCCATCCCGCAGGCGCGGGACGCACAGCGGACAATGGGAATGGCGTGATTGCGTGAATGCGGGAATGGGCGATTGGGGCAGCGCCGCTGCGCGGCGAGCATGAAGCAGAGAGCAAAGGGCAAAGAGCAGGGAGCGGTTTTTAACGCAAACGACGCAAGAGGCGCAAAAGGAACGCAAGCACGGGGGGGGGGCGCCGCTGCGCGGCGAGCAGGGAGCAGAGAGCAAAGGAGCAAGAAGAGGTGGGGGAAAGCGGGGTTTTGGGTAGGGACGCATCGCCGAGGCGTCCGCGGCATGGCATAGCCATGACGAAAAAAAGAATGGGTTAAAAATGGTGCAGACAAGGCTTGGCGTGTCCAGTTTTTCACGGTGTTTCAGCAGGCTATTTTCCTACGCTGTGTCCCGCGTAGGCGGGACACAGCGCGGACGCCTCGGCGATGCGTCCCTACCTTTTGCGGCGCATAAGCGCCGCATCCACGGCGCGCTGCCGCGGGGGAAAAAATGTTCGACTTGCGGGGGGGGAGGCGGGTAGGATAGAGGAAGGTAGAGTTTTATGAAAAGGGACGGAGCGCGATGAGAGCAAGAAAGCAGGCGGCCGGGGGATTCACACTGATTGAAATGCTGATTGTGGTGGCCATTATCGGGCTGCTGGCGGCGATTCTGGTGCCGACGATCATGGGGGCGGTGAAGAAGGCCAACTACGCGCGGGCGATGACGGAGATTACGGCGCTGGAAGGGGCGCTGAAGGGGTATTTTCAGGAGTATGGGCGGATGCCGGTGCCGCCGGGGGGGATGGGCGGCAAGGATGTGATGTATTCGGGGGCGGACCAGGCGGCGGTGGTCAACGCGCTGATCGGGCGGGACACGAGCCGCAATGCCAAGGATATGGTGTTTCTGGATCTGCATCCGCGGTCGTTCAACGTGAAAACACTCAATGAGATGTACAACCGGCTGGATGCCGGCCAGCCCTATTGCGATCCGTGGGGCACGCCGTACCGCATTCTGATGGACATGGATTTTGACGACCGGATCCAGGATACGGGCTTTGACACGATTCGCGCAAAGGTGGCGGTGTTTTCAGGCGGGCCGGAAACGAATGTGGTGTCGCCGCGATTGAAAACCTGGTAACGGTGATGGTTGCGGGGCCATGGAAGCGCGGGGATGAATTGGGAGAAATGACCATGAAAAGACGGGTGCTTGGCCGGAGCGGCTTTACACTGATTGAAATGCTGGTGGTGATTGCCATCATCGGGATGCTGGCAGCGATTGTGGTGCCCTCGCTGCGTTCCGCGCAGCGGGCGGCCTTCAAGCGGCGGGCGCTGGTGGAAATGAACACGATCAAGGTGGCGATTCTGCAGTTTTACGGGGATCACCAGTACATGCCGTGGGGCACGCCCAAGGGGACGCACGGGAAGGTGGGGAGCGACGTCTGGACGGGGTCGGAGGGGGACCAGGAACAGGTGATGCGCTGGCTGACGGGCGAGAACTTCATGAACAAGACCTATTTGCAGATTCCGGAGAAATCGCGGAAATCGCCGGACAGCTATGTTTTTGTGGATCCCTGGAAGCAGTGGTACCGGGTGGGGATGGATCGGAATCTGGACGGGGCGGTGCAGGAGCAGGGCGGGGGGGAACAGGTGCGCGAGCGGGTGCTGGTGTATTCGCCGGGGGATCCCAGCGAAAAGAAGAACGAGCAGGATCGGCAGTTGAGGACGTGGTAGGGCGGAGCAAAGAGCAACAGGGAGCAATGACCATGAAGAGACAGGGGCTTGAGCGGAGCGGCTTCACGCTGGTGGAGCTGCTGGTGGTGATCGCGATCTTGGGCATTTTGATGGCGATGATGGTGCCGGCGGCGGGTCTGATCATGAATCAGATGAAGAAGGCGCAGGCGCGGTCGGACGCCGGCATTGTGGTGTCGGTGATGATGAAATACTGGATGGAGTACGGCCGCTGGCCGGATTTGTCGGAGGACGCGACGACGAAGCGGTGGGTGGACCTGATGGCGCCGCCGCCGGGGGCGGCCCGGACCAAGGACAATTTCCATCTCATCACGTTTTTCGAGGCGGGCGGGGGGGCGCTGGCGAAGGAGGGGAGTTATGCCGGGGCGTTTGTGGATCCCTGGGGCAAACCGTTTCGCTATGCGCTCGACCGCAGCGGGGGGGGCGACGTGGCGCATCCCGACTCCGACAAGGGCGGGCGGCTGACCGGGCGGGCGCATTGCTGGTCGGCCGGGCCGGACGGCGATTTTGACACGTGGAAGGACAATGTGGCGAGCTGGGAGTAGCCTGCTTGCATCCCGGCCGGACTTGTCGCGTGAATTATCCAGGGCAGGCGGTGGGCGGCGGCTGTGTTTTGCTTGAGGCCGGGACGGGAAGATAGTAGATTGAGGTCGGGTGGCAGAGTGTGATGAGAGGCAGGCAGCTCATGAAGAGGCGTGACGGATTTACGTTGATCGAACTGCTGGTGGTGATTGCCATCATCGGGATTTTGTTCGCGGTGGCCATGCCGATTTTCGAGGGGATGGACCGGAAGAACACCGAGCGGGCGGCGCAGCAGATGGTGAATGCGTTCCGTCTGGCCCGCCAGCACGCCATTGCCAACCGGCAGTGGACCATGGTGATTTTTCCCAACCGGGACAGCACGCCCTACAGCGCGAACCCGAAGGCGCTCAACTCGGTTGACAAGTGCCTGCGCAGCTATGCGGTGGTGGCGGCGACCAACGATCTGGACACGTTCAACATGCACCGGGAGAAGGCCGAAGGGCCTACGGTGAACGAGATGGACCTGGAGTTCGTGTCGGACTGGAAATATCTGCCGGAGGGGCTGTATTTTGATGACAACGAGGATTTGAAGGGGAATTATCTGTTTGGACGCGGGGACTATTATACGCCGGGCTCGGCGGGCGAGTTCAAGTTTCCGCTGGATCCGGCCAACCCGAAGAAGCGCGACATGGTCATGAGCGCGATCATGTTCAAGCCCAACGGGCGGTGTTTTACGATGATCCACACCGGCAGCCGCCACTGGGGCGACATATCCGGCCCGCGGCTGTACATCAGCTCCGACAAGTATTACGAGGTGGTGGGGAACGCGCTGGCTGATCCGATCGCCATTCCCGGGACCAACACGATGATTCAGTTCCAGAACAAGACGGGGATGGTCAAAATCATGGATGATACGGCAGACTAGGACGGAATGAGGGCGATGTTATGAAGAACTTGGGTCGAGCTTCCCGGGCGGGCTATTCGCTGGTTGAGGTGACGCTCGCCCTGCTGGTGGTGGCGATTGGTTTGACGGCGACTTTTGCGCTGTTTCCGGATGGGATGAAGGCGGCCCGCGATGCGGTGGACGACACGCAGGTGAGCCTGTTCGCGGATTATGTGTTTTCGACGCTGGCGGTGACGGTGGCGGCCCGGGGGATGAGCGCGGACAATCCGAACGCGACGGACGCGGACAGGTACGCGTCGCGGGTTTTGGCGGAGACCGCGGGGGACGGGGTTCTGCTGGACTCGGGCGAGAAGCTGAGCAAGTTTTATTGGGTCGCGCGCAACATGGACCTGGGGACGGGCGACTGGGACCTGAGCAGCAAGGCCAAGTACGCCTCATCCATTTTCACCTACCGTTTGCGGTGGGAAAAGAAGAAGAACGGCAACAACCGCGACACCTATTTCGCGGTGTTGCGGGTGTGGCCCGGGGAGTGGAGCAACATTGATGAAGCGAAGTTTCCGCCCCGGATTTTTTACCGGGAGATCATCCCGTATCCGGACATATAGGGCACGGCATGCAGATAAGCGCAGGATTGGAGCGAAAGAAGACGATGAAGCAGAACACCAGGAGCGGGCCGGGGCGGCGGGGCTTTACGCTGATCGAAGTGATGGCGGCGATGACCGTGCTGGTGATTCTGGTGATGGCGCTGACCCGGATGTTTGTGACGGCGGGGAACATCACCAAGCGGGGCACCACGGCGCTGATCCGCAACAGCGTGGGCGAAACGGCGATGGACTCGATCCTGCAGGATCTCGACTGCATGATGGTGAACGAGCGGATTGCCTGCTGCAAGATGGCGGACAAAGACGAGGGCATGTTCGACCGGTTCTATTTCATGGGCACGAACGGGGACCAGGACGATGAAATGCCCTATGAGTATTTCAAGTATTACGTCCGCAAGCAGACGGTGACCAACTCGCTGGGGGCGCGCTATGTGCGCTTTGACCTGATCAAGGCGCGCAACATCATGGCGGTGGGGGCGAACAATGGGTTTTACGCGTTGCGGCCGGGCGACCAGGAGTGGTGGACCAAATATGACGGCATGTCTTCGGGGACCTATGAAACGGACGTGGTGGCGGAAAACGTGGTGATGTTTGACATTTATTGCCAGGACTGGAAGACGGGCGGGGATCTGGTGACGGACGGCGACAACTATGCCAGTCACAAGGGGGCGTTGAGCAATGCGCCGCCGGTGGCGGTGGACGTGATGCTGGTGCTGACCAGCCCGGAGGCGGCGGTCGAGGGGGGCATGCTGCTGGCGGCGGGCGACAAGCGCGGCTGGGAGATTTTGAACCGGGAGGCCTACACCCTGATCGGGCGGGCCATGCCGATGATGGGGCCGACGCAATACCGGTTGCGCAAGCGCGCCGGCTACAATCCCGTGCAGCGATATCATTAGCAATCACCAGAAAAAACCAGGCGGATGAAGTTGAACTTTTCGAGCAAACAAGATCGGCGGCAAGGCGTGGCCTTGATCGTGGTGCTGGGATTTTTGAGCCTCATGATCATGATGGCGCTGGCCTTTTTGACCCAGGCGCGGGTGGAGCGGATGGTGGCGGGGGCGTCGCTGGAGGGCATGCGCACGCGGCAACTGGCCCAGACGGCGGTGGCGGCGGCCATGCAGGACTATCTGAACGCCCTCAAGGACGTGCCGCAGAATGATCCGGTGCATGATGTGTTTCTGTCGGGGGATGGGCGGGCCAGCATGAGCCATCACTATTCGGGGATGGAGATTGGCGATGCCCGCCTGCTGAACGGGAAAGTGGAGGACTGGCTGACCGATGAACAGCTCGACGCGGCGCTCAACGGTTCCGTTGATGACGACGTGGCCAACGCCGAGTGGATCTGGGTGCGTCAGCAGCCCGGCGCGCGCAGCCGGATTCTGGGGCGTTATGCCTATGTGTGCTTCGACATGAGCGGGATGGTGGACGCCAACCTGCTGGGGGCGGTCTTCAGCGACGACCCCAACACGAACCTGTGGCACGGCGGCTGGGCCACGGGGCGCTCCAACGTGCGCCGCATGATGTTTGACGGCATGCTGGCCGAGCCGCAAGTGAGCTTTGTCCGGCAGGCCAAGCTGGCCGGACACCGCAAGAACTGGCGGGGCTTTGACTCGCCGGCCGCGCTGCGGAACCTGACCGACGGGGTGGTGGTGACGGGCAGCAGTGACAAAACCCGGTGGCAGGGGGTGGGGATCGCGGAGAATGAGGTCGGGGGCATCGAGCCCAAGGGGCTGTCGTGCTACAGCTATGCGGTGACCCATCAGGGGGCCGGCGCCATGAAAAAACTGCTGTGTCAGGCGAACTTCTATACCAACGACCTGTTCTGCACCAATTCCATCTTTTTGATGGGGGGGACCAACCGGGCGATCTACAAGGCATTGCGGGACTATGAGAACCCGACGATGGTGCCGGTGGGGACGGATTATCCGTCGGTGAAGAATGTGCCGATGTTCAACGAAATCGGCGTGCGGGTGAGCCTGAAGGCGGAAGACTATGTGGATGGGGAAACGGGGATGGACGCCTCGAATTACTCGTTGATTTTGGAGCTCAAGCCCGAGTTCTGGTATCCGTTCCCCTCGACGGACAACTCCCCGGGCAAGCTCGGGTCTTTGGCGGTCAAGGTGCCCTCGATCGGTTGCGGGGGTTCGGCCAGCGGAACGGAGGACATCTGGGTGCGCGTGGCTCTGGGGCCGAGTTCGGGCGCGGCGAGCCACGGGGTGCGCTCGACCGGGCCGATTCTGCCCGACGAGCTGCCGGTGACGCCGATTGTGGGGGATCCGTATGTGGTGGACGCGGGCGAGGACGGGGCCATGGTGTTCGAGGTGCCCCTGCTGGCCACGGGCGGCGGACCGCTGCCGCGGGATCTGAGTCTGCATGTCCGTTTGGTGCGGCTCAACGCGTCGTTGGTGCTGCATCATGACAACCGCCCGGTGGACACGACCCCCGAAGACGGTTTCGGGTTTGTGTTGGAAGGGATTGTGCCGAAGGGTTCCTTTACGCCGTGGACCTCGATGGCGGTGAGTGATCCGCGGCTGAACCATGACCGGCATCAGTGGAGCATCGAGGACCCGCACAGCTTCAACAAGGTGAACGAGGCGACCAAAGACGCCCTGGCGGCGATTCCGGGAGTGACGCCCGGCAAATATTTTTATTGCCGCAACGGGATGATGGAGACTCCGGCGGAGTTCGGCTATATCCCGACGGGGGAGCCCTGGAAGACGCTGAACATCTTTTCGGAGGCGGGCACGCTGTTCATGGACCGGCTGATCTGCAACCAAGGCATGTATGACGTTCTGGTGGACAAGAACAAGGGGAATGGCGCCTATTTCACCAATGGCACGATCAACCCCTACACCCGGCACACGAATGTGCTGTCGGCGGCGTTTTTCGGGCTGGACCATCGGGAGGTGCCCAACATGTCTGGCAGCACCAACCATATTGGCGCGGGGCGGGCCAAGGAACTGGCCGAAGGGGTCATGACGCTGCAGCGCCGCAACGGGCACGCGGGCTGGGCCACCGTGCTCAATGATCCGGGGCTGGTGAGCAGCCTCAATTACAATGAGCGCATTGCCCTGCTGCGGAACACGTGGGGGCTGTTTGATGAGTCGGACCGATTGTTTATCGTGTTGGTGATCGCGCAGTCCATCAAGGAGGGGGAGCGATCGGCCGGCGTCGGGAACTGGGATCCGGACGAGGACATGATCACCGGCGAGCGGCGGGCGGTGGCCCTGTGCTGGATGGATGCCAGCGCGGAAGGCTCCGCCGAGACGCTGACGCAGGAGATGAATATTATTATGTTCCAGTATTTGAACGAGTAGCGGCGGGCGGCGGCGGAGCCGCCGCGGTGCCAGGTGCAAGGTGGAATGTGGAAGGGGGGGCGCCGCTGCGCGGCGAGCAGGGAGCATAGAGCAGGGGAGCAAGAAGGGGGGACAATTTTAACGCAAACGATGCGAGAGGCGCAAAAGGAACGCAAGCGGGGGGGGGAGCGGTAGGGGCGAAAGATTTTTCGCCCAAAACAAGAAGGCCATGAACGGGAATTTTTTTTGGAAGACGCAATATTCAATATTCAATATTCAACATCCAACATTCAAGGGGCGCCGCTGCGCGGCGAGCATGGAGCAGGGGAGCAAGAAGGGGGGACAATTTTAACGCAAACGACGCGAGAGGCGCAAAAGGAACGCAAGCGGGGGGGGGGGGACGCCGCTGCGCGGCGAGCATGGAGCAGGGGAGCAAAGGAGCAAGAAGAGGTGGGGGAAAGCGGGGTTTTGGGTAGGGACGCATCGCCGAGGCGTCCGCGATGCATCCCGATCATGCGGGACGCAGCGAAGAAAAAAGGCGCTCGAAAAGTTTATGCGGGATACGGCAAGGCCCAGGTTGTGCGGGAAGCTCTCAAACCATTTTTTCTATGTCCCATCCCGCACGTGCGGGATCGGGCCACGGACGTCCCGCATGGGCGGGACGATGCGTTCCTCCCGAGGCGGACAGGCTCCTACCTTTCGGCGCGGGTTATGGCCAGAGGGGCTCGACGGCGAAGAAGCGGTTGGGGCCGGCGGGGCGCGGGATGGTGATGTAGTTTTGCTCGTTGGTGCGGGCGTTGGTGTGGGTGGGGATGATGTCCCAGTTGGCGGGGGGATTGGTGAGGCTGGTGGTGGAACGAATCCGGAAGTTGTTGATGGGGTCTATTGTGTCGTTGCCGTCGGTCTCGAAGAGCATGTTGGTGGGCGTGTAGGCCATCCGGGTGATTTCGATGGTGTCGCCGATGGGGAAGGTGTAGCGGAAGGGGTAGAGTTTGGCTTCGTCGAGGGTTTCGTAGGCGGCGCTGACGCCGTCAATGTCCACGCCGAGGTAGGCGGTGTCGTATCCGGAGCCGCTGTAGGGGGGCACTTCGATGACGTATTCCAAGGTGTCGAGACGGTGGTAGGTGTAGGCGGGGATGGGTGCCAGCTGCGCGTAGGCGTAGCCACTGTCGTTGGTGTCGTAGTTGCCGGGGAAGTCGGCGATCTTGTTCTGGGTGGACCAGGTTGCCTCGCCTTGTTTGCGGTAATGGAGCTTGCCGCCCAGGGCGGCGTAGGTAGGGAACTCCAGATTGGAGTAGCCGTAGTGGATGAAGAGAGCCCGGGACTGCACGGCGGGGGACGGGTCTATGAGGTGGAAGATGCCCTGCAACTGGGTCTGGGCAAGCGCTTCGGGGTCGTGCCAGGCGGGCATCAGGGGCAGGCCCTGCTCGGGGGTGAGGATTTGGCCGGTGTTGGGGTCGCCGATGGTGAGGGCGCCTTCGCCCCAGGTGAAGTCGCCGTATTTCGAGCCGTTGCCGGTGATGGAGAGGGATTCGGTATTGTCACCAGTGGGGTCCTGGGAGACGGGGAGGCGGTCGGAGCCGGAGGAGTAGGCGCCGTAGGAGAGGGAGTAAACGATATTGGTGCGGTCGTCGAGGAGGCGGATGATGCCGGAGGGGTCGCGGATGTGGTCGAGGTCGCCGGCGGCATAGGGATTGACGGCGGCGGGGACCAGGGTGGTGAGGACCTGGTTGACTTTTTCACCGTCGTCGAGCAGTTCCTGGTCGCCGATGACGTAGAAGCCGTAGCCGTCGGCCGTGTTGCTGATGGCGGTATTGGCGGGGATGGTGTAGGTGGCGTAGCGGGCCACACCGCCGTTTTTGGCGATGTCCGAGGCGGAGGCTAAGAGGAGTTCGAGTTGCCAGCCGCCGATTTGGGTGCCGGCCACGCCGCAGATTTCGACGAACTCGTGATTGTAGGGGGTGTCGCCCCAGATGCCGCCGCCGCCTTCTTCGCCTTCGTAGGGGGCGTAGAAGATTTCGTTGATCCAGACGGTACCCTTCTTGACGGACATGATGGTGATGACGTTGGTGGTGGAGAAGATGGTGTTGGTGGTGTAGGTGGAGGAGCCGGGGGCGGCACCGGGGCCGGCGTAGGTGACGGTGGCGTAGAAGGTGACCTTGGTGCCCGCGGACTGGGGCGGGAGGAGGTGTTCGGTGCTGAAGGTGCTGAAGCCGGTGCGGACCAGGTTGGTGGCTTTCCACCCGCCGGCGGCGATGCGGTAGCGGCCGGTGACGGAGAGGATGTCCGCGCCGTTCTGGGCGATGACTTCAGCCACGAGGTGGAAGCCCTCGTTGGGGGCGGGCGCGGAGGGGGAGAGTCCGGCGGTGATGCTGCAGGAGGGCAGGGGGGCGGGCTGGCGGATGTTGATGTCATCGATGAGGATGCGCCTGCCGCTGGTGGTCTGGGTGATGCGCAGATAATGGAAGTTGGCGTTGGTGTTGAAGTAGTAGTATTCCTGGGCGTTGGCGGGAGGGGTCAGGGCGGCGGCGATGGTGGTCCAGGTCTGGCCGTTGGGGCTCAGCTCGACTTTGAGGCGGCTGGTATCGTCGCCACTGTACTGGGAGAGTTTGTAGGTGAAGGAGATGGCGCCCATGTCCTCGATGTAAGGGCTGATGATGATGCCGTTGCGCATGAGTCCGGCATTGCCGCTGGCCAGTCCGGCATCGGCCACGATGGAGATATCGGTGCAGTCCCAGCCGTCCTGGATGAATGTTTTGTAGCTGGGGGTGGTGGTGGGGGTGAGTTCGTTGAAGGTCAGCGTGCGCGAAACGGCGGGGATGTCCACCCGGACGTTGTCCACCGCAAAGGGATGGGGCGAGCCGTTGGCGGAGATGCGCGCGGCGGCCTTGCCGGGGAGGAAGACGGACACGTTGAAGGTCGCGGTGATGTTGGAGGAGGCGTGGCCGACGAAGCCGACAGTGTCGTTGGTGACCCAGGTGGCCCAGTTGTTGGTGGAGGTGTGGATTTCGGCGCGGACTTCGCCGAATTCGCCGACGATGTTGCCGAGGACGAAGGAGAGGTTGCCGACCCCGCTTTCGAAGGTGGGGGTGGTGACCGCGCCGGCGTCGGGATAGATGAACGCGCTGGGGCTTTCGCGGGGGCCGAGGCCGACGGTGCCGCTCCGGATTGACCATTCCGAGCGGGTGTAGGCGCCGATGGGGGCGCCGAGATAGTTGGTCCACTCGTTGAAGTTTTCGGAGCGGCGCACGAGGTAGGCCTGCTCGACGAGGACATCGTCGAGGCAGACGCGGTTGGTGGTGCCGTCGGCCACGTGGCGGATGCGCAGGACGGCCTGGTCGGGCTGGGAGGTGAAGGTGGAGAAGCGCTGGAAGTTGGTCTGGGTGACGGGGAGGGTGAAGGTGTCCAGGGGGGTCCAGTTGGTGAGCACCAGCGAGGTGGCGGTTTCGAGCACGAGGGTGATGTCGGAGCCGCTGCCGGAGCCTTCGACGCGGGCGTAGAAGGAGATGTCGCCGATGCCGTCGTCGAACTCGGGGCTGATGAGGGCGGCGTTGGTGTTGAGCATGAGGCAGTAGCCGGTGGGGATGTAGGGCGCGTTGGGGTCGTCAATGGCGAAGAAGTGGTAGCCGAGTTCGAGGAAGGTGTCCTTGGGATGGATGTCCCATTCGCCGAGAGAGAACGCGCCGCCAGCGGCGGTGGTGTTGCCCCAGAGGATATGGGGTTTGCGGTGGAGGGTGTGGTCGGTCATGAAGTAGGCGAGGAGGCTGCCGGGCTGGTTGTGGCCGCCGGTGCGTCCGACGCGGTCGATGGGTTGGGTGGCCGCTCCGCCCTTGCGCAGGACGATGACGTCGTCGCCGTTGAAGGTGAGGTCCTTGTGGGGGAGGAAATTGGGGGAGTTTTTGATGGTGGGGTTGGGGGCGTAGGCGGGGGGGCCGTCGGGACGGCCCACGACGAGGGTTTCGCCGGCCCGGAGGATGCCGGTCAGGGGGATGGTGGCGGAGATGGCGGCGGAGCCGTTGTTGTATTGATAGAGGGCGTAGTTGTTGGTCCCACCGAGATCAATGTCGCTGCCGGTTCCGTTATAGATTTCGATGGCTTTGTTGTTGCCGGTGCCTTCGATGTATTTGGAGATGACCACGCCGCCGGTGGGGGAGCTGGCCTGGCGGTTGAGGATGGCCTTGCCGCTGGTGGCTTCCCAGTCGGGATTGATTCTCTGGAAGGAGTTGAATTTGCCCCAGCTGTCGAAGTTCTGGGCGCGGGAGGCGGCGAAGCGGGCTTCGACATCGTCCACGAGCAGGAAGCCGGTGCCGGGGTCGCCGTCGTATTTGATGAGGATTTTGGCGGCGAGGCCGTCGCGCGGAACGGTGGTTTCGACGGTGTGGACGGTCCAGCGTTCGGAGAGCTCGGTGGCTTCGACGGCGGCTTCGCCGATGGTGGTGTCGCCGTCTTTCCATTCGATGATGACGCGCACGAGGTCGGCTTGCCAGTCGCCTTTGGTGCGCAGCGCGGCGGAGACCCGGAAGAGGCTGCCCGAGGAGTTGATGGGGAGGGTGGCGGTGGTTTGGTCGAAGTTGCCCAGGTCCCAGTCGTTTTCATCGGTTTTGCGCATGAGGACGCCGCAGCGGGAGCCGGAGCGGGCGCCGAAGTCCGCGAAGTCGCCGCTGGTGGCGTGATAGACGTCCCAGCCGGCGGGGATGCCGCCGGAGACGTTTTCGAAGGAGGGGTTGGTGACCAGGTTGATGGGGCCGGGGATTCTATAGCGCTGCTGGATGACATAGGCGCCGCTGCGGGTGTCGAGGGCGATGCGGTAGTTGCCGGGCTGCACGCTGTTGACGGTGAGGTCGGCGAGGGGGTTTTCATCCGAGGAGAGCATGTAGCCGCTGGCGGGGTGGTTGGTGGAGGCCGCGGCGTCCAGGCCCCAGTAGCGGCCGATGTCGTCGGTGGCGTCGCGTCCGATGAAGGCGAGGGTGAAGTTCGAGGTGTTGGTGACCACGAAATCGGCCTGCCAGAGGGTGTCACCGACTTTCTCGAGGTTGACGTCGGGCGGATTGCCGGCGACGAAGCTGCCGACCGCGGAGACCGAACTGAGCAGGAAGGCGTTGGTGCGGATGCGGATGATGTCGAAGAGGTTCGATTTCGAGTTGTAGGTGAACTGATAGAGGCCGCTGATGGTGTCGAGCGTGTAGCGGGAGGCGGCGGCCGGATTGCCGTTGGCGAAGGGGACGGTGGTGATGGTTGCAGGCAGCAGCGCGCCGCGGGTGGTGGCGCCGGAGGAGGAGGTGACCTTCACGAGGAAGTCCGCGCCCTGGTTGAGCTCGAAGATGGTTTCCCAGGTGTCGCCGGAGATGTTGGTCATGGTGCCAACCGGGGTGGCGCCATCGCCGTTGAAGGAGCCGATGATCTGGACGGCATTGGGTTTGGCGGCGGCGGTGAGGGGCACCATGTCGAAAGCAAGGGTCTGCTCGTAAAAGGTGAACACATATTGGCCGGGGGTGATGTCGAAGTAGGAGATGTTGGCGGCATGACTGGGGCCAAGACTGCCGGCGTTCCAGGCGGGGGGGTGCTGAACGGTGAAGTTGCCGCCCCAGTTGTCGGTCCAGCCCCCGTTGGCGGCGAACTTGAACTCGCCGTTGGCGGTGGCGAGGGTTTGGGTGCCCACCCAGGTGTAGTCGGCCTTTTTGACCATGGTGGGGGTGGTGCTCCACCCGTTGTGGGAGCCGGGCACGGCCATGGAGGCATAGGACGACGACTGGGCGTGAGCCGCCAGCGTCATCAGGGCCATGATGGTTCCCGCAATCCCAACTTTATGCTTCATCGTTGACCTCACACTCCGAGGGGTTTTTCCCAGTCCAAACCATACTCCGGGGGTGGTGGGCTGGCAAGCAAGAGTTGGCGGATTGTGGGCGGCGGTGATGTTTTTGGTGGATTCTTGGGGACGGCGGCAGTATGGTAGGGGCGTTCTCAAACCTCTATCGGGAGAATGACGCATGAAACGGCGAATAGTATTGAGTTTGGCCTGGGCGCTCGTGTTGGGCGTTGCGGCCGTGAGCCGGGGGGCGGTGCTGGGGGAGTGGGAACTGACCGCGAACGGGGCCGGGGTGACGGATGAATCGGGCAAGGTGACGGTGGGCAATTTTACGGGCGGATCGGGAATTGGTTCGATCACCTATGGCGTCAACGGGGGCTATGCCAACAGCTGGACCCCAAACAACGTGGTGGATTTGACGGATTATTTCGAGGTGAGCCTGACGCCCAATGCCGGGCACGGGCTGATGATCAGCCAGATTGATTTCGGCGAGTATCGTTCCGGCACCGGGCCACTGGCGTATGTCGTCCGTGCCTCGTTGAACAATTTTGCAACTTACGACCAGCTGGCGAGCGGGGATATTCCGGACAACACGAGCATTCGCAGCCATTCAATACCCGACCTGAACATCGTAGTGTCGGACGGGCAGACGTTCAAAGTCAGGTTTTATGGCTACAAGGCGAAAGGAAGCGGCGGCAACTGGCGCATTCAGGCCAACACACTGAAGATTTACGGTGAGGCGGTCTCGACGGCGGAGCCGCCAGCCATCACGTTCAGGCCCGGCACGGGGGTGCAGGTGCATGTGAGCAATCTGCTGGAGGTGGCGGTGTCGTTGTTCCCCATGGGGGGCAGCGGGATTTCGTCGTGGTCGTTTGACCCGGGCGCGGCGGGGCCGGCAAGTTTTTCCAATTCGGTGTTCTATTTCCGGCCGGCGGCGGCGGACGAGGGCCAGACCTATGCGCTGGCGGTGACGGCGACCAACCAATACGGCAGCGTGTCCAAGAGTCTTGACATTCTGGTGACGGAATATCTGCCGGAGGGATCGCTGGAAGTTACTTTTGACAATGCCAACGAAGTCAAGACCGGCAGCGCGGCCGAGGTGGTCAATTTGAGCGGCACTCCCTGGCTGCTGGACCAGGTGATCATTGGCGAAGCGGCCAATGATCCCAAAAACGGCCTGCGTTCGGGGCGGTTCGGTACCTTTTTCCCGCCGAGCATGACTTCGCAGGACAAACTGCTGCCGGGGATGGGCGTGGGGTTGATTTCCTTCCAGCACGCGATGTATCACGAGCCAGAAGAGCCGCGGACCGGATCGACCCTGGTGGTGGAGGTGGCGGAAACTCTCGAGGGCAATGCCTGGTTCGAGGTGGGGCGGGTGAGCGCGCGCGCGGACGCGCTGACCTATTATGAGGTGCCGGTGGGGATCAACACGGCGCTGCATGTGCGGATCCGGCTGGATTTGGGTTCGGGCGACTCGCGCGTGAACGTGGACAACGTCACCATCGCGCCCTATGTGGCGCCGGATTGGACGGCTTATGAGGAATTTCTGTTGCAGTATAATGTGACCCCGGGCGACCCGGGGACGGAGCCGGACGACGACCTTGACGGCGACGGGTTCACAAATGACGAGGAGTTCCAAGCGGGAACCAATCCGTACGACGCGACGGTGCATCCGTAAGGGCCAGCGGGGGAGCCGCTGCGCGGCGTGTGCTTTGTGCTTGGTGCTTGGTGCTTGGTTCTTTGTGCTTGGTGCTTGGTTGGGCGCTGGCGCGACGCCGCTTTGCGGCGAGCATGGAGCATGGAAGCATGGGAGCAGGCGCTAACGCGCCTGGGAACAGTCGGCAGCTGCCGACGAAAATGGGGCTAAAAAAGGTTCTTCGTAAAATTTTATGGTTTCTTCACCAAAACCACCGCCCGCCCTCCGCTCCGCTCCGACGAGCTTTGGGTGAGCCCATTCTCGCGGAGCGGAGGGCGGGGCAAGCCAAATGATCAAGCGGC
>JAAZFE010000067.1 GCA_012511885.1 Lentisphaerota bacterium | reverse complement strand
ACTGTTTTTGAGTGAAATTTCTATCGCAAAATATTCGGTTTTTGGGGGGCGGGACACCCCCAAATGAAATTCTCGCATTGATTACCAATGAGTTACGACTCAAATTTCGGGCAACTCGGAACTCAGGAAAATCCCCCCCACCACCCTCGCTTCACCAAAAACATGATCGCTCTGCCGTCCGTCCCGCGCCTGCGGGATGGCCGCCTCCTCCCATCCCCCATCCACCCACTCCCCACCATCCCCGCCACCCACACACCCTCACCCACCACAACTCCACACCGCTCCACTACCCGCCATCACCACCTCCACCCCCCCCGCCACCATCCCCACCTGCCGACCCATCCCCTCCAACTCCCCATCCCCCCTCCCCGGCGCATGATGCACCACCCACACCCGCCCCGCACCGCACCGTCCCCCCACCTCCACCGCATCCCCCCACGTGCTATGCCCCCACCCCCGCCGCTCCCCGTACTCCTCCGGCGCGAACTGCCCGTCAAACACCACCAGCCCCGCCCCCCGCGCGAACTCCACAAACCCCTCCTGCTCCTCCGCCGTCATCGCCTGCCACTCGATATCCGTTGCCACCACCACGCTCGCCCCGCCCGCCGCCTCATCCACCCGGTAGGCCACGCACCCGTCCGGATGCGCCACCTCCCGCCAGCTCACCCGCAACCCGCCCGCCGCGAACGGCTCCGACGGCATCGCAAACTCCGCCGCCGGCAAACGCACCGGCCACACCGGCGGCGAAAACACCCGCTCGAGCACATCCGCCAGCCCGCCCCGCGGCGACACCATCACCGCCGGCCAGCACTCCGTCAGCGCCGGCAACCCGATCAAATGATCCAGATGCGTATGCGTAAACAACAGCGTCGCGCCCGGCCGCAGCCTCTCGCGCAGCCGCTGCACGCCGCTGCCCGCGTCCACCAGCAACTGCGTGCCATCCTCCCCCTCAATCAGAAGCGCGAACGTCTCGCCGCCAAACTTCAGCGTATCCTCGCCCGACACCGGAAAACTGCCCCGAGCTCCGCCCAGAAAAACCTTCATGCCGCCTCACTTCTCCGTCAGATTCCAGATCCCGTCCCACGCCGCCGCGCCGCGGTCGGCCAGCTCGCGGCACCGCTTTGCGTAAGTCGTCGCCGCCGCGTCATCCGCCAGCGCGCCAAACGCCTCGGCCGCCTCCGCCCAGCGCCCCGCCCGCGCCAAAGCCAGCGCGTCCGCAAACGCCCGGTCCGACTCACGCCCCGGCACGCCCTCGAGCCCGGTCGCCTCAAACACCCGCACCGGCGTCTTGCGCCCCACCACCGTCAACTCCCCCAGCTCGCGCCCCGGGAACAGACCGCCCGTGGCCTGCCACGTAGATTCCGCGATCATCAAATACGTCCCCAGCGCTTTGTTGGCGCCCTCCAGCCGCGACGCCAGATTCGCCGCGTCGCCCAGCACGGTATAGTCAAACCTCTGATGCGACCCCATGTTGCCCACCACCACCGGACCGGTGTTCAGCCCGATGCGCATCTTCAGCTCCGTCCCCGCCCGCGCCGCAAACTCCGTCTGACGCTCCGCCAGTTTCTGCTGGCAGCGCACCGCCGCCCGCACCGCCCGCGCCGCGTGATCCTCCTGCGCCAGCGGCGCGTTCCAAAACGCGATGATCGCGTCCCCCTCATACTTGTCCAGCGTGCCCCCCTCCTCCAAAATAATGTCGGTCATGTCCGTCAAATAATCATTCAGCAGCGCCGTCAACTCCTCCGGACCCAGCCGCTCCGAAATTGCCGAAAACCCCTCCAGGTCCGAAAAGAAAATCGACAGCTCGCGCCGCTCCCCGCCCAGCTTCAGGCTGCCCGGATCCCGCATGATCTGCTCGATCACCACCGGACTCAGATAATGCTTGAACGCGCCCTTGATGAACATCTTCTGCCGGCCCTCGAGGACAAAGTTCACCATCGCGCCCCCGAGCAGCGCCATCCCGACGCCCGCGGTCGGCCCCGCCATCGGCAGCACCACCCCCGGCAGCCACGCCGCGAAACCCGCCAGCGTCGGCAGCACCAACAGCCCCAGCGCCGCCAGCGCGCTTTGCCAGGCGTTGCGCGCCGCGGCCGCCGCCACCCCCGCCACCAGCGCCAGCGCCACCAGCCAAAGTCGGACCGCCCACGGTGGCGCGTCGCGCATGAAATCGCCCGCCAGCAAATTGTCCAGCACTGTCGCGTAGATCTCCGGCCCGGGATAGTCTCCGCCCATCGGCGTCGGCCGCAAATCCTTCAAACCCGGCGCGCTGAAACCGAACACCACATGACACCCGCTCACATTCACCCCGCCCGCCGGTTCCCCACCCTCCAGAATCCGCATCTCCGCCTGAATCATCCCCGCTGCCGAAAACGCCTCGTGCGTGCCCGAAGGCCCCCGATACTTCACAATCATCCGCCCCCGGCCATCCAGCGGAATTCGCCGACCCGCCGCCTCCAAGCCGTCGTCGCCAATCACGGCCGCGACACCCTCCTGCTCCAGCCCCGCCAGCCAGCCCGCCATGCCCAGCGACGCCACCGCGCGGCCATCAAACAACCGGAACGGAGCCGCCCGCCGGAACACTCCGTCGCCATCCGGCGTCTCGCTCGTATTCCCCAGCCAGGCCGCCTGCCCCGCCACCTCCGGCACCGGGAAGGCCGCGCCGGGCAGCGTCAGCTCCGCCACCGCGGCCGGACGCGACTCCAGCCACCCCTCGAGCCCCTCAATCGCCAGTCCCCGCGCCGCGAGCCCCTCCGGCCACGTGGTCGCCTGATCCGCCTGCCGCCCGAGGAACACCGCCGCCACCACCGCCCCACCCCCGCCCATCGCCGCCCCCAGCGCCTCGTCATCCGCCACGCCATAGGCCGACGGCTCCGTAAACAGCACATCCAGCGCCACCACCCGCGCCCCCTGCCGCTGCAAGTGCTGAATAATCACCGCGTAGGCCTCGCGCGGCCAGGGCCACGACCACCCCAGATTCCGGCTCGCCCAGTCCAAGCTGGCCTGATCCACCAGCACCAGCTTGACCTGCTCCGTGGCCGCCGACGGCCGGGCCAACGCCCGCGCGCACCAGTCCGACATCACGTGCTCCCACCGCGCCGACAGCCCGCTCCACTCCAGCCCCCCCGCCACCGCGGCCGCCACCAGGCCGGCCAGCAAACCATACCCCAGCTTTTTCTTCATGCCGCGCAAACGCTACCGCGCCCCAACCGCCGCGCGAAAACGGCGCGACCGCTCCGGCTTGGTATCCTTGGAAGTCTCCACCCCCCGCCGCTTCAGCTCCTTGATCCGGTCCGCCGGCGGCGGATGCGTCGCCGCGAAGTCCAGGCGCGCCGGCTCCCAACGCTTGTCCATGTTCTCGAGCATCGCCACCAGCGCCCCGGGCGTGTAGCCCGCCGCGCGCAAAATATCCACCGCGCAGAGGTCCGCCTCAAACTCGAGTTTGCGCGAATAGCCGCTGTTCATCAGCGTCCCGCTGATGTCATGGATGGACTCGTCAAACGCTTTGGTCACCTCGGCCAACTCCGCGCTGCCCATCGTCTTCATGCTTTCCACCGCCAGCGTGCTCAGCGCCGTACTGAGACGCCCCGTCTTGATCGCCCGCAAACCGTGCTGCTTCTCGACATGTCCGATCTCGTGCGCCAGTACCGCCGCCAGTTCGTCCTCCGTCTCGCAGCACGCCAGCAACCCCCGCGTCACCAGCACCAGCCCCCCCGGCGCGGCAAACGCGTTGATCTCATCCGAGTCCAGCACCAGAAAACGGTAGCCCCCGAAGGTTTCCGGACGCGACGAAAACTGCGCCAGCGACTGCCCCACCCGGTTTACATAATTGTTCAACACTCCGTTCTCCAGCGGGCGATACCCCATCAGCACCGTCGCCGCCACCGTCCGCCCGATGTAATACTCCTGCTCCGGGGTGATGTCCTCGAAGGTCTTCGTCACCGCCCGCGTGGTGCGGTTGATGCTGCCCGCTTCCTCCTCCGACAGCTGCCCTGTCGCCACCGCAATCCCCGTCACCCCCTCGGTAATCTGATTCATCGTCTCGCACCCCGCCAGCGCCACCACCAGCGCCGCCCCCGCCATCATGACATACAACCGCTTCATTCCGCCCCCCTCCCTATTTCCCCAAACCGCCCTGCTTCAGAAACTCGGCCAATTCCTTCTCCGGAATCTTGAAGTTCAGCATGCACTCCACCCACGCGTAATCCAGCTTGGCGTTCTGCTTTTTATATTCCGCCTCAACTTCCTTGTTGAAGCCCTTGCCCGCCAGCGCCACCTCCTCCCCGCTCGCGCCAATCCGCGCGTCATCCGTCCCCGAACTCAACACAATGCGCTTGGGCGTCAACGCCGATTCGTGAATCCAGCCCGTCACCCCCGAAGGCGAGCGCACCACCTCGATCCAGCCGGCCTGCTTCTGCCCCACCGTCACCCGGTCGCCGTAGGTCACCGTCCCGTTCACCGCCCCCAAAAACGATGCCCGGTTGCGCAGCTGCCCCTCGCGCACCTGCACGCTCATCTCCGCGCCCCAAGTCCACGTGGCCGCCAGGAGCCCGGCACAAATGGCCAGTTTCATCTTCATGCCATCACCCTGCTTCCTCTATTCCTCAAGTCGTTTTTCGCCTCGGATGGTTACCAGCAAATCCGCCATCCGCTGGCTGGCCGCCTCATCCTGGGAGAACGCGGCGCAAATCCGCCCCTCCTCCAGCATCGCCGCCGCATCCTCCGCCAGCCCCTGCGCCCAAAGGCTGCGCGCCGACCGCCAGAAGCAGTCGCTCGCCAGCGTGGGATTCCCCGTAGCCCGCGCGTAGCGCCCCGCCGCCGCCAGCGCCCGCGCCATCTCCGGCAGTCGTCCCGCCTCGCGCCACAGCTCGATCGCCCGCTGCTGCCAGGCCAGCGCGCTGTCCGGCGCCTCCAAAATCGCCGCCAGCCGCGCCTCCAGCTCCGCCCGTTCCGCCCGCAAACTGCCCGGCAGCCTGCGCCACGCCGCCAACGACAATCCCGCCAGCGTCCGCTCCGCCGCCGACACATCCATCAGCGCCAGCTCCGCCCCCGCGCGCGCCAGCAACGCCTGACCCTGCACCCGCGGTGCCAACTTCTCCTTCAGCAATTCCTCCGTCCGCGCCAGAACAGCCTCCGGCTGCCCCAGCGCCAGTTCCGCGCGCGCCCCCGCCGCCTGCAACTCCTGCCGCCGCGCCCCCGACACCCCCCCCTCGGCCAGAGCCTCCTCCACCCCCCCCAACGCCTCCGCCGCCCGTCCCAGCTGCAGCAGGCACACCGCGCGGTCCACGCTCGCCACCGCCAGCGCCTCCGCGTCATCCAACGCCCGCGCCCGGCTCTGCGCCCGCCCGAACGCGTCCGCCCCCCGCCGGAAATCTCCGCGCGCGAAACACCCCCGCCCCGTCGTCACGTGCGAGATCCATACCTCGTCGCTAAACTGCGGCGGTCTCGTCGTCGCGCACCCCGCCGCCACCAGCGCCACCAACGCGACGCCCAGCACTCCAATCGCCATCCTCTTCATCAGTACAAAACCTCCTCCGCCAACATCGCGTCATCCGACTCCATATACTTGCGTAAAAACCAATGCCGCTGCAGCCCCTCCATCAAAACGGTCGTCTCACGCATCAGGGTCTGCGCCTCGCCCACCACCACCGGCAAATCGTCCACCTCGTCCGCCACCGTGCTCACCAGCTCCGGCAGCGACGCGCTCACCGCCTGCAAGTCCGACGCCATCGCGTTCACCTTCGTCATCAGCTCCTGCACCTGTCCCAGCAGCCCCTCCACCTCCTGGGCCATGCCCGGATCATTCAATATCTTCGCCGGCAGACCCGGCCCCGAACGCAGATCCTCAATCAGCCCGTTCGCGCTCGCCAGCATCTGCTGCAAATTCCCCGCCGGATCATTCATCGCCCCTGCCAGAGTCGTGTACTCCTCAATCGCCCGGTTCACCAGCCCCAGCGTGTGCTCCGCCTCCTTCTCCAGCCGCTCCAGCGCCTCCTCCAGCATCTGCATGATTTCCGTGTCCTTCTCGCACGCAATGCTCCCCCCGCTCCGCGGCAGCTCCGCCCCCGTCCCGCGCGTCAGCTCGATATACGCGTCCCCCGTCACCACCATCTTCTTCTTCACCAGCGCGATCGAATCCTTCCGCACAAACCGCATGAACGATCCCCTCACCCGGATGCTCCCCATAATGTTCCCCGCGTCATCCACCGAAATATCCTGCACGCTCCCCACCCGCGCCCCCAGCAGCATCACCTCCGCCCCCTTCAGCAGGTCCATGGACCCCTCCGGCGGAAATTGCAGCTCGATGTCATACATCGGCTCGAACCAGTGCTGCGCCCGGCCCGCCACCAGCACGCCCGCCAGCAGCAACAACACCACCAGCATCACAAACGCGCCGACAATCTCATTCACATATCGAAACTTAAACTTCTTGGCCATATCACGCTCCTAGCCTGGATAATTCATGCGACAAGTCCGGCCCGGATGCAAGGCAGGCGGGGCGAAGCTGGTTGGACATACTGCGAGCCCCGAATAACGCGGCAGACGGGTCGGAATCGTCGCGCCGAAGGACAACATGGATGAAAATTGTTAAACAATTACAAAATATCATATCATGTTACTCCGCAATAAATTGAAATGTTTTCAGCCATGTTGGTGAATTATTCAGGCTTGCGGCCGCGCCTCCGCCCGCGTCAGCGGGGCCAGCGCCGCTCTCGTCTCCTCCGGCAACTCCCGGTCCAACCAAACCACCGCGCAGCCCCACTCCCGCGCCCGGCGAATCCCCTCGAAAAGCAACTCACAATCCTCCGCCGACGCCTCCACCAGCGGATGCTCCAAAATCAGCGCCGCCGGACGCCCCGCGAACGCCCGCGTCCACAACAGACGCCGCCGCAGCCGCTCGCCCACCACCGGCGCCCGCTCCGACGACAAAGGCCAGCACCCGAAAAACCGCGCCCATTCCTCGATCTGCCCCCCCGCCCCCTCCCAACGATGAATCCGCGCCGGCAGCCAGACATTTTCATCCATATCCAGGTTCGCCACCAGCCCCCCGTCCGCAAACACGCACCCGATGCGCCCCCGCTCCCGCGCCGCCGCCGCCGCCCCCAACTGCCGCCATTCCCCCCCCTGCCAGAACACCTCACCCTCCCCCGGCCATTCGATCCCCGTCAGCCAATCCAGCCACTCCCCCTCCGGCGCGTCATCGTTCGGAATCCACACCGCCCCCCCCGCGCGCAACGCGAACGACCACACCGCCCCCCCCCGCGCCACCCCGCGCGCCTCCAGCGCCACCCTCTCCGCCGCGTTCGACATCACTCCACTCACAGATACGCCGCCAACGAAATCAACAACGACGTCACAAACAGCGCCCCCACCGACCGCACCACCCCGCGCGTCGCCGCGATCGGCACCTCCGTAGATGCCTCCCCCACCCCCAGCCCCTCGTCACAGCAAATCGCCCCCGTCAGCAACCCCGGAATAATCGCCTTCGCCAGCAAACTGTACACATCCGGAATTGTCACCGCCCCGATGATATTCCCCAAAAACAGCCCCATATCAATATCCCCAAGCAAAATCACCCACATGCACGCGTACCCCCCCAGAAACGTCACCCCCAGAAAAATAATCGTCAGACAAAACGTCGAAGCCGCCACCCCCAGCACCCGGGGAATCACCAGATACACAAACGGGTCAATCCCCATCGCGTCCAACGCCCGCACCTCCCCCCGCACCTTCATGCTCGCCAGCTCCGTCGAAATCGCCGTCCCGCTCCGAGCGATCACCACAAAATGCGTCAGCAGCGGCCCCAGCTCCCGCAAAACCACCGCCGTCAAAATCGGACCAATCAGCGCCGTCTGCCCCAGCCGCGTCAGCCAGTACTGCGCCTGCACCACCACCAGCGCCCCCACAATCAGCGCGATCAGCGACACAAACCTCATCGCCTCCAGCCCCGTAAACAAAATTTGCCGCGCCAGCACGTTGCGCATCGGCCCCGACCACGTCCCCGGCAACGCCGCCCTCGCCAGCACCCCCCACACCACCGCCGTCACCCGCGCCGCCCGCCCCAGCCGCGCCAGCACCCCGGCCCCAACATGCCCAAGCCACGTCATATCCCGCTCACTATACCCCCCGCCCCCCTCCCCACACAACCCCATTCCCCCCCTACCCAATCCGGCAGTCGCCCATTACCTCTCACCCCCGCCCATTTTCACCCAAATCCACCCCTTTTTCACTCCCTTTCACCATTTTCGGCCCATTCTTACCCGTTTTCTCCCGCTCCCGATCTTTTGAACCGACTTATCGGCTTGTAGCCAATTGGCAACAACCGCAAACCGCTCCGGCAACCAATTTTTGCCACTCCAGCCCGACTCAAGAGCAATCAAGACCAGAGAAACGGCCAAATCCACCCCCTCGGTACGCAAAAAGGCCTCCGTCGCAACACGTTCATCAGGACTCACCACATAATCCAGCCATGTCCTTATCCGCTTGCTCTGCTCCGCTTCGGACTTCAGCAACTGCTATTAAAGACTGACCGGGCATCGGCAGCCAACGATCGATTCGCTTCAACAGCGGCACCATCATGTCGAAGAGTTTCAGTTGGAATCGGCCCATCTGTCCGCGCTTGCATATCACAGCATTCCACCACCATCCCGGAGTACTTGCCCTGTTGAATCCCCGAAGCCGACATATGTGGAATCCTGCGGCCTCCAATTTCTTGCGGAGTTCGTCTCGATTATAGCGCCGGTAGTGCTGGACAAGCCGATCATATGAACCAAACAACCACTTGTATTGGGGCACAAGAAGTAAAAGCCTCCCTCCCGATTTGAGGATATGACGCATCCGTCGCAAAGCTTCTTCATCATCAGCAATGTGTTCCAGCACATTCAGGCAGACAATGGTGTCGTATCCGTTGTTACGCAAGCGATCAACATTGGCATCGCTGGTGAGATTAAATTTTTCCACAGCGACCAATTCATTCCCACGGAAAGCCGACTTCAATATCTCCAAATATTCGACATTGCAATCCGACACAGTCAAATGCTCCCGCTTGGGTAACAAGCGACTAATATTGCCTATGCCTGAACCGATTTCTAGTATCCGTTCTCCCATGTCGGGTAAAAGGGTGGCAACTTGCCATTCCGCATAGCGCCGGGCATGGGAAAGGGAGTGAAGAATGGCGTGACCATATTTTTCATCAAAACAATCATCCAAAATCCAATATTTTAAGATTGTCCAAAGCGCAGAAATACCATCCTTCCACCCTATTTTCTTCCCTTCCACATATCCACGCCCATAATAGCTGATCGGCACCTCATAAACCGTGGCTCTCCGCTTGGCAACTTTCGCCGTAATTTCTGGCTCGATGCCAAACCGGGAAGAACGCAAGGGGATCGTTCGCAGCAAATCGGAGCGGAATGCCTTGTAGCAGGTTTCCATATCCGTCAAGTTTAGCCCCGTAAACCAATTAGAGCAGAACGTGAGAAAACGGTTCCCCAACTCGTGGTGGAAATTCAGAACCCTGCGCTGCTGGCTCCCCGCAAAACGAGACCCATAAACCACATCGGCCCCATGGCGCAGGATCGGTGCCAGAATGCTCGCATATTCAGCAGGATTATACTCGAGATCGGCATCCTGAATGATAGCAATGTCACCTCTCATCTCCGAAATTGCACGGCGGATGGCGGCCCCCTTACCTTTGTTCTTGTCCTGACAAAACAAGCGGATTTGCTCAGGATATTGCTGTGTAATCTCCTGAAGACGTTCTTGAGATCCATCCGTCGAGCCATCATCGACAACAATGATCTCCCGTTTCATTCCGTCAGGCAGAGGCGCGGCCAAAACACGCTCAAGTACATGGCGAAGATAAGCCCGCTCGTTGTAGACCGGCACTAAAATGGACAGCAATCGTGGTTGAATCACTGGCACCTCATATCCGAGCTTGCCGCATTTCGCCGTTCATAGATCCGGCACCGTTCTCCCGGATGCCCACTCCACCCGGTCCACTCCTCTTTCGGAAAAATAAGTTCTTCAAGCAGGACCCAGTTTTCCGGTGCAGATATACCCTCATCAAACAGTCTTGCAACCGGCCAGTGAGACCGGAAGGAGTCAGATATTACAATGAAACGTACATTAAATTTATCGGCAACCTCCGAAACTTGTTCAATGGTGCCGTATGGAACCTCAACTGTTTTCAAAGGATTGGTCTTGTTGAATTCAACGGCCAACTGGGGTCCATAATGCATGACTACATCCTTGTCGGTCCCGCCATGCGCTTTGAGTATCTTTGCACATGTCTTAGTGTTGGCATAACGCCACCAGACGAATTCAGATGCAAAAGCGTGTTGTGAATACAGCAAATTCACAGACAGAAAAATGAGTAATATTATGCTGACGCTCCCTCTCCCAAAACTCTTTATGCACGCCCGCCACATTTCTGTCTGCGAAGCTAAAAGGAACAGTAAAACAACCCAAGGCAAGCTCGGCATCAACACCCTGTTATGAAGAAGTACCAACCATAACAATATCATTTGCAACAATAGGAGACAGAGGGGCAGAAGGGTTTCCTTGATTCTTTCTTGCCACAAGGATAAAGCCAGTCGAGCTAGCACCAGAAAAAATAAGATCGTGCCCATTTGCAAACCTTTTATGAAAATCTGACGATTAAATATTCTGAAGGTTTCTTTGGCATTCGAAATAACCCGGCTGGGCATTTGTCGCATAATGTCAGCACTAGAAGATTTCTCAAGTTGAAGTCCATCTGCCGCGTAAACTTTTTTTGAGTCTGCCCAATCTGATCCTAATGCTAAAAACGCCCGTCCCCCCTTCGATCCCGGCGTAAAGCTGCCCGAATTTGCATAAGTAAAAATACATAGAGGCAACAGCACGACAAACGCCATAACCGGGACCGCGCTCGCATACGTCATTTTGTTACGCCATCCTTCGCTCTTTTGGAAAAGCACAAAAAGACCCAATCCACAGGCCGCGACGGCAGCATCTAAGCCTTTGAAGTAGCCACCGACCCCAATCAGTGCCCCCGCTAGCCCGTATGTTAGCAGAGGCTTCACGCACGGCGACAATGAAACCCAAACCCCAGTCATCAAAAACGCCATATAGGGCATTTCCGAATACCCCGTAATGGAATACTGGACCATCGTGGGATTTACGGCGAGAATGACTCCGCCGATTAGGGCCATTCCGCGAGAACCTGTCAAGCGCCAGACAACACCCAAAAACAAGAGGACCACAGCCACTCCGGAAACCAAAGTGGTTGCCTGCATGGCGTATCGAGGATCCAACCCCAACTTCACCGCGGCAGCGGCGATTGCGATCATCCCCTGCGACCAATAGGTGGACATTGCCCCCGGCACACCATTTGCCAACGCAACACCATGTTGTACAAAATGCCCCGCATCCCCACATGCCGGATAGGCACTGCGTGCCGCAAGCAAACGAATTCCGGCTGAAAATAGACCCAAGGTCGCCACAACTATGAGGTTATTCTGCCGCCTAGTCATTCCATCTTCTACTCCAGACACTTCCACCCTCGGAATTGTATCCTGTTTATCTTATCGGTTCCACCATTATCTCCGACAAAATTATCTCCTCGCTTCCCGCGGTTCCTGCCACCGTCCCCTCCCATGTCGGCTGAATCACGAGATTTAATGTTCACTGGCTCTTGGGGTTGTTCCTGAATCTGCTCTTTCACATCCTCCACCGACACCGCCTTCATGCAGGCCTGGTCATGCAGGCAAGTTGCGCGGTAATCCCAGTATATACACCCCTCACAACGCTCGACTTTACGAATTTGCCGGTGAATCGGCCCCCTGGGGCCCCATTTGCCCGGACTGGTCGGCCCCCAAATCGAAACCGTCGGCAGACCAACCGCCGCCGCAAAATGGAGCAAACCACCGTCATTTCCAATAAAAAGACGCGACTTTTCCATAATTGCAGCCAAAATCGGCAGTTTGGTCCGCCCAATCCAGTTAAAATCGTCTTTTTGCGTCGGCGGAACCAGTTTTTCCTCCCCTTTTCCCCCAATCCAGGCAATTTGAACCAACTTTTCGACTTGCAGCCAGTTGGCAATCACCGCAAAACGCTCCGGCAGCCAATTTTTGCCGCTCCAGCCCGACCCTGGCGCCACCAAAACCAGTGGAACCCCCAAATCCACCCCCTCCGAGCGCAAAAAGGCTTCCGCCGCGGCCTTTTCATCCGATTTCACCTCATATTCCAGCCGATCGGCCGTGGCCTCGATCCCCAGCGGTTTGAGCAGGCCGCACCACGCATCGGCCTCATAACGGTCTGTTTCGTAGGGCTGGACGATCGTTTCGATCTCGGGACGCACGCGCGGCGGACGCCAGTCTCCGATGCCAATCCAGCGCTTTGGACGAATGGCATTCGCCAAAAAGCGCCCCACTCCCCCAAACGGCCCAATCAGGGTCTCCACGCCCGTTTTTCGCAAGTTTTGCGCGAATTTCCATTGAAACCACCCATTTTGGCGAAAATTCCGGCTGTTTCGCGTCAAATTTGGCGAATTTGGCCCAAAAACACGAATTTCATCCGCAAAATGGTCGAAACGACGCGCCAAAGCCTCGCTCCAGGGCCCCACCAGCCAAATTATCCTCTTTTCTGGCTGCCCAGTTCGCAAAGCCTTCAGCATCGGCACAACATGCAAAATGTCGCCCAAATGACCCGGCGAAAACACAACAATGGCGTTTCCCGGTCCGCGACGCCCCGGCCACCACCGGCCAGCCAAGTCCAACAGGATATACCGCCACTTTCCCATGTTTTTCCGCCTACTTCGCGCGGTTTGCACACTCCGTTAGGCGCGCCATCTCAACCTCGCTCCAGCCTGGATAATTCATGCAAGCAGCTCCCGATACATCGCGCGATAATCCTCCGCAATGATCTTCCAATCGAATCGTTCCGCCCAGGCACGCGTCGCCGGACGCATTCTTTCGGCCACATCCCGGTTCTGCTCCAGCCAAAGCAGTTTTTCGACCCATTGGTCCACATTCCGATCATTACTCATCACAAAATTGCAATCTGAACTCAGATATTCCGGCACGCCTCCGGTATTGTTGGTCATAACGGGCGTTCCACACGCCATCGACTCCAAAAACACATTATTCGCCGCGCTGTCCAACATCGGCATCGCCAAGACATCCGCCTGCTGATATTCCGCCAGCATCTGCTCGTCCGTCAACCGCGGCAAGAGACTGACGGCCGGGATGCCCGCATAAAATGATTTTTCATGGGAAGTGGTACGAATTCGCCACTCAAACTGGTCCGCCGGCAGTTTGGCGGCCACCTTGGCGGCAAACTCGTGATCCCGCTCCGTGTTCCCCAGCATGAACAAACGCAACCAATCGCTCCGCGGCTCCCGAATCTCCGGCGGCTTGAAATAATCCGACACCACCCCGTGCAAAATGGTCCGCACCCTCTCCGGCGGCACATCCCGCTCGACAAATGGCCGCTGACACTCCGACGTCAACACCACCATATCCGCCCGCGCATACCCGTCCGGCCGCAGCCAAACACTCTCCCATCTCCGCGGACTGCAATGCACACTCACCACCACCCGCCCCCCTTTGCGCCGATACGCCGCAACCCGCTTCGGTGCAGCAAACTCACCCCAAATAAAATGTGCGATATAGGGACTTACCGCGTACGGTAACTTCCGGAGGATTTTCCACTCGTCCCAAAACGGAAGCAGGGCATTCCATTTGGACCCATAGTGCTGGACACCCCATTCCTGCAACGCATGCCCCGCCCGCCAACTTTTCCGTATAACGCGCCGGTACAACGCGGCATGCTGGATGGTCTGTGCCGCCAAGGCGCGAGAAACCGGGAACATGCCGGAGGAGGCACAGAAATCGTCCGGACGATGTCCAATCAGAAACACATGCATAGACTTCGGCATCCTTGGAAGGGACGGGTAATTATCGAGGGGTTCTGCGCCACGCCATGTTTCCAAGAAGCGCCATGCACCGATGCAGACTCGCGCGGAACCCAAGTAACGATTCCAAGATACCTTCATCAATCAGATGCAGGCAATTGGTCCGGGGCAACATCCGAAGCTGAGGATCGCTGTCGTATTTATGTTTTGAGACGAAAAACAGGATATTCTGCCGATAACAGAGCGCAACTTCTTCGTTGTGCCAGATTATTGGACGGATAAAATCCAAAGCGACGAATCCGCGCTTTTCGAGCTCGTTGATCCAGAATGCTGGCCAGCGGGCATTGACGTGCGCATCTCCTGCTTGCCCAGGTATAGCTGCGGAAAACAGAATTTGATCGCTTAGCGATGCCAGCAAATCTAGATAGCCACCTGTCGAACTCGGATGCAAATGCTCGGCAACTTCAACCGATATCGCCAGATCGAATTTTTGTGAAATTATTCCGGGAGAGTTTAAGTCCATTGCCTGAAAAGAATCCGGAGGGATCCGCATTTGCGAGGGCTCAATGTAGCTTCCATCCAATCCCAGCACTGTTTTCACCCCCAGTTTTAAGCAAACGCTCAGCCACCATCCGTGACCGCAGCCGACATCCACGACGGATTCCGGCACCATCGGGGATAATACCAATGGCAGGATCGCCTCGGCAGAGGCAAGTGTTCGATTGCTGTATTTCGCATGCAATTCATTGGTGTAGGATATATTCATAGCCTTCCTTCAATCTTTGGCAGCATCGATACTCCCATTCTTTCGCCTGCATGTCAGACACTTTTCATCCCTCCACGGAACTAAGGCATTCCACTTTGACCCATAATGGCGAATCCCCCACTGACGCAACGCATTCCCAAGCGTCCAGCTCTTCTTCTCCAGACGACTCCATGCCGGAGAAAACATCAGTTTTCGAGCCCCAAAGTATCGAGTTACTGGCTCCATGCCAGATTGAACCAAAAATCCACTAGGGCGAAACAGAATGACATAAGGCAACGGTGTCATACCAGCAAACTTACCGGCGCGGGAACAATGTCCGGAAAACAGATTTTACGGTCTCATGCCACAGGTCAAATCTTGCCGGTTCATGACGTAATCCTCGCCAGCAAAAATAGAGTGCCCGCCTACTTCCACCTTGATCGCGCCAATACTGGGCATTGGCAATACAGGCTTGGCTGTGCGCACGAATCACACGGGATTTCGAAACAACACCCTCCCAAATATGACGACGTTTGATCAGGATTTCATGAAATGTTTGAGATTCCGGCGTGTCCTTCCAACGTCCCCGCGACACACCCGTGTCCGCCTTGCGATATCCCGCCAAGACATCAGGTATAAGCCCGATGGGATGGGCACGGGCCACGCGCAGAAAAAAATCATGATCTTCTCCGATAATCCCTGTTTCAGACTCTTCGCAAAACCACCCCACTTCATCAAAAAGTGTCCGGCGAACCAACACGCTCGAGATTGTCACCCAGCAGTGTTCCAACAACCGCTCAAAGATCATGCCGGTTTCAGGAACGACACCCAAGCCATGCCGTACACTCACCACATCTGAATTTTCGTCAATAATATGGCACAATGTATGGCAAAGCGGGATCTCAGGATGGGTTTGCATAAACTCAACCTGCTTAGCCAGTTTATCTGGATACCAAAGATCATCCGAATCCAAAAAAGCAATCAGCTCCCCTTTTGCAGCTTGTGCCGCCTGATTGCGTGTAACCGGACAAATCCCCGAATTAGTATCTCGTAAAATCAAACGAATGCGCTCCTCATAACTCTGTAGAATTTCCCGAGTGCCATCCGTCGAAGCGTCATCCACCACCACCACTTCCTTATTCGGCCATGTCTGTGCCAAGGCCGAATCTATACATTCCCGAATATATTTCTTTCGGTTATAGGCACCGATGCATACACTCACCAACGGAGATGAATTAGTTGAAGAATTGAACATAGTGAATTGCTCAGCCATAGGATTTCAATGGGTTATGCACCATTCGTTGTCGTGGTGCCACGAACAGAATACAATTATACTGACTACCAAGAATACCTTTTTTATTCGACAAAAGTTTGATGAATGTGTGCGCGCCTGATAAAATGAGGTAACTCGGTCCCGAACAATGGTTTTTTCCCATGGGTTAATACTTATCAATTCCCGGGCGCACGGACAAGAACTTCACGCCGATTCATCGGTACCCGTGCCAGAGCGGCATGATCGCTTTTCATCTCTTCCTGCCGGAATGCCTTGACGAGCGAGCCCGAAATGAGGCGGCAGAATGGACTTGCCAAAACTGCCGAGGCGGACGCCGCACTCCCCAAACAGGCGCCAATTGCAAGAAGTTCGGTGTGGTTTTCATTTGACGCAACGGGAATGAAGCCCTACCTTGCTCGAAACGCTTCACCTCCGGTGGGGAGGTGGGCGCGTGGCCCCAGTAGATAAGGGAGAACACATAACGATGAGTCCCAAGGTTGCAACCAAGCCAGTGCCAACTCAGATGCCCAACAATGGCGACCAGCTCAACACGGTCGAGGCCATTAAGGCGGCGTATCTGAACCATTTGAAGTATTCGCTGGCCAAGGATGAATTTTCGGCAACGGATCATGACCGCTACTACGCGCTGGCCTTGACGATCCGGGATCGGCTGGTGGACGGCTGGAGCCGGACATCGGTTCAATACCACAAAACCGGTGTAAAGCGGGCGTATTACCTGTCGATGGAATACCTGATCGGGCGGGTGATGGGCAACAATGTGGTAAACCTGCAACTGGACGACAAGGTCCGCCAGGCCATGCTGGAACTCGGGCTGTCGTGGGACTTCCTCCGCGACTTGGAGCGCGACGCCGGCTTGGGTAACGGGGGCCTGGGCCGCCTGGCCGCCTGCTTCCTCGACTCCATGGCCACCCTGCAGCTGCCCGGCTACGGCTACGGCATCCGCTATGACTACGGCATCTTCCGCCAAGTCATCCGCGACGGCTATCAGGTGGAGGAACCGGACAACTGGCTGCGCTTTGGCAACCCCTGGGAGCTCGAGCGCCCAGAATCCATGTTCAAGGTGCGCTTCGGCGGGCGGGTCGAAATGGAAGACTATCAAGGTCGGCTCGTGGCCCGCTGGGTGGACTACGAAACCGTTCTGGGCGTCCCCTACGACAACCCCATCCCCGGCTACGGCAACAAGACCGTCAACAACCTGCGCCTCTGGGCGGCAAAAACCACCGAGGACTTCAACCTGACCTTTTTCAATACCGGCGAATATATGAAGGCCTATGAGGCCAAAATCCTGACCGAAAACATCACGAAGGTCCTGTATCCCAACGACAACATCGAGCAGGGCCGCGAACTGCGCTTCAAACAGCAGTATTTCTTTATCGCCTGCTCGTTGCATGACATTGTGAGGCGCTTCCGGGCCGACGGCAACGAAATCCACTCCTTCCCCGACAAGGTGGCCATCCAGCTCAACGACACCCATCCGGCCATCGCCGTGGCCGAGCTCATGCGCATTTTCCTGGACGAGGAACGCCTCGAGTGGGACGACGCCTGGTCGCTGGTCGTTCGCACCTTCGGTTATACCAATCACACGCTGATGCCCGAGGCGCTCGAACGCTGGCCCGTCCAGCTTTTCGAAACCATCCTGCCGCGTCACCTGCAAATCATCTACGAAATCAACCGGCGTTTCTTGCGGGAAATTGCCAACCGTTACCCCGGCGACAGCGAGCGCATCGGACGCATGTCCCTCATCCAGGAATCGCCCACCCGCGAGGTGCGCATGGCCTACCTGGCCGTGGTCGGTTCGCACTCGGTCAATGGTGTGGCCGCGCTGCACTCCGAACTGCTGGGCACAACCCTGTTCAAGGACTTCTATGAACTCTGGCCGGACAAGTTCAACAACAAGACCAACGGCATCACCCCGCGCCGCTGGCTCCTCAAGGCCAACCCGGGCCTGGCCGACCTGATCTCCGAAAAGATCGGCAGCGGCTGGATCACCGACTTGACGCAACTGAGGCAACTTGCTCCGCTGGCCGATGACCCCGAATTCCAAAAGCAGGTCATGGCCGTCAAGCAGGAGAACAAAAACCGCCTGGCCAATTTGATCTACGACCAGCTCGGCGTGGTGGTGAACCCGGAATCCATCTTCGACATCCAGGTCAAGCGTCTCCACGAATACAAGCGCCAGTTGCTCAATGTGCTGCACATCATCCATCAATACTTCGAGTTCAAGGCCAACCCGGACATGGACTTCGTGCCGCGCACCTACATCTTCGGCGCCAAGGCCGCCCCCGGCTACTTCCTGGCCAAGCTGATCATCAAGCTGATCAACGATGTCGCCTCCGTCGTCAACCGCGATCCCGACATGACCAACCGACTCAACGTGGTCTTCCTGCCGGACTACCGCGTCTCTCTGGCCGAGCGCATCATCCCCGCCGCCGACCTCTCCGAACAAATCTCGACCGCCGGCACCGAGGCCTCCGGAACCGGCAACATGAAGTTCCAGCTCAACGGCGCACTCACCATCGGCACCCTCGACGGCGCCAACGTCGAAATCCGCCAGGAAGTCGGCGACGAAAACTTCTTCCTCTTCGGCAAAACCGTCGAGGAAGTCGAGGCCACCCGCGAGGCGGGCTACAATCCCTGGGACATCTACAACTCGAACCCCGCCGTGCGCCGGGTCCTCGATGCCATCAAGAACAACTTTTTCAACCTCGATCAGCCCGGGCTTTTCCAGCCCATCTGGAACACCCTCCTGCTCCATGGCGACTACTATCTGGTGCTCGACGAGTTCGACGCCTACACCAAGCGCCAAGCCGATATCGCCGAGGCGTACAAGGACAAGGCCCACTGGGCCGAAATGTGCATCCTGAACATTGCCAACGCCGGCAAGTTCAGCACCGACCGCACCATCGCCCAATACGCCGAGGAAATCTGGGACATCCACCCCTGCCCCATCAACAACAACCACGGTTGACCCCAACGCCCGGAGCCGGACTATCGCTTCCGTCCGGCCGCGTAATACTGGGCGCCAAGCGGGAGCCGGCCAACCGCCCGTTCCAGCCGGTCGCTCCCCTTGAACGCGAAGGGGAACACCAGGAAATAGCGGCTCTCCACAACATCCAGCTCCGCCTCCCTCAGCAGGCGGACTGACACTCCGCGCCGCAACAGGCGCGCGTCACGGTCAAACTCGCAGCGTGCCACGGAAAGCCGCGTCAGGGGGTTGAAAGGATTGTGCTCGATGACCAAAAGGAATCCCCCGGGCTTCAGCACACGCCGAACTTCCCGGAGCAAGGCCGCGCGCTCGGCCACCGCCACATGATGAAGAACGCAAATCAGGATTGCCACGTCAAAGGCTTCATCCCCGAACGGCAAATGCCGCCCGTCATAGACCTCATAACGCACCGCCGGGTTTTCCTGCCGGGCGCGCTCGATGCTGGCGGCCGAAATATCCACCCCGGCCAGCTCCTTCACTTCATCCTGTAAAAAATAATCCGTTTTCCCCACGCCGCAGCCGACATCCAGCAAGGACAACTGGCGCGGCTCCCCTTTGTGCCGCCGCAAGACGGACAAAATATGCTTCGCCTTCGCCAGGGTGTAAAAATCATGGCTCTTCCCCATAAAGCGGTTTGCGCGCGCCCATGCCTGATCATAGGTGCTGACATATTGGTCGAATTCCGCGCTCATCGCCTGCCGTCCTGTTTGATGGGCAAAGCTACACACCTGCCCGGAATGGTGCAAGCCGCCATCCGCTCTCCAGAAAAAAAGCGTAAACGCGCAACACCACGGTCGAGGCTTGCCTCCCGCCCGCGCTTGGTGCTAGGTTCCGTCCTGCGCTTCCATGGTGGAGGCGTCGCCGACGACTAACGGAAGCGGGTGCAAATCCCGCGCGGTCGCGCCGCTGTAAGCGGTATCGAACGTCCATCCAGCCATTCCGCCCCAAGCGGCGGGAGAAGGCGGACAAGTAGCATGCCGCAAGCCAGAAGACGAGCCGCCGGTGCCAGTTTCTTTATATGCCTCCGCGAAAGGGGTAGAAAGGATGCCGCCATGCGGTCCGTTTGGCTCCCTCTATTCCTATATATATATGCCGTGACGGCCCACGCCCTGCCCGTCACCGTTGACCTCGACGCCTACTTCATCGGCGAAAACCAATTCATCAACGACACCCCCCTCTCCGACGGCCCCGTCACCTTCGACAACACCTTCACCGACTGGGGCGGCGGCATCACCTCCTGGTCCGGCTTCGCCTTCTCCACCGTCCACAACACCACCAACGGAACCTGGGCCAACCAATACGCCGCCGCCGCCCCCCTCCCCAGCGCCTACGCCGTCGCCTACCACGACGCCCACAACCCGCCCCCCGCCATCCTCTTCGACATCCCCGCCCAACCCCTCTCCCTCGACATCAACAACACCACCTACACCGCCGCAACCCTCCGCAACGGCGACGGCTTCGGTTTCGCCCGCCCCTTCACCACCGGCGACCACTACCTCCTCCACCTCACCGCCTACAACCTCGACAACCAAATCATCGCCGCCACCAACCACCCCCTCGCCGATTTCCGCGACGGCAAAACCCACATCCAAACCAACTGGATCACCCTCGACCTTTCCTGGATGCCCCCCGCCGTCGCCGCCCTCGAACTCACCCTCGAAACCACCGACATCGGCGCCTGGGGCCCCAACACCCCCACCTACGCCGCCATCGCCAACCTCACCTACGCCTACTCCGACGGCTCCGACGGCATCGCCGCCACCAACCCCGCCATCCTCTGCTGGGCCGACGCCGTCGCCCACTACTCCCCCGGCGCCAACGTCACCACCCCATTCGCCAACCCCTCCAACGCCCTCGGACCCGCCTCCTCCGGCGACGGCGCCAACGGCTCCACCAATGTCGTCTCCCTCGGCGACTCCGGCTCCATCACCCTCACCTTCCCCGCCCCCATCACCGACCTCCCCGGCCCCGACTTCGCCGTCTTCGAAAACGCCTTCTCCCCCGACTTCCTCGAATTCGCTTTCGTCGAAGTCTCCTCCGACGGCACCCACTTCACCCGCTTCCCCAACCACGCCACCGACCCCACCCCCATCCCCGCCTACCCCTACGACCCCATGGAACCCGAATCCTACGGCGGACTCGCCGGCAAACACCTCCAAGGCCTCGGAACCCCCTTCGATCTCCGCGCCCTCAAAGGCACCCCCGGCCTCGACACCAAACGCATCACCCATGTCCGCCTCGTGGATGTCATCGGCGACGGCACCGCCCTCGACTCCTACTCCAACCCCATCCGCGACCCCCACCCCACCACCGGCTCCGGCGGCTTCGACCTCGAAGGCATCGGCATCCTCCACCCCCTCATCGAAATCTCCACCAACCCCGCCACCCCACCCCCCGCCCTCCCCAACTTCACCACCCAGCTCCAGCACACCCCCACCCTGCAAAACCCCACCTGGCAGCCCGCCGCCGACCGCTCCGCCCCCGGATTCTACCGATGGTCCCTCATCCGCGACTAACCCCCACCCGCGCACATTTTCCATGGTGTGGAAAAAAGTTTTCCACACCATGGTGCCACCGACAAAAGTTGTTTTTCAATATAATTCTTTGCGGCAGAAGAAAATACATTGTTTTTTCGCTTGACATTACTTATGTCATTACGTATTGTAACTCCATGATTAATAAAGGGTTATATT
>JAAZFE010000066.1 GCA_012511885.1 Lentisphaerota bacterium | reverse complement strand
CTGTTGCCCTTCGGCGCGACGATTCCAACCCGTCTGCGGCGTTATTCGGGGTTCGCAGTATGTCCATACAGCTTCACCCCGCCTGCCTTGCATCCGGGCCGGACTTGTCGCGTGAATTATCCAGGCTGAAGCATTCGTCAACCTGGTCGCGTACATGATCCAGGTTGGGCGACATGGGGGAAGGGGGAAAGCCAAGACAATGTTTAACGCAAAAGACGCAAGAGCCGCAAACGGAACGCAAGCGGTGCAAAAGGTAGGGACGCCTTGCCGAGGCGTCCCTACCTTTTTTGGGGGGCGGGATTACTCCGGGAGGGAGTTGCCGGGGCCGGGTTGGGAATCTTCGGGCTCTATGGCTTGCGGGTCTTCGGCGGGAAAGCGCGGGGCGGCTTCGTCGGCTTCCGCTTGTTCCGGGGCCTCCGCTTCGAAGTCGTCGTCGTAGGGCGGCTCGTCGTCATCGGCGGAGGGGGGCGTGTCGGTGAGGGCGATGACGAGGCGTTTGCGTCCGCTGCCGTCGGCGTCCTCGGAGTAGGTTTGGATGTCGGGGCAATCTTTGAGGTATTGGTGGATGAGGCGGCGGTCCATGGAATGGAGCAGACCCATGCGATAGGACTGGCCGGTGCCGCGGACGTGTTCGAGGGCTTTGTCGGCGTCGTCCAGCAGTTTTTCGCGGCGGCGCGCGCGGTACTGCTCGGTGTCCACGAGGCAGTAGGGGCCGTCGTCGTAGCGGCGCGAGAGGAGGCGGTTGAGCAGGAATTGGACGGCATCGAGCGTTTGGGCGGTGCGTCCGATGAGCCGGCCGGCCTCGGCGGTGACAACCCGGAACTCGAGCTGGTCGCTGATTTCTTCGACCTCGATTTGGGTGTCGGTGAATTCAAGCAGGCGGAGAAGGTTCTCCAAGATGGTTTGGGCGGTTTGGGTATATTCCTGCCGGGTGGGGGATGTGCTCATGGGTCTTTTCTTTCGCCGTTTGCTATACGGGGGAAGAAGGTATACTTGCGGGGACATGAAAGACCAGCGAATTATTCAACAAAGCGCGGCGCGGGGGCGGGGAGCCGGAAGTTTGCCGGTGGTGGTGCTGCTGATTGCGGCCCTGGCGGCGGGGGTGTGGGCGTTCCATTATTACCGGCCGGAGGCGCGGCTGACGCGGGCTTCGTTGCGGCTGGCGCGGGTGGTGGAGAAGTCGGGGGAGGAGTCGCCGGTGGCGCTGGGCTTGGCCGGCCAGCGGCTGGGGCAGGCGCTGGCGCCGGGCGCCTTGCTGGAGGTGGAGGGCGCCGGACGGGTGGCGGCGGGCCGCGGCGAGATCGTGCAGCTTGTGGCGCAGGCGCGGAGCATGTGCGCGGAGATTCGCCTGGCGCAGCCGCGCGCGGCAGCCGTCAAGCCGGGTCGCGGCAGGGTGACGGTGCGGGTCAAGGCCGGGTATTATTTGCGCCACGCATGGGGGGCGGCGCAGGAGGGCGCGGGCGCGGCCCGGCTCGACTGGGTGAAGGGCAAGGACGGCTGGCTGATTGAGCGGGCGGTGCTGAGCACGGAGGAGGATTTGCGCTTCCCGGAGGGCGGCCTGTGAAGCGGGCGGGACTGTGGCTCCGGGCGGCGCGGCCCTATGCCTATTCGACCAGCGTGATTCCGGTGTTGATTGGCGCGCTGCATGTCCGCGGCAGGGGTGGCCCGTTTTCGGGGCTGCATCTCGGGGTGACCCTGGCGGCGGCGCTGCTGATTCATACGGCGGCGAATTTGTGGAACGACTATTTCGATTTCAAACTGGGGGTGGACCGGGCGGGGGGGGGCACGGGTAGCGGCATGCTGGTGCGGGGCGAGATGACGCCCGCGCAGATTTTTGGGGGCGCCAGCCTGTGCGCGCTGGCCAGTCTGGCGCTGGGGCTATGGCTGGCCGGACGGGCGGGATGGGGGCTGGCGTGGCTGTTTCCGTTCGGGTTTCTGGGCGCGCTGCTCTATTGCGCGGGGCGGTTCAGCCCCAAGCATGTGGCCCTGGGCGAGGTGTGGCTGTTTTTGACCATGGGGGTGGGCCTGACGCTGGGCGGGGCGATGGCGCAGACGGGGAAGTTTTCTTGGGGAGCGATCGCGGCGGGGACGCCCGCGGGCCTGCTGATGACGCTGCTGCTCTACATCAATAATATACGCGACATGCGGAGTGATCGCGAGGCGGGGCTGGCGACGTTGCCGATGCGGCTGGGCGCGCGGCCATACCGGCTGCCGGTGGCGCTGACGCTGGCGATGGCCTATGGCCTGACCGGCTGGCTGGCGTGGACTGGCCACGCGCCGCCAACGGTTTGGCTGGCATGGGTCTCGTTGCCGCAGGCGCTGTGGTGGGCTCGGCCGGTTTGGCGGGGCAATGTGGGCGAGGCCCAGGTGAAGGGCGTGGCCATGCTGCATTTGTCGTTCGGGGTGTTGTTTGCGGTTGGATTGGCACTGGCCTGATGATGTAGCGACATGGAGGAAAAGTTGGACATGGATGCGGTCGAGTTGTTGCGGCAGTTGGTGGCGATTCCGAGTGTGAACCCGGAGTTGACCCGGGATGAGGCGATCGGGGGCGAGGAGCGGCTGGCGGCTTGGATGGAGTCGTGGCTGGCGGCGCGCGGCTTTGCCACGCGGCGGATCGAACCGACGGCGGGGCGGCCCAATGTGCTGGCGTGGCTGGGGCCGGAGGACGCGAAGCGGACGGTACTGTTTGAGTCGCACCTGGACACGGTGGGGGTGGACGGCTTCGAGGGCAACCCGTTCGAGCTGCGCGAACGCGGGGACAGGCTCTACGGCCGGGGCGCGTGCGACACCAAGGGGCCGCTGGCGGTCTGGATGGCCGCGCTGGATGACGAGACCCTGGCGGCGGTGCGCGCGGCCGATGTCCGCCTGATGTGGCTGGGCGCGATCGGCGAGGAAACCGGCAACTACGGCGCCGAGGAGGCGGTGGCCGCGGGGGTTGGCGCGGATGAGTGCGTGGTGCTGGAGCCGACCGGCATGAAGGTGGTTTACGCGCACAAGGGCGCGTGCTGGTTCCGCGTGGTTACGCGCGGACGCGCCGCCCACGGATCGGACCCGGCGCACGGGGACAACGCCATCCTGAAAATGGCGGCGGTTTGGGAGGCCATCGAGGCGGCCACGGCCGATGCCGCCGCGAAGCGGCTGTTGCCGGAGGGCGCGCCGACGGTGTCGCTGGGGACCATCGCGGGCGGCAGCGGGGTGAACGTGGTACCCGACCGCTGCGAGATTCAAGTGGACCGCCGCTATGTGCCGGGCGAGAGCTGCGAGGAGATTCTGGCGGATCTGCGCCGGCGACTGGCGGGGATTCCCGGCGGAGTCGAGGTGGGTCTGATCAAGGAGGGGCGGGGGTTCCACACTGATCCGGAGGCCGGGCTGCCCATGCGTCTGCGCGCGGCGCTGGCCGCTGAAGGCGTCGAGCCGGTCAACGAGATGGCCGCCTGGTGCAGCGATGCCGGCATTCTGGCGGAAACCTGCGCGCAAACGGTGGTGTGGGGGCCGGGGGCGATTGCCCAGGCGCACACCACGGATGAATTTATCGAGCGCGAGGAGCTGCTGACCGGCGCGAGGGTGCTGCGGAACTTCTTGCGGGGGTTGTGAACCTGAATCATTCATCAACGCGGCGTTATTCGGGATTCGCAGGTAGCCCATTCAACTTCGCCCCGCCTGCCTTGCAGCCGGGACGGACTTGTCGCGTGAATTATTCTGGTTAGTCGAGCTGGAGGGCGGCGAGGGTTTGGAGTCGCTGGCGGATGGGGAGGTGCTGGGTGCAGCGGGTTTCGCAGAATCCGCATTGGTCGCACAGGGCGGCGCCGGAGGGATCGAGTTCCCAGTGGAGGCGGAAGCGGTTGCGGACGGCGGCCGGCGGGGCGCCGAGCTGGATCATGTTGTGGATGTCCATATATTGCGGAATGGGGATGTCGTGGGGGCAGGGCAGGCAGTAGCCGCAGCCGGTACACATTTCGTTGAAGCTGCCCTCGATGCGCGCGCGGAGGGCGTCGAGGTGTTCGGGCGGATGGGGTGTGAAGTTTTCGATGGCGCGCACGGCGGCATCGAGTTCGGCGAGTGAGTTGAAGCCGACCAGCGCGGTGGTGATGCCGGGATCGGAAACCAGGAAGCGCAGGGCGGCGGCGACCACATCGGGGTCGTCCGGCCCGCGGATGAAGTCGAAGGTTTCGGCGTGCCGGGGGATGATGCCGCCGCCGAGGGGATTCATGGCGACCACGCCGCGGCCGAGGCGTCCGGCGGCCACCACGCCTTCGCGGCGGAAGGGGAAGTTGATGGCGCAGTAGCCGAGGGTGACCAGGTCAATTTCGGGGTGGTCGGCGAGAAGGGCGGCAATGTCGGGGCCGCGCATGTGGGTGGAGACGCAGACGTGCTCGATGAGGCCTTCGTCGCGGGCGCGGAGGGCGGCGGCGAGGGCGCCGCCGCGGACCCGTTCACGCCAGTCGGCTGGATCCATGACGCACCAGATATGGAAGAAGGTGATCCGGTCGAGGCCGAGACGCTGCAGGGAGGTTTCGAGGCCGCGGCGGAAATCGTCGCCGCCGGGCGCGGAGCTCTTGGACGACACGTAGAGGGGCAGGGGGGAGGGCGGCATGGTGCGCAGGGCCTCGCCGAAAATGAATTCGCTGCGGTCGTCGCAATACATGGGGGCGGTGTCGAAATAGGTGATGTCGGCGCGCCGGGCGGCATGCAGCAGGGCGATGGCCTCGGCGGGGCGGCCGGGATCGGGCAGGCGCATGCCGCCGAAACCGATGGCCGAAAGTGTTTTTCCCGTGCGTCCGCAGGCTTTATGGATCATGGCGTGAATCCTTCTCATTTAAGGGCTTGACGCTAACCCGGTGCAAAGGGTAAGAACAAGCCATGAATCTGCACTCGCATTCGTCGGTTTGGCGTTCGTTGCTAGCGGGAAGGGGATCGAGAATGAGAAGACTTTGCGGCATGGTCTTGGCGGTGGTGGTGGTGACGATGGCGGGTACGGCCTGGGCGAACGTGGACGAGGACCTCGTGTTTGCCTCTGGCTTGATCAACTTTGAGCCGTCTTTCAAAGATTTCGCCAAGCGGGTCATTGACAACATCCTGCTGAAGGACCCTGGTCAGCGCAACCGCACCCGGGTGGTCGAGGCGGAAATCATGATCAAGGACCGCAAGTTTGCGGAGGCCGAGACCCTGGCCAAGGAAATCGGTCTGACCACCCCGCAGGGGCAGGCGATCAGCCTGGCGCTGGGGCAGAACTATTTTGTGATCGGGGAGCTCGAGAAGGCCCGCGAGCTGTATGAGGGCTTTTTCAAGCAGTATGAGGGCAAGGCGCCGACGGACAAGGATGTGGTGACGCGCTATCGCGACGCGGCCTATCAGTTTGCCCAGATGCAGGAAATGGTGGGCGACTATGAGGGGGCGGCCCGCAGCTACGGCCTGGCGGAGCAGGTGGTGGATCCCACTCTCAAGCGGTCGGTGCTGCTGGCGCGGACCAAGGCGCTTGTGCGCGCCGCGGAACAGAAGTCCGGCGACGAGAAGAACAAGATGCTGGATGAGGTCCTCAAGCTGTGCGAAGCGCTCCAGTGGGGCGGGATGGACATGCAGTTTGTGGATTCGATCGTGATCATGGCCAACGTCGAGCTGGCCAAGGGGAATCCCGACGGCGCCCGCAAGGTGCTGATGAGCAACATGGACATGATCAAGCCGATTGACCAGGAGCTCGAACGCCTGGGCCTGCGGATGAAGGACAGCCCGATGGCCGGGGCCCGCTCGCTGCTGGGCCGGCTGTGGAAAGAGGAGGCCGAGCGCATGGCCAAGCAGTCGGGCAAGGACGGCGCCGCCATCGAAGCCTACAGCAAGGCGCTGGGCGAGTTTTACAACGTGTTCGTGAAATACGGCGACAGCAGCTGGGGCTCCGCCGCGGGCATTGAGTCCAAGGAAATCAAGGAGATACTCGAGAGCAAGTACGGCAAAACCGTCAAGATTGACCTGTCGAAGGTTTCGCAGAACAAGCTGGCCGGCACCGAGTTCATGATGGCCGACAACCTCTACCGCCAGAAGCGCTATGAGGAAGCCGCCAAGGAATATCTTGTCGTGCTCGAGCACTTCCCCGAGGCTGGCGAACTGGCCATCGGGGCGCTAGCCAACCTGGCGCGGTGCTATATGTATGAGAACGACGACCTCATGGCCAAGGTGGTGGCTCATTACGTCGGCGAACGCTTCGGCGGCAAGAGCCCCATCTCCGCGCAGGCCATTGTTTCGCTGGGCAAGCTGTATGAGGACGGCGGCAATCCCGACATGGGCCTCTACATGTACAACCAATATCTCAAGTATTGCCCCGGGGACGCCTTTGCCGGGCAGATCCTGTTCTATCTGGCCAGCAAGGCCGAGCAGGCCGGCAAGCAGGAGGAGGCCGACAAGTTTTACGCCAAGATCATCACGGACTATCCCCAGGACCAGAACTATCCCAAGGCGCTGTCGCGGCGAGCCTGGCGCTCCTATGAGGACAAGGATTATGAAGGCGCCATCGAGGGCATGAAGCTCTATATCGAGGAAAGCCGGGGGCAGCCGAGCCCGACCCTGGCCCAGGCCATGTTCGCGCTGGGGCATTCCTATCAGAAGACCGAGAACCTGACCGAGGCCGTCAAGCAGTTCAACGCGCTGGTGTCGGCCATTGCGCCCGAGGGCAACCCCTACAGCCGCAGCGCCGAGGATCTCGCGCGCAACCAGCGGCTGCTCGAACAGGCCCGCTTCTCGCTGGCGTTCACCCTCAGCCGCCTGCCCAGCGACCGCACCCGCCAGGCGGCCGTCTTGAAGCTCGACGAGTTTTTGAAGTTTCATGAGAAGTCGCTGCTCGCGCCGGGCGCGCTCAACCTCAAGGGCGCTCTCCAACTGGCGCTGAAGGATCCGGGCGCCAACGAGACCTATGCCAAGCTGGCGCGCGACTATCCCGACACCGATGAAGGCCGCAACGCGCAGTATGCCCGCATCAGCGGGGCCCTCGAGCTGGGCCAGGTGGATCAGGCGCGCGAGGCCTTCCAAGCCATGATGAGCAGCCCCGGCAGCTATTCCGCCGACGAATTCGTGCGGGTGGGCCAGGCCATGCTCGCCCGCGAACTCTGGACGGAAGCCGGCCAGGCCTTCGACCAAACCATCAAAAAGAGCGATGTGGATTCGCTGCTGGAACGCGCCTATTATGGCGTGGGGGTTTCCCGGTTTGAGCTGGGCGATCCCGGCGGGGCCACGGAAGCCCTCGACGAGCTGATGAAACGCTGGCCGCGGTCGGCCCTGTTCTATCCCGCCAAATTCACGCTGGCCCAGGCCAACCTCAAGCTCAACAACTACTCGGCCGCCAAGATCGCCCTCAACGACATCTTCAAGTTCGCGCGCGACGCCGAGGTCATCAACGACGCCACCCTGCTCTATGCCGAGGTGCTCAAGTCCGAGGGCGACATGCATGGCGCGCTCGGCTCGTACAAGCGTCTCGAGTATTTCGGCGGGACCAAGACCGAGAAGTCGCGCAAGCAGGTGGCCACCGCCATCCTGGCGGCCATCGAGGTGGCCACGGAGATGAACCGGCATGCCGAAGTGATTGAAAGTACGGACCGCTACCTCGAGCTGTTCCCCACCAGCTCGAAGGTGCAGGAAATCCGTCAGGCGCGCTCGAGGGCCACCGTGGCCCTGGCCACGGAAGTCGCGGCGTCGGGCGGAGAGGGCGGAGCCGAGGAATAAGCCATATGGATAAGGGAGAAGGAACGTCATGAAGAGAAATTACAAAATCATTTGCTTCGGGCTGGTGGTGGCCTTGGGGGCGGGCATGGCTTGCGCGGCGCCCTATGTCATCAAACCCAACGGCGAAAGGGTGGAGGGGCGCAATATCCGCGCGGACAAGGACGGCAACATCAACCTGACCACCTCGATGGGCATCGAAACCTATCCCAAAGGCCGCTACATCAAAGCCGCCGCCGACCAGCCGGCGGAGTATGGCCAGGCGGAAGCCGCCTTGAGGGCGGGCAAATATGATGACGCCATCAAACTGCTGGATCCGATCATTAGCCGCTACCGTTTCCTGACCTGGGACGTCGAGGCGGCCAAGCTGCTGCCCCAGGCCTATCTGGGCAAAAAGGATGCCGAAGGCGCCGTGAAGGCCTACAGCCGCCTCTTCCAAATCGCTCCCGAGGAAAAGAAGAACTCTGACGTGGCCTGGGGCATGCGCCAGGCGATGCTGGTGGCCAAGCAGTATCAGGCCCTCGGGCGTGAGCTGGATGCCGTGGCCGCTTCGGGCAGCCGCACCGATGCCGCGCGCGCGCAAATCATGCGCGGCGACATCCTGCTCGCGCAAAACGACCTAAACATGGCCGTGCTGGACTATCTGCGCACCGCCATCCTCTTCAAGGACGTCAGCGATCCGGCCGTCCAGGGCGAGGCCCACTTCAAGGCCGCCCAAACCCTCGAAGCCCTGCGCGACCCGCGGGCCAAGAGCATGTATAAGATCATTGTTGATAAATATCCGTCAGCGCCCCAGGCCGCCCAGGCCCGGAGCAAACTGTAAACCGGCAACGAATGTAAAAAAAGAAACGAACTAAGGAGAACACAACATGTCTAAGAAATCATTGTGGGCCTTTCTGGTGGTCGCGGTGGCCATCATGGTTGTCCTGCCGGCCGTGGGCTGGGCGCAGGATGTGGAAATGGAAGGAACCGTCACCGACAGCGAGGTGGGGATGGGTCTGTGGGCAATCATCGCCGGTTCCGGCCTGTTGGGCATCATCCTGTGGTCGGCTCTGGGCCTGTGCTCCATTGCCGCCGCGTGGCTGGCCATTGACTTCTTCATTACCGTCAATCCCAAGAAAATCATCTCTGACGACCTGGTCAATGACGTGCGTGAGGCGATGGAGCAGGGCGACGTGATGAAGGCCATGCAGCGTTGCGAAGAGGATCACGGCGTGCTGAGCGCCATTCTTCTGGCGGGCTTCCGCAACGTGAAGGAAGGCTTCGAAGTGATTCAGGAACAGGTGGCCGCCGCCGCCGACCTCGAAAGTGAAAAGCTGATGCAGCGGGTGTCCTACCTGAACATGTGCGGCAGCATCGCCCCCATGCTCGGGCTGCTGGGCACCGTGCAAGGCATGATCGCGGCCTTCGCCAACCTGGCCACCAGCCAGGCCGGCGCAGCACAGCAATCGCTCTTGGCACTCAACATCGCCCAAGCGCTCTGGACGACCGCCGCCGGCCTCGTGGTCGCTATCCCGGCTGTCTCGTTCTACACCTACTTCAAGAACCGCCTCTCGAGGATCATTCTGAACATGGAAGGGCTGACCATTGACTTGATCAAGGCCCTGCGTAATGTCGAAGTGATCGAGGAATAGGCTCGGCCCCCCGAAAGATGCCATGAAAAAGAAGTATCCAGATGCCGAAATGGACATGACGCCGATGATTGACGTCGTGTTCCAGCTGATCATCTTTTTCATCACCACGGCGGACATGGATAGCAAGGCCTTGGAGACCAAGGTGCGCATGGCCATGTCGCCTCACGGACCGGTTGAAGAGGTCAAGGATCCCCGCACCGTGGTGGTGGACGTGGATGTGGACGGCAAAATCTCCATCATGCAAACGCCGCTGAGCGAAGGGCAGTTGCTTGCCATTCTGAAAAAGGCGGTTCAAGCATCCGGTCAGGGCACCCCTGTGGTGATCCGGGCCGATGAAATGGTGTACCATGAACACGTAAAACGCGTCATGGATTTGATTGGCCGGGCGGGGCTCTGGAAGATCCGTTTTGCCGCGCTCAAGGAAAAGGCCTAGCGCCAGGAAGGGTTTCCCATGGCTCGAAAACGCAAACGCCCCGAAGGCGATCCGCCGGCACTGGAAATGACGCCGATGATTGACGTCGTGTTCCAGCTGCTGATCTACTTCATCGTGACCATCAAACCCGTTGATGTGATCACCAATCTGGACGTGTTCCGTCCGGCGCCCGACCCCAACGCCCCCAAGGATGAAAAACCGCCATCCATGGTGCGCGTGGGAGTCTTCCAAAATGGATACTCCCTGGGCTTGGGCGCCGATGACAATCCGATCAGTCTCGAGGGTCTCGAACGGCAACTGGGCCGCCTGGCGGCGGTTAACGCCGAACAGACCATCATGATTACGGTGTCCGCAGCCGCTGAACATGGGAAATTGATCAACGTGTTGGATTTGTGCGCGATGAATGGGTTGAAAAGCCTGTCGGTAGTCAGTGCGGCCAATTAATATAGGTTGGAAACGGAGGATCCTCCATGGAATTCGAAGTTAGATCGCTATATAAAAATATATTCGAATGGTTGGCTGGTCCCACGGGCTCCATTGTCATCCATGTCGTTTTCATCCTCCTCCTGTTCCTGTTCGTAGGCACCGCCACCAAGGAGACGACGACCGAAATCGAGGTTAAGGTGGTCGAGATCGAGGATATCGACCTCTCGGAGCTGGAGGATCTCGAGCCTCCCGACGAAATGCCCGAACCGCCGGAGACCGTCACCCCGCCGGACGTGGACATGGATTTGACCCCTCCGCCGGACATTCAGGAATTCACCGCGGCCCAGGTTGATGTGACGCCGGCCAACTTGGAAATCGCCTCCGACGCCTTCAGCCCGCTGATCCTCAAAGGTCTCGCCCCCGGCAACATGCAGAACCGAACCGGGGAAGGCCGCAAGGCCGCCATCGGCACCTATGGCGGCAAATGGGGCGAATATGCCGAGGCCGCGGTCCTGCGCGCCTTGGAGTGGCTGCGGATCAACCAAAATCCCGACGGCTCTTGGGGCACCAACTCGCCGGACAAGGAAGGGTTTACCGGCTTGGCGCTGCTGACCTATCTGGCGCATGGCGAAACCACCGCTTCGGAAAAATATGGTCAGACGGTCGAAAAGGCCATCCGCTATCTGATGTCGCGCCAGAACGACAAGGGCGGGTTTATCGCGCCTCCCTTCACGGGCGGCCCCAAAACCTATGCCCATGCCATCGCGACCTATGCCATCAGCGAGGCCTATGCCTTGACCCGCATTCCCTCGATCAAACCCTGCATGGAGCGGGCGATCCAAGTGCTCCTGGACGGCCAAAAGCATTACAAGCATGGCGGCTGGCAGATGTATGCCTATGATGGCTCCGACGGGTACAAGCAATGGGACATTTCGCTCTCGGCCTTTTGCGTGCAGGCCCTCAAGGCGGCTTACAGCGCCGGCGCCGACAACCCCAACCTGCGCGAAGGCATGGACCGGGCCGCCGACTTCTTGATCAAGCATCAAAAGGAAGACGGAAGCTTTCCGTACTCGCCGGCCAACCCCGGCCGCCAACCCAACATGACCGGCGCGGCGGTGCTCTCCCTGCAACTGCTGGGTTACGGCAATGACAAGGCCACCCAGCGCGGACTGGGTTATATGCGCGATGCCGACGCCAACTGGAAGCGCCCCGGCCAGGCGCAACTTTATTCGTGGTATTACGTCACGCAAGCCAAATTCCATCTGGGCGGCACGGAATGGCGCAACTGGAACAACAAGGTCGCGCCCAACCTCATCACGAACCAGCATCCGGATGGCTATTGGATCTCGCCATCTCTCACGCTCAAGGGCGACGGGGTCACCCGCGAAGATCGTGGGAAAGAGATTAACACCAAGGTCTATGGAACCACATTGGCGGCTTTGACCTTGCAGGTTTATTATCGCTTCCTGCCCACATATCAGCCCGTCGAAGAGAAGGTCATTGACCAAACCTCCGATACCGATGTGACGATCGAGATCCTCTGATCTCTTCGCATTCGTTTCTGCTGGCCAAACCTGAATCCCGCTTGGAGGGGGGGGCTGGCGCACTCTCCTGTTGAGCCGCCATGACATGGCTTGCCGTCGCTCTGACCCGGCAAAATAAATGATGGCGCAGGCTCAAGTTTTTCGCTTAGAGCGTTTGAAGAAATAATGTAGCTGAGAGGTCGTAGCGAATTGGGGCTGGGCCAAGGAAGGCGAATAGCATCGCTATTTCGATGCAGCCTGACGACGGCCAAGCCCAATGCAGTAGACAAAACGGGGTTCTTCGTAATATTTTATGGTTTCTTCACCAAAACCACCGCCCGCCCTCCGCTCCGCTCCGACGAGCTTTGGGTGAGCCCATTCTCGCGGAGCGGAGGGCGGGGCAAGTCAAATGATCAAGCGG
>JAAZFE010000065.1 GCA_012511885.1 Lentisphaerota bacterium | reverse complement strand
ACGGGATCTGTGCGCGTCCGGACTTGCGCGGGGCGTGCGGCAAGGCCGCCGCCCCGGCCCTCGGGCTCGGGTCCACCGGGCGGCAGATGGGCGCAGGTCAAATCCGCTGGGGTGCGGGTCCCGATGGTCGCCGCTGCGCGGCGGTTGTAGCGTCGCAACCGGCCCACATCGCGGCCTTTGGCGCTCGTTCCTCGCACGCGTCCGCGAGCGGTCCGCCTGCGCCGCGTTATTTTCTCATTATTTTCCCAGCCCCGCCTTGACTCCCTCCCTCCCCAGGTTGTAAGATTATCGCATAAGATAAACTTATGAGATAAGGGGTCCGCCATGTATTTGGATGTTGCGTCTCTTTCCACTCGGGGCCAGTTCGTCATTCCCAGCCGTTTCCGCGAGGTCTTAAAACTCACGACCGGCTCGAAACTGGCGATTGTGTGCGATGGCAAGCACCTGCTTTTGAAGCCGATTTCCCGCCCGGACACGAAGACATTCAAAGCCGTCATTGATGGCGTGGATCAATGGGAGAAGAAAGCCGCCGCGAAGAAGGCGAAAGGGGGCCGCAAATGAAATACTTCCTGTATGCGCGGAAGTCCACCGACGAGGACGACAAGCAACTGCTTTCCATCGAGGCGCAGCTTGAAGAGTTGCGCGAGTATGCCGCGCGGGAGCGGCTGGAAGTGGTCCGCGAGTTCGTCGAAAAGCGGACGGCGAAGGAGCCCGGCCGGCCGGTCTTCAACGATCTGCTGCGAAGGATAGAGAAAGGCGAAGCCGACGCGCTGCTGGCGTGGCATCCCGACCGCCTCGCACGGAATTCAGTGGATGGCGGGCGGATCATCTACCTTGTGGACACCGGCAAGCTGGCGGCCTTGAAGTTCCCGTCGTTCTGGTTTGAGAACACGCCGCAAGGGAAGTTCATGCTTTCCATCGCGTTCGGGCAGAGCAAGTACTATGTGGACAACCTCAGCGAGAATGTGCAACGAGGCATCCGGCAGAAAGTGCGCCTTGGCTGGTATCCGGGCCGCGCGCCCATCGGCTACGCGAATGAGCCGCGCCTGCGCACCATCGTGATCGACGAAAAGACGGCCCCGCTGGTCCGGAAGCTTTTCGAGTCCTACGCGAGCGGCGAGACGAGTTTCCAGGCGCTGGCGGACATGGCGAACCGGATGGGCTTGCTGACTTGCCGTGACCACTCTTTCCGCAAGTCCTGGATGCGGGGCCTGCTGTCGAATCCGTTTTATATCGGCATGTTCCGGTTGAAGGGCGAACTGTACGAGGGGCAGCACGAGCCTTTGATTTCGCGCGAGTTGTTCGACCGCGTGCAGAAGATGCTCAAACAGCGAGGCCGGACGCAGCAAAGCCCGCGCAAGGGCGATCCGTGTTTTTTCACGGGGATGATCAAATGCGGATCGTGCGGGAGCGGCATCACGGCGCAACGGCAGAAGGGGCACCATTACTACAACTGCACGCGGCACTTTGGCCCATGCGATTTGAAAAAGTACATCCGCGAGGAATCGCTATCCTTGGAAATCCACGCCGCGCTGTCCTATCGCACCTTGCCGGGCGAGGTGGCCGACTGGATTCTGGCCCAGGTTGATCAGTGGCAAGCGGAGGAGGCGCACCGTTCCGAGGGGTTGGCGGCGCAGCACGCGGCACGGCTTGACGACATCCAGACGCGGCTGAATCGCCTGCTGGATGTGTACCTCGAAGGCACGGTGGACAAGGAGGAATACACGGCGCGGAAGGAAGCCTTCATCCGCGAAAAGGCTTCCTTGGCCGCCGACCTCGCCCAAATCAAGACCAACGGCGCGGGCTGGATTGAACCTTTGCGCGCCTTCGTTACCGACTGCAAGGAAATGGGTTCCGATTTGGCCGAGGCCGACGCCGAGGAATTGGCCCGTTTTGCGAAAAAGTCGGTATTGAATCTAAACATTGTGAAGCCGATCCGGGGCCGGACGGACGGGAAACCCGTAGCCATCGGGACCCGCACCCCAGCGGATTTGACCTGCGCCCATCTGCCGCCCGGTGGACCCGAGCCCGAGGGCCGGGGCGGCGGCCTTGCCGCACGCCCCGCGCAAGTCCGGACGCGCACAGATCCCGT
>JAAZFE010000064.1 GCA_012511885.1 Lentisphaerota bacterium | reverse complement strand
TCAACTCGAAGATCCAACTCATCAAAACGAATGCCAGGGGCTTTAGGAACTTTGAAAACTACCGGATCAGCATCCTGTTCTTCTGCGGCAAATTAGCCATGATTCCATAAAATTCTACGAAGAACCCAAAAATGTCCGAAAATTGACCCAAAAACCTAATTTTAGGCAAAAATTCGCAAAAAAAGTTGCAATTTTCAAAAATATTTCTTGCATTGTCCTGGAAATGAGCGAAATTAGGCCAAGTTAGCAAGCGGATTGCTTTGGAGGCATGACGATGAGTGAAAGTCAACTTACTGGCGCGGAGGCTTTGATCCTGATGCTCGAAAAGATCGGGATCGAGATTATCTTTGGAATTCCCGGCGGCTCGGCAATTCCTCTCTATGACGCGATGTACAAGGTTCGCAAGAACATGAAGTTTGTGCTGGCGCGTCACGAACAGAACGCGGCGCACATGGCCGACGGTTATGCCCGCGCCACGGGCAAGCCCGCCGCGGTGCTGGTGACCAGCGGACCCGGTGCGACCAATACGGTGACCGGCATCATGACCGCGCACATGGACTCGATTCCCATGATCGTCATCACGGGGCAGAGCGTGCGGGCCATGCTGGGCAAGGGCGGCTTCCAGGAAGCGGACATCTTCAACCTGACCATGCCCATTGTGAAGCACAGCTATCTGATGAAGAACGCGAACGATCTCCCGCGCGTCATGCGCGAGGCCTATCATATCGCCACCACCGGACGGCCCGGCCCCGTGCTGATTGACGTGCCCAAGGACGTGGGCACCGATCTCTGCACCGTCAGCCTCGATGGTGATCTGGATCTGCCTGGCTACAACCCCAAGCCCCGCAGCTTTTCGACGGAGACGCTCGACAAGATTGCCGCGGCGCTGGCCAAGAGCAAGCGCCCGGTGATTATCGCCGGGCACGGCGCGGCGCTGGCCAATGCCGACAAGGCGCTGCGCGAGTTCGCGGAATTCATGCAGATTCCGGTGGCGTCCACGCTGCTCGGCAAAGGCGTGTTCCCGGATTCGCATCCGCTGAGCCTCGAAGGCCTCGGCATGCACGGCACCGCCTATGCCAACCGGGCGCTGGTCGAGTGCGACCTCATGATCGCGGTGGGCGCGCGCCTGGACGACCGCATCCTCGGTGTGCCCAGCATGTTCTGCCGCAACGCGGTGAAGATTCACATTGATATCGACGACGCCGAATTCGGCAAGCTGGTCCAACTGGACATCCGCTGCCACGGCGACGCCAAGGAAGTGCTCGAGGAACTGCAGCCCCGCCTCCAGAAAGGCGACACCGCCGAATGGCTCGAGACGCTGGCCGGCTACAAGAAGAAGTGGCCACTGTCCTATTCGCGCCGCGGCGGGATGCATCCGCCCCAGGTCATCGACGCGCTCACCAAGCTGACCGGCGGCCGCGCCATCGTGGCCACGGATGTCGGCCAGCACCAGATGTGGGCCTGGCAGTTCTACAAGTGCGACCGCCCCTGGAAGTTCATCTCGTCCGGTGGCGCCGGCACCATGGGCTTCGGCCTGCCTGCCGCCCTCGGCGCGCAGTTCGGCCGCCCCGATGACCTGGTCGTGGCCATCGTCGGCGACGGCGGCTTCCAGATGACCATGAGCGAGCTGGCCACCGCCGCCATCCACAAGCTGCCCGTCAAGGTATTCATCATGAACAACCACTATCTGGGCATGGTCCGCCAGTGGCAGGACATGTTCTACGACGAGCGCTATAGCGGCGTGGACCTCGAGGGCAACCCCGACTTCGTGCAACTGGCCAAGGCCTACGGCATTCTGGGGCTCAACCTCAAGCGCATGGCCGACATCCCCAAGGTGCTCAAGCGCGCCCTGGAACACCCCGGCCCCGTGGTGGTGAACGTCGAAGTGGCCAAGCATGCCGAGGTTTATCCGATGGTGCCGCCCGGCAAGCCCCTCGAGGAAACCGTCCTCGAACACCCCAAACGCAAAAAGGGCCGCCCGCGCAAAACCGCGGCCAAAACCGCCGCCAAAGTTTGAGAATCAGGGAGACAGACCATGAACCGATCCATGCCCACCCATAACCTCAGCATCTTTGTGGCCAACCGTCCGGGCGCCCTGGTGCGGATTGCCCAGGCCTTCTCGCGTCGCGGCTTCAACATCGAAAGCCTCGTGGTATCGCCCGGCGCCCGCTCGGGCTTCTCACGCATGACCATCACCGCCAAAGGCGACGATGCCGGCCTCGATCAGATCATCATGCAGTGTTCCAAGCTGGTGGATGTGCTCGCCTGCCGCAAGCATACCGACGAGGAAGTCGTCGCCCGCGAACTGGCGCTGGTCAAGCTGGCCGTCAACAGCGCGGAGCGCGGCGAGGTCCTGCAGATTGCCGACCATTTCCGCGCCAAAACCGTGGACTTCTCGGACACGTCCATCGTGCTCGAAGCCACCGGCGGCTCCGAAAAACTCGATGCCATGGTCGAGCTGCTGCGCAAATTCAAGATTGTCGAACTCGTCCGCACCGGCAAGGTCATCATGGCCCGCGGCGAGAAGGCGACCTGATCCGCCTCCGGCGGACCGCACCCAATCAAAAACAACAACCAACCGGGAGAGACCTCATGAGTATCGTACAGGAATTTAAAGAATTCGCAGTCAAGGGCAACATGCTCGACATGGCCGTGGGTATCATCATCGGTGGCGCGTTCGGCAAGATCGTCAACTCGCTCGTCGCCGATGTCATCATGCCGCCGATTGGCATGGTGTTGGGCCAGGTGGACTTCAAAGACCTGGCCATCACCCTCAAGGAGGCCACCGTGGATGCCGCCGGCGTGGAAATTGCCGCCGTCAAACTCAACTACGGCATGTTCGCGCAGAACGTGGTGGACTTCCTGATCATCGCGTTCTCGGTTTTCATGGTCGTCAAGGTCGTCAACCGCCTGCGCCGCAGCGTGGAAGCCGAAGAAGCCGCCAAGGCCGCCGAATAATTCAGACTCCATACGAAAACGAGCACGCGCGCTGGTCACCCCGGCGCGCGTCTTGGTACGTCAGACATGACATGTAGCTGGGGTGAAAGTCCCCAACGAGCCGAGGTAAAACGGAATCGGATTGTCAAAGGCCAGGGCGCTGTCGCGAGGCAGTGTCTGAAGGAAGCCGCCTGCAACACCTTGGTTGCCAAGCGCCTGAAGATGTCCGGCATGCATTGGGCGCCAAGAGGACTTGTCCGTATTTTATCGATTTGAACAACTTTGTTTTCTCTATGTTATAAGGAATTCTGGGCAAGACGAGCCACACTCCCATGTGTTGCATGGACAAAAAACAGACGTGCACTCGGACCGAAAGGAGAACACTCATTTGAGGTGGTCGAGTGCCGCGTATGACGTATTTATTGCATAATGCATGGCATTGTCGGCCAACTGTAATTATGGAGAAATGAGATGATGGCATCTCCTATGATTGCATGGCCCAATGCATTGTAATGGGGATCCAGCGCATAACGAATATCAGCTCGTTGATTTAATTGTGCGGCAACATCACAATATGGGATATCGAGGTCATCACAGAGTTTTGCCAGATACTGAATGTGGTCAGTCGTAATATTGATAACGATAAGCAATGTATTGTTTGACAATGCGATATTATGAATGTGTTCGATCCACTCTCGCGAAACATTCGCAAGTGTATCATTGTCAATAGAAACACGGTCACTTGCCTGTGCCCATAGTTTTGCGTCGCGATCTGCAATGGATTTTGACACAACGGCAATACGGATTTTGACACTCGCAAACGAATAAAGCCATGACGCTGTCAGTGCGTTATGAAGCTTTGTGCCGAAACGACGCGCGTAATAGCCATGATATAACCGATCAATCGGCCTACTATGGGCAGTCGTAACTTGTATTGGCGTGGTATCATTTAAGACATTAGCACGCCATGCTCGGCGAATGTCCTCTTCAATAAGACAAAGAAATACCACGCAAGGATTCAATGCTTGACCATAATGTTCATAATACTGGACCATCTGGTGCAGGCCATATCCGGGTACTCCGGAGTTCTGGATGAGGCTATTAGGAAATGCGTTGCGAACAAGATCACTAAAACGATTTCCAATTGGCACTCCTTCACCAAAAGTTTGAGAGTCTCCGAGAAATAATGCCACAGGTTGTTTGCTGGATTTATAAATATTAAATGGCTCGTCGCGGTGACCGAGGGAGTTAATATCATATTGAATAGCAAAATCTGAAGTCAGAACCGGCCCAGAGGTTAAAGGTTTCATCCGGTAGCCGATATGGGGATCGCTAACATATATTTTAGGGAACCGATTGAATGAAAAATTACGATATGGAGCGATGCTCGTATCTGTTATTACAAAGATGAGTCGGAATAAACATTCCGCGAGAACTATGCCTAATATTAAGGACACAAAAGGATAAATGAAATGCCGGCCTTTATGAAACGCAAGAAATATAAATAAAAGCAGTGTGGCAAACGGAGTAGATATGATAAATATTTGGAGAACGATGTGGTCTAGCGCAAGTTGATAGTGTGATAGGGAATGAATGATTGCGCCTGGAAGCAGGTGTGGCAAAATGTAACCACGATGAAGTGCCCAGAGCACTACGCCCCTCAATAAACCGAAATATGCAATAAGCGAAAAAAATAAAATATACAATGTTAGTTTGCGGATTGTCATAGTGTTTTAAAATTAATCTTCTGCGATGAATTGAAGACAATCAAAAGATGCTGACCTTAAGTGTTATGCTCACGTCGTCCAATCTAAACTGGGTGGAACAAGATGTCCAACATATTAAAAAACGTTATATGTGTATTGAATATTCTATATGGTGCTAGTGCGAATGCTGGCCGTAGGACGCGAGAGGCTAGGGTCTACGTCCGCTGTGTCTCTATTGGATGGTCGTCAAGATCGCCAACCGCCTGTGCCGCAGCTTGGAAGCCGAAGAAGCCGCCAAGGCCGCCGAATAATTCAGACTCCATACGAAAACGAGCCCGCGCGCCGGTCACCCCGGCGCGCGTTTCGCATTATGGGGTTTGGCCGGCCTGCGGCTGGTCCGGCAATGGCTGGCGCAAGGTGACTTCGCACAGGGGGACGCCCCAGGTGTTGGCGTTGCAGCGTTCGCGCCATTCGGCGCCGAGGTCCGTCTTGCGCCACTGGTAGATGCCCATCACGCGGATGGCGGCGATGCGGTCCGCCCATTCGCGGAATTGGCGCGAGCCTTCGCGCGAGAGGCGCGCCACCCGCGTGTTGCCATGGAGCAGCCAGACGCCGTCGGCGCGATCCTGCCAGTCGAGCGCGTCGCCAACACGGATGCGGCGGATGACATCGGAGACCAGGGCAAAGGGCCGGGGGGAATAGCGCCCCAGGGTGGCCAAGTCCATGAAGGATGGTCCCAGCAGGCGGTAGGTTCGCTTCGGGAGTTCGGCGCCGTCCGGCTTGTGGTCCGTCGAGACGCATTCCACCGCCGCCGACGCGCGCAAGGGATCGAGCAGAGGGCTGGGCGCATCGGTGCGGTCCACCACGGCCAGGTGCTCGCCGGCGCGCGTCATGCCGACATAGAGGAGGCGTCGCGCTTCCTCGGTACGCCGCGCCCCGCGGGCTTCCCAGCGCCCCGCCACCGCCACGGCGCGGTGTTCGCTTCCCTTGGCTGCGTGGATGGTCGAGAGCCAAATCCCGTCGCCCCCGATGCGCCCCTCGCGGCGGGTTTGCGCCAAGTGCTCGTGAAGGTGTTCGATCCATTCTTCCGCCAGGCCTGTTTTGCGGGGAGCGTCCTGGATGGCGTGGACGAGCAGATCGCTCCAGTGCGACTCGCCGCAGATGGTCTCGATGGACTCCAAGCATTCACGGACGGTAGCGGCGGAGAGCAGCTCGCCCGTTCGGGCTTGCAACTGATCGAGGAGCATCGTGGCTTCGCGCATTCGCCACAGGGCGGGAAGCGGATTCGCGGCCGAGGCGGCATCGCGCGCGAGCCGGATGCTGAGCGGAATTTGCTGCGCTTCGGCGGCGGCGCGGAAGGCGTCCAGGTCCTCATGGTGGACCGCCAGCACCGCCATATCGCTCCACGCCAGCCCGTCGGCGTGCCACTGGCGGACTTGCTCGAGCAGCGCCGAGGTTTGGGCGGCCTGCGAGCGGGCGGCCAGCAACCGGACCGGGGCGCCCGCTGACTGCTTTGCGCGGCCCCGATTCACATGAAGCGTGATGCCGTGTTTCATGCGGTCGCGATTTTGTTCGATGAGGCTGTTGGCGGCCTCCAGGATGTGGCGCGTCGAGCGATAGTTCGAGGTGAGTTCGAGGCGGCGGGCGGAGTAATCGAGTTCGAATTGGCGGATGAAGCGGACATTGGCGCCGAGGAAGGAGTAGATGTTTTGGTCGTCGTCGCCGACGGCGAGCAAGCTGATTTTGGCGTCGGGGTCCTGGAGGGTGCGGCCGGCGAGGGCGGAGACGAGGTCGTACTGGAGGTCGTTGATGTCCTGATATTCGTCCACGAGAATGAAGCGGAAACCGGCGAGGATGCGTTCGCGGACTTCGCTGGCGTCGTCGGGGGCGGGAGCGGTTTGGCCTTTGAGCAGGGCGATGGCGTCGCGGATGGGTTTGGAGAAATCCACGGGGGCGGCGGGTTCGCCGGGCTTGGCGGCGTCTTCCGCCATGGAGCGGAACGAGACACCGGTCAGGCGCATGGCGAGGGCGTGGTAGGTCATCACCGTGACGGCGGAGGCGGCGGCACCGATCAGGTCGCGCAGGCGCCGGCGCAGTTGGACGGCGGCATCGTGGTTGAAGCAGAGGGCGAGGATGGCGCGGGCGGGGACATGGCGGACCTGGACGAGCCAGGCGATGCGGTGGACGATGGTTTTGGTTTTGCCCGAGCCAGGGCCCGCGAGGACGAGCAGGTTGCGGTCTTCGCCGGCTTCTACGATTTGCCGTTGGTCGGGGTCGCCGAGGTCCTCCACAATGCGCTTGTAGGTTTTGGCGGTGACGGCGCGCTCGAGTTCCTTTTCCTGCCTGGGCAGGTATTGCCGGATGAAGGCGGATTTATCGAGCCGGAAATAGTCGAGCACGAGCTGGAGGGCGGCCTGGATTTTGGCGGTACCGCGGCGGGCGTATTCCAGGATGACATGGACTTGGAAGGTCTTGTCGTCGTAGTGGTCGCTGAGGTGCTGATAGTGGGCGACGCCGTACTGGCGGGCGGGTTCGGCGACCATTTGGAGCGTCATCGCGGAGCGGAAGAAAGCGAGTCCGCGCTGCAGGCGGATGACGCCCAGCTCGTGCAGCCAGAGCAGGATTTGTTCGGCGGTACGCGTGGGCTGGACGGGTGGCGGGTAGAGGAGCGAGCCTTCGAGGGCGTTGCAGAGCTGCTCCATGGTGAACTCGACCTGGGTGTCGGCGCCGGCGGGGGCGTCGGGGGGAATTTGACCGATGAGCGTGTCGAGGACGGTGGCGGCATGCTGACGGCGTTCAGCGGCGACGCGCAGGAGTTCGTCCATTTCGACATGGAGGTGGACGCGGTGCATCGTGCCGCCGCGCGGCTGGACGTTCAGCAGGCGGCTGCCGTGTTCGCCGATCGAGCGCAGGCCTTGGATGAGAATGGGGATTTCCGTTTGAGGGACGGCATGCTCTTCGGTTTGCAGGCGGCGGATCAGGAGGCTCATATCGAGCACAATGGGCTCTTTGGGCACAACGCCCTGCTCGCTCCAGAGGGAGAGGATGTCCTTTTCCAACCCTGTGAAGCGGGCGAGGCGCTGCCGTGCGGTGTCTTTGACCTGATAGCGGAGATAGGCGGTGAGACGCGTGCATTCGCGGAGAATATTGGCTTTAAGCATGGCGCGCAGCTCGGCAAAAAAGAGGCTGCTGACGGACGGGCTGCCGGGCGCCAGGCGGTGGAGGCTCTTGAACGAGTCGAGGGCGGTGAGGCGGTCCACATCCACGCCATCGTCCATGCGCGCGGTGACAAACTCGTGAAGGATGTCCCCCCAGAGGCGCTGGCGTTCGGGGGATTCGCCGAGCTGTTCGGCAATCTGTTCGGCCTCGTTGCGCGTTTGCGCGATGGGCCGGGCTTGGAAGACGCGGGTGACATTGTCGTCGCGCTGGAGAAAGCGGTCGCGCTCGAGCCAGGAGATGGCGGTTTTGATTTTGGTGTTCAGGGTTTCGCCGTGGTCGCCGTCAAATGTTTCCTGCATCCAGGGGTCGTGGAGAAGCTCGCCGGCGGAGATGACGAGCTTGTCGCCGTGGCGCCGTTTGAACTTGCGCAGCGTGCGGAGGATTTGCCGGATTTCGGCGCGGGACAACTTGCTCATGGCGTTGATTTGGAACTGCCAGTCGGCGTCATCCGCGTCGTAGAGCAGAATGCACTTGGCGGGATTGCGGTCGCGTCCGGCGCGTCCGGCTTCTTGCAGATAATTTTCGAGCGAGCCGGGCATGTCGCCGTGGATGACGAGGCGGACATCTTCCTTGTCCACGCCCATGCCGAAGGCGTTGGTGGCGGCGATGACATGGAGGTCGCCGGCGATAAAGCGGTCCTGGACTTCCTTCTTTTTCTCCGGCAGCAGGCCGGCGTGGAAGAAGTCGGCATTCCACCCGCGTTTTTGGAGGTATTCGGCGGTGGCTTGCGTTTTGGCGCGGCTCGAGCGGAAGACGATGACGCCGCCGCTGCCGTATGGGGCGAGGTGTTCGTCGAGCAAATCGGCGATGACTTCGAGGCGTTCGGCGCCCGGCGGCGACGGCATGACTTGGAACTCGAGTTCGGCGCGATGGACGGTGGACTCGAAGAGCTCGAGGCGGGCGGGTTCGGGCGCGTCCCGGTGAATGCGCTGATGAAAGGCGCGGATTTCTTCGATCACATCCGTTTTGGCCGTGGCGGTCATGTAGAGGATGGGGGGAATGGGCTGGCCCATGCGGTCGCGGATGAAGCGTTCGGCGTAGAGATAGTCGGTGCGGAAATCGTGTCCCCATTTCGAGAGGCAGTGGGCTTCGTCGAACACCCAAGCGCCGATTTCGCGGGTCTGCACGGCCTTGATAAAGGAGGCGTTTCGGAGCTGTTCGGGCGCGACATAGAGCAGGCCGATGTCGCCCATCCGGATGCGGCTGAGGACATCGGCGCGCTCGAGCGGCGTGAGCAGGCCGTTGATGGTGGCGACATGGGCTTGCGCGGCGGGCACTCGTTTCGCCAACTGATCCACCTGGTCCTTCATCAGCGATTGAAGCGGGGAGATGACAATGGAGAGCGAGCCGCGCCGCTCCATGCGGGAGAGGGCGGGCAACTGATAGCAAAGGGACTTGCCGCCGCCGGTGGGCAGGATGGCGAGCAGCGACTGGTTGGCAAACGCGGCTTCGACGATTTGCTGCTGCAGGCTGCCGCCGTCGTCGTCCCGGCGGAATTGCTCGAAGCCGAACCACTGGCGGAGGCGGGCGAGCGGATTGAATTGCGCGCGGCACCAGGCGCAGTCGGGGGCATCGCAGGGAGTGTCGCGGAGCTGGTCGGCGAGAGCGCGGGCGCAGGGAAATTCGTTCCAGACCCAGCCGGGGAGAACGGAACGGCCGTCGCCGGCGACCGACAGCCAGGCGAGGAGATAGGCGAGCGCCATGCGGTCGTCGCGGGTCGCGGGGATTTCCAGGCGGCTGGCGGCGGCGCGGCAGCCGCCTTCGGCGGCGAGCGTGCGGATCAGGGGGAGCAGCTCATCGTGCGGCAGCGGCGGGTCGGGGAAGAGGAGTTGGAAGCCGCGCGAGACGGCTTCGTTGCCGGCGGCCGCCAGGCCGTGCAGGGCGGAGAACAGGCGGGGATTGGAAGAGCGCAGGTGTTGGAGGGCTTGGAGTTCGTCGCGGAGGAGATCGCTGGCAAGCACGGCATCCACGAGCGGATCGTTCACTTCGCGACCGGTGGGTTTGTAGGATTTGTGCAGCGAGTGATAGGGGTTTTGCGGGAAGCAGAGAGGCGAGAGTTCGAGGGTGTCGATGACGGGCAAATCGTGCAGACGTTCGAGCGCCGGGAACTGCGCCTTGAGAATCCGCACATCGTGCCGCCAGAGATTGTGGCCGATCAGCACGCTGGCGTTGGAGAGGGCATCCGCCAGGCGCTCTTGAAGCAGCGTGCGGTTGTGAGGGCCTTTCCAGCGCCACGCCATTTTGGGCGGCTGCCCGGCAATGTAGAGACCGGCCTGATGGATTTTGCGTCCTTCGATGTCCGTTTCCAGGTCGAGGTATAGGGCGCGGCTCAACATGGGGTTTAGCCTAAACCCCGGGGTGGATTGGGCAAACAAATAAAGAGGTTTGTGCGAAGGTTAAGATTTGTGTCTATGGTTTTGACGGGTGCGGTAGAGGTGTTCGGTGAAGCCGCCCTGGGATTTGAAGGCGGCGGCTTGGGCGGCCACTTGGCGGTCCAGCAACGCGGTTGCGACGCCGATGAGGACGAGTGCGGCGTTGGCGGAGATTTCGGAGAAGAGGATGGACTGGATGGACTTTATGGACTGTATGGACTGGATGGATTGGATGGACTTGGCGCGTTGTCCATTGGGTCCATACAGTCCATCCTGTCCATCTTTGGAGACGGCCTGCACCCACGCTGCGACATCGTCGGCGGTGGCGCAGCGGCGGTTGACGAGGGCTCGGCGGCGCGGGTCGTTTTTGGGCCAGAGGAGCAGGTTGCGTTGTCGCAGGAAATCTTCGTAGTCGAGGCGCAGCTCGGCCAGGCTGGCTTTGGCAATGTTGGTCAGTTTGAGTTCGATCTTTTTGGAGGTGGCGCTGGCGACACTGCCCTCGGCGATATTTTGGACGCCGGAGCGCGCCGCCTGCACCATTTGGTCGTGGGTGCGGCTGCGCCGGTTGATGTATTTGTTGCAGAAGCGAAGCGTGACATCGTGGACCAGTTGCGCGACCTGAAAGCTCTTGAGATTCCGGAAACCGCCGTGCTTGGGAATGAGGTCAGAGGCGGGGTTGGATGGCTTTGGGGGCATGTTTGATTTTTCTCAAATTGAGGGGGGAGAAGTCGAGGGGAAAGGGGGGGGAATGGACTGGATGGATTGGATGGATCCCGCTGAAGCGGGACAGGCGGGATGGGCGGGGCCATTTTGTCCATAAAGTCCATACTGTCCATTCTGGTTTCAGGCCTCTTTCAGAAGCCTTCGAAGGGGGCGTTGTCGGGGGTGAACCAGCCGAGGTGGTGGTGGGCGAAGCGGGAGGGGGCGTGGAGGAGGGGTTCGGAGGTGACGCGTCCGTCGCACCAGGCGATGTTGGCTTTGGTTCGGTGTCGGAAGTGGAGGGTGGGCCAGGCGCTGCCGCCGCCGGCGAAGGCGGGGGGCTCGGCGAAGGAGTATTCGATGAGGGTGGCGTTGGCGCCGCTGCCCTGGAGGTAGGCGGTGTCGGCGAACATGAGGGTGTGGGCGGGTCGGGCGAGGGCGGCGGGGGGCATGCCCAGCGCGTGGCCGGCGCCGTTGGTGAGGGAGAGCTGCGAGCCGACGCCGTGGGCGTTGTAGCCGTAGCCGCCGCAGGAGGCTTCGAAGCCGTTGGGGGGCGGGCGGAAGGCGGGGCAGCGGCGGATGTGCCGGCTGGTGCCAGTTCCGCCGAGGTAGGGGGTGAGGGGACCTTGGGCGGCGTCGAAGGAACTGCCGGTGCGGGTGCCGTGCCAGCGGCGGGTGTTGGGGCCGTCGATGTCGGAGGCGGCGGCGACATAGAAATTGTGGTCGGCGGCGTAGGCGATGTTGGCGGCGGCGAGGGCGCGCAGGTTGGCTTTGCAGGCGGCGGAGCGGGCGGCGTCGAGGGCAGCGGGGAACAGGCCGGCGGAGAGGGCGGCCAGGAGGAGCAGGACGGCGATGACGATTAGGAGTTCGATGAGAGTGAAGCCCGCTGCACTACATGTTGCCGCTCCGCTCGCAAAGTCTCGCTCGCTCGCACGGCGTTCGCCGTGCGCTATAGACCTCGCGTTCGCCATGCGTCCAACCAGTTGGACTTTGGCTCGGCACTCTGCTATTCCACGGTGTGGAAAACTTTTTTCCATAGCGTGGAAAAATCGTAAAAAAAGTTTCCATGGTGTGGAAAAGTTTTGGGGCGAAAAAGGGTGAAAAAGGGGCGAAAAAGGGCGTTTTTTGGGTAAAAAAGGGCAAAAAAGGGCTAAATAGCGCGTTTTTGGGCGGTTTTCGGGTGTTTTTTGGGGTGGGGGGAAATGGGCGGTTTTTTGGGGAAAAGTTTTCCATGGTGTGGTGGCACCGACAAAAACGAAGCACCAGGTTTTTCCATTTTTCATGCGGCGCAGAGTGTGGGAGTTTTCATTTTTTGCGGTCGCCATCGGTGAGTGTAGCTTGTGTAGTCGAGCAGCAGGCGCCCAAAAGTCGTCAACCAAGTCGAAATAGTGGTCGTTGAAGTGACTTTTCGCCCTTTATTTGGTTCTTTTCCCTTGTAAGCCATCGCTGCGGCCGCTCGGAAGATATTCCACCCAGTGAGTTTGAGTAGGACGACATTGAAGACGCTAGATTTCCCTCGGACTCTGAGTTCTCCCAGCTCCACTTTTCTCTTCGTCCCGCTGTTGGTGCCTTCGATGCCGGCACGCAATTTATAGCGCTGTATCCATTCGTCGGTTTGTTCCATTTCACGCCGAGCCGCCAGCCGCTTTTGTGCATCGGTTTTGGGTGGCAATCCTTTCTTGGGTTTGGGCCCGCGGACGGGCGCAATGAGTTCGATGTCTTTGCTCTCGCAGAGCTGCTGATTGCTATCGCTTCCGTATAGCGTGTCCGCCAAGAGTTCATTGGGCTTGAGATCGGCGGCTTCGAGGTGCTCGACAACCGGCGCGAGAGCCTCGCCGTCGTCATCGGCGGCGGTCTGCGGAATGGCGCAGGTGATCAGTTGCACCGGGTTGTCGGGATTGCAGGTTTCAGCAATCTGCACTTGATAACCTTTGCCCTTATGCCCGTCGTATGTCGCGTTCGGATCGGAGGGATTCTGCATCGTGCGACCGCCAGGTTTCTTGCGAAGCGTGACTTTTTCATCGACCACTTCGCATTGTTCCTGGAACACCCGAACCATCGCTTTATAGCTGTTCATGTTGACGATTCGATCATGGTTGGCAAATCGATCGATCAGCATCAACAGGTCTTCAGCCGCCTGCTGGCGCAACTCAACGCGAGGCTGGGACTCCGACGCCTTCTGGCTAAACGCGCGCTTCTCCGAGACCATGCAACGGTCGCGGAACTCGGCATCCAACTGATGGTACTCGCAATTCCAGTGCCGCTTGAGCTGAACCAAGAAACGACGTACACACACCCGCATCAACTGCGTTCGAGTGAGATTCGCCATGTTGCTAAACAGATGGGTCGAGTCCAACCGCTGCTTGTCCACTTCAATCTCGAACTCGTCAATCAACGCCTTCGTCACCCGCTCAAACACCTCCTGTGCCAGTTCCTTTTCGCGGAACAACCGTTGATAGCGCTCCACCGTGCGATACGAAAGTTCCACGGCATGATGTCCCACATTCAACGCATATTGAACCGACGAATCGAACATGTAGGCCTCGGCCGCTTCTTGCGAAGTCCAGTTGCGCATTTCGGCAATCACCACCAAGCCGGCCATCGAATAAAGCTCCTTGGTCCGTCGCCCCATGTCGGCAGAAAAGTTTTCCCCCAATTCCTCTACCGGCATAACCGCCAGCAGACTTCGTCGAAAAATCCCCTGCCAACCCTGTTGCAGACGATTGTAGCCAACTCGGCTAAAATGACTGCGTTCAGGGTCAAACAGGCCATTTTGTAGAGGATCAACCTGGTGCTTCATGATAAATATAACCCTTTATTAATCATGGAGTTACAATACGTAATGACATAAGTAATGTCAAGCGAAAAAACAATGTATTTTCTTCTGCCGCAAAGAATTATATTGAAAAACAACTTTTGTCGGTGGCACC
>JAAZFE010000063.1 GCA_012511885.1 Lentisphaerota bacterium | reverse complement strand
GGGGGCGCGGGCGGTTGGAGCCGCCTAGTTTGGGGATGGAGAGCCTAATTTTGGGGCCAAGGCGGTTTGGCGCGGATGGGCTTGCCAAATTGGCATGTATCTTGCTTGTTTGATGGTCGTGGCGCACGAGGTGTGCCGTTGCGAGCTGATGAAGAGGAGATAGTGGCATGATTGCAGTGGAAGGTTTGGTCAAGGCGTTCGGGCCGCGACGGGCGGTGGATGACATTAGCTTTTCGGTGGACAAAGGGACGGTGCTGGGATTTCTGGGGCCGAACGGGGCGGGGAAGACGACGACGATCCGAATGATCGCGGGTTATCTGGCGCCGACCGCGGGGCGGATCCAGGTGGAGGGGATCGAGGTGACGCAGAATCCGGTGCGGGCGCAGCGGTTGATGGGGTATATGCCGGAGAATACGCCGCTGTATGATGAGATGACGGTGACGGGGTTTTTGAGGTTTGTGGCGGAGGTGCGCGGGTTCTGGGGGCGGGAGCGCGGACGCCGGGTGGATGAGGTGATGGAGATGTGCATGCTGACGGGGGTGCGGCATCAGCCGATCGAGACGCTGTCGAAAGGATACCGGCGACGGGTCTGTCTGGCGCAGTCGCTGATTCATGATCCGCCGGTTTTGCTGCTGGATGAGCCGACGGAGGGGCTGGACCCGAACCAGAAGCAGGTGTTGCGCGAGATGATCGGGCAGATGGCACCGCATAAAATCATCATGCTGTCCACGCATATCCTCGAGGAGGTGGAGGCGATTTGCTCGCGGGCGATGATTATCAGTGAGGGGCGGCTCAAGGCGGACGGTTCGCCCGCGGAGCTGAAACAGCGCAGCGCGAGCCGCAACCTGCTGACGCTGGAGGTGCTGGCGCCGGCGGCGGCTGCCCGCGAGGCGTTCGCGGCGATTCCGGATGTGGCGGCGGTGACGGTGGTGGAGAAGGCGGGTGAGCGGACGGTGCTGCGGCTGGAGCCGCGCGACAAGCAGCCGCTGGCGGTGGGGGCGATGGAATTGGCGGCGAGCCGCAACTGGATGGTGGTGGGGATGCAGGTGGACCCGGGGCGGCTGGACGAGGTGTTCCGTGAAATTACCACGACGGATGACGTGCAGCGGCCCAAGGCCGGGGAAGCGGTGAAGGGAGAGGTTTGATGAACACGATTCGGAATATGGCGGCCATTGCCAAGCGGGAATGGGTGGCTTTTTTCAGTTCGCCGGTGGCCTATGTGTTTATGATCATCTTTCTGGCGCTGGCGGGGTTCTTCACGTTTTCGGTGGGGGGCTTTTATGAGGCGGGCCAGGCGGACTTGCGGGTGTTTTTCTTCTGGCATCCGTGGCTTTATCTGATTCTGGTGCCGGCGGCGGCAATGCGGCTTTGGGCGGAGGAGCGCCGGTTGGGGACGATCGAGCTGCTGTTTACGGTGTCGGTGACGCCGTTGCAGGCGCTGGCGGGCAAGTTTGCGGCGGCATGGGGGGTGTTGCTGCTGGCGCTGGCGTTGACCCTGCCGATTCCCCTGACGGCGGCCTGGCTGGGTGATCCGGATTGGGGGGTGATCGTGAGCGGCTATGTGGCCAGCGGGCTGCTGGCGGGGGCGTATTTGTCGCTGGGCATGTTTACGTCGTCGCTGACGCGCAACCAGGTGATCAGTTTTGTGCTGGCGGTGGTGGGGGGCCTGTTCCTAATTTTGGCGGGGTTCCCGCCGGTGATCGCGCTGTTGCACGAGTGGGCGCCGCGCTGGCTGGTGGAGGGGGTGGCGGCCTTCGGGTTCATGCCGCATTATGAGGCGCTGCAGCGCGGAGTGCTGGACCTGCGCGATATTCTGTATTTTGTCAGCGTGATGGTGTTCATGAACTTTTTGACGCATCAGGTGTTGAGCAATCGTTCGAGATAATTTTCAAGGTGTGATGATGAACAAGACAGCAGTGAAACTTTTTTCGGGTGTGGCGGGGGCCGGGGTGGTGTTGGCGATTTTGATCGCGCTGAACGTGCTGGTGGGGGGGGTGCGGGTGCGCAAGGACCTGACCGGGGAGAAGCTCTATACGCTTTCGGCGGGCACCGTCGAGATGTTCCGGGCGCTCGAGCGGCCGGTGACGCTCAAGCTGTATTTTTCGGCCAGTTCGCCCAATGTGCCGCTGGGGCTGAAGAGTTATGTGCAGCGGACGACGGACTTTTTGCGGGAGATTGAACTGCGCAGCGGGGGGCAGGTGAAACTGGAGGTGCTGGATCCGAAGCCCGACACGGAAACCGAGGAATGGGCGATGCGCTACGGCCTGATTCCGCAGGCGACCGGAGGGATCGGGGCGCCGCCGGACTTTTATCTGGGGCTGGTGGCGGTGAGCGGCACGAGGGAGGCAGCCATCCCGGTGCTGGCGCCTGCGCTGGAGTCGCAGCTCGAATATCTGGTGGCGCGGATGGTGCAGGAGACCACCCGCGGGCGTCAGCCGAGGATCGGCGTGATGAGCAGCCTTCCCGTTATGGGAAAGAACGGCTTCCCGCCGATGGGGGGGGGCAACGACTGGCTGTTTGTGTCGGAGTTGAAGACCCAGTATGAGGTGGTGGCGCTGGACGAGGAGCTCGAGAGTCTGCCGGAGGATTTGGATGTGGTGCTGCTGGCGCATCCGAAAACGATGCAGGAGAAAACGCTTTTCGCGCTGGACCAGTATCTGTTGAAGGGCGGGCGGCTGATGGCCTATGTGGATCCGCTGTGTCTGAGCGCGGAGGAGGAGAGCAGCGGCTTTATGATGACGATGCCGTTTACGGATTTGAACCGGCTGGCGGCGGCGTGGGGGGTGACCGCGGATGTGAGCCGGGTGGTGGCGGACGTCAACGCGGCCACGGCGATTACGCTGGGGGACGGGCGCGCGGAAATGTTGCCGGCCTGGCTGAGCCTGCGCGGGGAGCGCAATGTGGACCGGGAGGATATCGCGACGGGGCCGCTGGACAGTCTGATGCTGCCGTTTTCGGGGATGATTACGGGCGCGCCGGTGGACGGTGTGGAGATGCAGCCGCTGCTGAAGGCTTCGAGCGAGGCGGTGGCGGTGGATTCGTTTATGGCGCGGCAGACGCTGGCGCAGCATATCGGTGATGCCGAGCCGGTGCCCAACGCCCTGCTGGCGGCGCGGCTGAGCGGCCGCTTCCCCACGGCCTTCCCGGAGGGTCCGCCGCGGGAGAAGAAGGAGGGCGAGGAGGAGGGTCAGGAGGAGGAGAGCGCCGGGGAGGCGGCGGGCGACTGGCTGACTACAGCCGAGCGTGATGGCGTGGTGGTGCTGGTGATGGACGCCGACTTGCTGGCGGACCGGTTTTCGGCGCAGCCAATCCGTTTTTTCGGGCAGACGGTGTTTCAGCCGCTTAATGACAACCTGAATTTGACGCTGAATCTGGCTGAGCAGATGACCGGCGACGCGGCGCTGATTGGCCTGCGTAGCCGGGGCCGGTTTGACCGGCCATTTGAGCGGGTGCTCGAGCTCGAGCGTCAGGCACAGGAACGCTGGCAGGAGGAGGAGGCCAAGCTGCAGGAGAAACTGATGCAGGCCCAGCAGCGGCTGAATGAGCTGCAGGCGACCAAGAGCGAGGATCAGCAATTGGTGCTGAGCGCGGCGCAGCGGGATGAGATCGAGCGGTTCAGGCAGGAGCGGTTCGAGACTCAGCGGGAGCTGACCCAGGTGCGGCGCAATCTGCGGAGGAGCATCGAGAGGCTGGGGCTGAGTTTGAAGCTGTTGAATATGGCGGCCATGCCGGCGCTGGTGGCGCTGTTCGGGGTGGTCTATGGATGGCGCCGGCGTCGGCGCGCGGGCGGAATGTGAGCAGGAAGGGAGAGCAGACATGAAGAAATCAACCTGGATTCTGTTGGGCGTGGTGCTGGCGGCGCTGCTGGGGGCGGTCTGGATGCGCGGGAAGCTGGGGGCGGTGTCGGAGGAGTTGACCAGGCGGCTGCTGGGCGACGTGGATTTGGCGACGCTCGAGGCCGTCGAAATCGTGTCGGGGGATCAGACGGTGCGCGTCGAGCTGATGTATGGCTCTTGGGGGGTGTCGCAGATGGATGGCTATCGCGCGGACATGTCGCGTTTGCGTCGTTTGGTGCAGCATCTGGATGAGGCCGAGCCGGGACAAGTCATGGAGGAGGCCGCGGGGGATCTGGGCGAATATGGTTTGGCGGCGGATGGCGATGAAGCGCCGGTGCTGATCAGGCTGACTCACGCGGGCGGAGTGACCACGGTGGCGCTGGGCAAGTCCAGGATGCCGGGGGGGGCGAGCCAAGGGTGGGGGACGTGGCCAGGTCGCTTCGCGCGGGTAGATGAGGGGGCGGTGGTGTTGTTGAAAGACGATGTGCCGCATGTGGAGGCCGATCCCGACCTGTGGTGGGAGCAGAACTTGTTCGAGCTGGAGCCGCGGGACATCCGGGAGATTCGTCTGACGCGTGCCGACAGCGATTTCACGTTGCGGCAGGATGGGGAGGGCGAGTTTGAGCTGGAGGATGCCGCAGAGGGGGAGTCGGTGGTTCGGGGAAGGGCGCGGCGACTGTTTGACACGCTGCGGAGTTGGCGGGCCGACAAGTTGCTGGCGGGGGAGGACTGGGACGCGGAGGCCGAAGGCGTGTTCCGTGTGGAGGTTCGGATGGATGATGACACGCTGATCTTTGAGGTGGGGCCGACGCCGGAGGGCGAGCCCGGCGGGCGGCCCGTGCGTTTTGTCGCGGCGACGGAAACAGATCTGGAGGGGCGGGTGTTCCGCGTGCCGGCCTATCGGGTGGATCCGCTGGTGGCGGAACGCGCGGACGTGGTTCGAGTGCTGCCACCGGTGCCGCAGAGTCCGGTGGAGGAGCCCGAGGCTGCGGAAGGCGAGGCGGAAGCCGCCGAGGCCGAAGCGGAGGAAGAGGCGGCCGCGCCTGAAACCGAGGCGGAAGTTGAGGAGCCGGAGGAAGCCGCCGAGGCGGAGGATCAGGCCGACTGACGGGGGGAGGCGGGGCATAACATCAGCAAGGGGGCGTGTAATTCTCGACAAGAGGGCGGAGGATGGGTAGAGTTTGCGCCTTCATGTCGGAAATCGGCACATTTGAGATATTGCACGAGGACGCGGGGTCGCAGGCCCGTCTCGGGCGGTTGTGGACGGCGCACGGTTCGGTGGACACGCCGGTGTTTATGCCGGTGGGCACGCAGGCGACCGTTAAGACGATGGCGCCCTGGGAGCTGGAGGCGCTGGGCTGCGAGATTCTGCTGGGGAATACCTATCATTTGAATGTGCGTCCGGGCATGGAGGTGATGGAGAAGCTGGGGGGGCTGCATCAGTTTCAGGACTGGAAACGGGCGATTTTGACGGATAGCGGGGGGTATCAGGTGTTCAGTTTGACGCATTTGCGTGAAATGACGCCGGAGGGGGTGTGGTTTCAGTCGCATGTGGACGGCACCAAGATGTTCATGGGGCCGAAGGAGAGCATGGGGATTCAGCGGATTTTGGGGTCGGATATCGCGATGGCTTTTGATGAGTGTCCGCCGTGGCCGTGCACCCCGGAATACGCTTGCCAAGCGGTGGAGCGCACCTTATCGTGGGCGGCCATATGTGCCCAACAGCCCCGGGCTCCGGGGCAGTTGGTGTTCGGCATTGTTCAGGGCGGCACGAACCCGGAATTGCGGGCGAAGTGCGCCGAGGGCCTGCTGGCGCTGGGCGCGTTCGATGGCTATGCCATCGGGGGTGTCAGCGTGGGCGAGCCGGAGGAGCTGATCATGCCGGGCGTGCGCATGACGGCGGACCTTCTGCCGCGTGAGCGGCCGCGCTACCTGATGGGAGTGGGGCAGTTCTGGCAGATGGCGGAATCGGTGGCGCTGGGCGTGGACATGTTCGACTGCGTGATGCCGACGCGTCTGGCCCGGCACGGGACGGTGTTCACCCGCGCGGGACGCTACTCGGTGCGGGCGGCGGTCAACCGCCTGGACGAGCGGCCTCTCGAGGAGGGATGCGCTTGCCCGGTGTGCCAACGGTTCAGCCGGGGATATGTGCGGCATTTGCTGAATGTCGGCGAGATCCTCGGGGTGCGCCTGACGGTGTTGCACAACATGCATGTGTATTTTGATTTTGTGGCCCGGATGCGCGCGAGCATCCGGGAAGGCACCTTTGAGGCGTTTCGAGTGGACGTGGCGCGGGCGTATGGCCCGGAGGCTTCGACGAATGCGGCCGCGGAGCGGCAATAAACGAGGAGAACGAGAGAATGAATTGGTTGGCAACACTGGCGATGGCGGGGGGGCAGGCTCCGGGGGCGGAGGGGGGCGGACAGTCGAGTTACTTCATGTTTGTGTGGCTGGGCCTGATGGTCATGCTGTTTTACTTCATGCTGATCCGGCCGCAGCGGCGGCGCGAGAAGGAGCGCCAGGAGCTGTTGAGCGCGGTGAAGACGGGCGACCGGGTCTTGTTCAGCGGCGGTCTGCTTGGCGTGGTGAGCAACGTCAAGGAGAAGACCCTGATGGTGAAGATTGCCGACGGGGTGCGGGTGGAAATTGTGCGCGGGGCGGTGTCGCAGATCCTGGCCAAGGGCGAGACGCCCGACGAGGAAGCCGCCAAGGCCTGATTTTGGGAGAATCCAGGAGACTTGAGGGCGCGTTGCGCCGATAACAACGGGAAGAGAGATTATGAAAGCATCCGTTTGGAAATGGCTGATTTTGGTGGTGGTGACGGGAACCAGCTTGTGGTTGGTCTATCCGCCGACGGAGAAGATCAAGCTGGGGCTCGATTTGCAGGGGGGGACGAGCTACACGCTGGAGATTGACGAGAGTGAAGGGCTCGAAGGTTCGGTGTCGGACGCCCGCGACCGCGCGCTGGAGGTGGTGCGCAACCGCGTGGACTCGATGGGCGTGGCGGAGCCGACGATTTATCCGGACGGTCAGAAGCGCATCGTGGTGCAGATTCCCGGGATGAAGGCGGAGGATCGCGAGCGGGCCTCGGCCAACATCCGCAAGGCGGCGTTTTTGGCTTTTCGCATGGTGCACCCCAAGAACACGGAGCTGATCAAGAACCTGTTCAGCGATCAGAAGGTGCCGGTGGGTTACCAGATCGCGGTGTATCCGGGGCGGACGGGCGAGGATTGCTGGGTGCGCAAGGGCGCGCCGCCCTCCGAGGAGGAACAGCTGGCCCTGCGCCGCTTTGAGGAGAAGGCGGGCTATGACCTGCTACTCGAAAAGAAAGAGCACCAGAACAAGAATTACTATGTGCCGTATTATGTCAGCCGCAAGGAGGAGTTGACCGGCGACAGTCTCAAGAGCGCCCATGTGGATTATCAACAGTTCGGCCAGCGAGTGGTGGCGATTTCGTTTGACGCGAAGGGGCGGAAGCTGTTTGCCCAGCTGACGACGGACCACGCGCCGGGCGGGGTGAAGAATCCCGATCCCAACGGGCGGCATTATCTGGCCATTGTGCTGGACAACACGCTGTATTCGGCCCCGTTCATCCGCTCGTCCATTCCCGGTGGCGAAGCGATCATCGAGGGCGCTTTCACGCAGGAAGAGGCCAGCGACCTGGCGCTGGTTTTACGGGCGGGCGCGCTGCCGGCGCCGCTGCGGGTGCTCGAGGAGCGCACGGTGGACCCGACCCTGGGGGTGGACTCGATCCAGAGCGGCTGGCGCGCGGCGCTGATCGGCTTTGTGGCCGTCGGCATATTCATGGTGCTGTATTACTACTTTGCCGGGTTGGTGGCTCTGCTGGTGCTGGTGCTGAATCTGATTCTGCTGCCGTTGGGCATGGTGATTGTGGCAGGGTTCTTTGGGCTGATCGGGGGCGCGGGGCTGGGCGGGTCGGTGACGACGCTGCCGGTGCTGACGTTGCCGGGAATTGCGGGCATTGTGCTGACCGTCGGGATGGCGGTGGATGCCAACGTGCTGATTTTCGAGCGTATCCGCGAGGAAATGGCGACGGGCAAGCGTTTCAGCGCCGCGATTTCCGCGGGCTATGAGAAGGCGTTCACCACGATTTTCGACTCGAACCTGACCACGCTGCTGACGGCGGTGATTTTGTTCTGGAAGGGCTCGGGGCCGGTGCGCGGGTTTGCCATCACGCTGAGTGCGGGCATCATTGCCAGCATGTTCACGGCCATTGTGGTGACCCGGATGATTTTCGAGTTCCTGGATGAGCAGGGCCGGCTGAAGAACCTGAAGATGACCCAGTGGATCAAGGAGACGAAGTTTGATTTCATTGGTCTGGGCAAGTGGGCGGCGCTGGTTTCGCTGGCGCTGCTGGTGGGTTCCGGCGTGGTGGCCTGGCAGCGGGGCCAGGACAACTTCGGGGTGGACTTCACCGGGGGGCAGGAGCTGACCCTGGACTTCCAGGTCAAGGCGGACGTGGACGCACTGCGGGCAGCGTTGCCGCGGGGCGCGGGCATCCAGTATCAGCGCAAGGGCGTTGGCGAGGAGCAGAACGAAGTGCTGGCGGTGAAGGTGGCCGGCCCCGAGGATGGCGCCGAGGTTCTGAGCGCGCTGAAGGAGCAGTTTGCCGACAACCAGTTCAAGCTGCTGCAGGAGGCCACGGTGGGTCCGCAGGTGGGGCAGGAGCTCCAGAAGAGCGGGCTGCTGGCCATCGGGCTGTCGCTGATCGGCATGATCATCTACATCACGATCCGCTTCGAGTTCTCGTTCGCGGTGGGGGCGGTGGTGGGTCTGGTGCACAACCTGCTGATTACTGTCGGGGTGTACTGCCTGCTGGGGCGGCAATTGACCATGACCAGCATCGCGGCGCTGCTGACGGTGCTGGGGTATTCAGTGAACGACACCATCGTGGTGTTTGACCGCATTCGCGAGACGCGCAAGCTGCGCGGCGGGCGGTTGGACCGCGAGGTGGCCAACGAGAGCATCAACGCGACGCTCTCGCGGACTGTTTTGACCTCGATCACCACGCTGTTGAGCGTTGCCGCGCTGATGATTTTTGGCGGCGGGGCAATCTTCGACTTCGCCCTGGCCATCTTTGTGGGTGTGGTGGCCGGCACCTACGCGTCGGCGTTCATCGCGTCGCCAGTGATGCTGGTGGTGCGGCCCAAGACCACGCCAACCGCTGAAAAGCGCAAGTAAGCGTCATGCTGGGCTGGTCGGAGAAACGATGGGTTACCGCGCCGGCAGACGCGGACCTGGTGGAAGAACTGGCGGCGAAGCATCGCTTCAGCCGACCGATGGCACGGACGCTGGCGGCGCGCAGCGGACTCGACGCGGGGGCGATTGACAAGTTTCTGCATCCGCGTCTGGATGACTTGACCGATCCCTTTGCCCTGCCGGGGATGCAGGCGACGGTGGATTTGATCCTGACGCACATCGAGCAGGGCAGCCACATCCTGGTCTATGGCGATTATGACGTGGACGGGGTCACGGCGACGGCGCTGATGATCCAGGTGCTGAGTCGGCTGGGCGCGCTGGTCATGCCGTTTTTGCCGCACCGGATCGAGGACGGCTATGGTTTGGGCGTGGATACGCTGCACCGGAGCATCGAACTGCACCATCCGCGGCTGATCATCACGGTGGATTGCGGCACCAGCTCGATCGAGGCGGTGCGCGAGGCGGCGCGTCTGGGGATCGAGGTGATTGTGACGGACCACCATGAGCCGGCGTCGGAGGGCATTGCCGAGGCGCAGGCCATCGTGAACCCCAAGCTGGGGGGCTATCCCGAGGCGGTGCGGATGCTGGCGGGGGTGGGGGTGGCCTTCAAGGTCTGCTGCGGTCTGATTGCGGAGGCCCAGAAGCGCGGGATGGAAGCCGCCCTGGATTTGGATCCCAACGACTTCATGGATTTGGTGGCGGTGGGCACCGTGGCGGACATCGTGCCGCTGCTGCAGGAGAACCGCATTCTGGTCTATCACGGCTTGGCGCTGCTCAACCGGACGCAGTCCGTGGGGTTGCGCGCGCTGATTCGCAACGCGCGGATCACGGGCACGGTGGACACCTATCACATCGGGTTCATCATCGGGCCGCGCATCAACGCGGCCGGGCGGCTGGGGAACGCGGAGGTGGCCCTGGAGCTGATGCTGACGGAGCCGGAGCAGGAGGAGCGGGCCATGTTCCTGGCCCAGCAGCTCGACGATGCCAGCCGGCGACGCCAGGAGATCGAAGACAAAATCGTGCAGGAGGCCTGCGGCGATCTGGACGCTCATTTTGACGAGAACCGCGATTTCGGTCTCGTGGTGGCGCATCGGGACTGGCACGCGGGCGTGATCGGAATTGTGGCGTCGCGGATTGCCAACCGTTACAACCGCCCGGTGGTGGTGATCGGGATGGATGACGACGGGGTGGGGCGCGGGTCATGCCGGAGCGTGCCCGGATTTGATCTGTTGCAGCATCTCGAGCAGTGTTCGCCGATGCTGCGGCGCTACGGCGGCCACGCGATGGCGGCGGGGCTCGAGGTGGATCACGCCCGGATTGACGAATTCCGTGAACGCTTCAACGAGGTGTGCGCGGTGACGCTCAGCCAGGCGGACCGGCGCCAAAAATTGCAGATTGATGCCTGGATCGCGCCGGAAGACATCGGTGACCCGCTTTATCACGATCAGAACCGCCTGCATCCGTTCGGCCACTCGAATCCGCGTCCGATTTGGGGCATCCGCAACGTGACGCCGCTTTTCCCGGCGCGTCTCAGCGGCGACAAGCATCTCAAGATTATTTTTGAGCTGGGCGGGATCCGGCGCGAGGCGATCGGTTTCGGGATGGGCGACCGCCAGGTGCCGGAAGGCCCGCTGGACATCGCCTTCAACCTGATCCTGAACCGGTATCGGGACCGGGAATATCTGCAACTGCATTTGCAGGATTTCCGCCCGGCCCAGCCCAAGGGCGCGGCGGCGGATTGAGTTGTCGGCGGTTTGCGGGGGGGGAGGGGGGGGGCGATCAGTTGGGCACAACGTCCATCAGACGGCGCACGCGATCGGCGTCGAGCGGGTTGGCCCAGTGGCCGTCGCGCTTGAAGTGGGAGCCGACGATCACGCCGTCGGTCCAGGGAGCATAGGTTGCCAGGTTTTCGGCGGTGATGCCGGAACCGATGAGGACGGGTAGGCGCGAGGCCTGATGCACGGCACGCAGTTCTTCGAGGCTGGCGGCCCGGCCGGTGGCCGCGCCGGTCAGGATGAGGCCGTCGGACAGGAAAAACTCGGCGGCTTGCGCGGTTTCCACGATGTCCACATCGGCGGTGATGGCGTGGGAGGAGTGCTTTTTCTTGATGTCGGTAAAGACGGCGATGTATTCGGCGTCGATGGCTTTTCGATAGCGCAGGAGTTCGCCGGCACAGGCTTCGAGATAGCCTTCGTCGGCGACATGGCCGAAGACGTAACCCTCGGCGCGGATGAAGTCGGCGCCGGCGGCCAGGGCGCAGGCCAGCGCTTCGCGATTGGCGCCGGCGAGGATCTGGATGCCCAGCGGCATCCGGGGGTGAGCCTGCTTGATGGCGGAGGCCACCACGGCCATGGTGGCGCTGACTTCCGGCCCCGGTTGGCGCACGTAGGGGACATCGTGCATATTCTCGATCATCAGGGCGTGGATTCCGGCATCGTAATAGGTGTCGGCTTCGATCAGGGCCTGATCGAGAATGGGCTCGACGCCCTCGTCGTGGTGGGGTGTGCCGGGAAGGGCGCGCAGGTGGATCATGCCCACCACGGTGAGGGGGCGTTCGCCAAACAAACGGAGGAAGCGCGCGGTTTTCATCGACGGTTGGGAGGGGTCTGCCGGTCGGTTTATTCGGGCCAGCCGGTCGAGAGTTTGCCATCGAGCAGGCCGCGCTGGATGTCGAGCAGCTCTTTTTTGAGCGGCTCGGGGAGCTGGTCTTCGAAGTCGTGGAAGGGGGCCAGGCCGACGCCGTGGTTGGCCAAGGTGCCGACATAGCTGGTGCCGCCCCAGAACTGATTTTCGATGGCGGCGGAGACGACCTGGGCCACGGCGCGGTCCATGCGCTTGAGGCAGGAGGTCAAGATGATGTCGCTTTCGTTGAGGAGGGTGAAATACTGGTCGGTGTCCACGCCGATGGCCCATTTGTCTGCTTCCTTGGCGGCGGCGATGGCGCCGTTGCCGGTAAAGGAGCCAGCGCCAAAGATGACATCGGCGCCTTCGGCGATGAAGCCGGCCGCCATGTCGCGGCCCGCGGCGAAGTCGTTGAAGGAACCGACGTGGCCGCCCAGCACGCGGACGGATTTGTTTTTGACCTTGTTGTAGCGGGCGACGCCGTTGCGGAAGCCGACAATGAACTGGTTGACGCTGTCCACATCCATGCCGCCGACCCAGGCCACGGCGGGGTCTTTGGGGTCTTGTTTGTCGGCCCAGGCTGCGGCGAGATAACCCGCGGGGAAGGCGCATTCATCCACCTGGAAGGTCATGGCCCAGACGTTGTGGGGCGGGCGTTCATAGGTGGCATCCACGCAGGCGAAGAGGGTGCGGGGGTATTCGGCGGCCACGGCGGCGATGGCATCGGCCATGCGGTAGCCAATGCCGATGATGAGGCGGTAGTCGCGCTCGGCGAAGGAGGCCAGCTTGCGTTCGAAGTTGGCGGGGTCGAGAGTTTCGCCGAACTGAACAAAGATGGGGGCGCCCATGGCCATGAGGGCCTCGATGCCTTCGCGGCAATTCTGGTTGAAGCCCTGATCGTGGAAGGTGCCGCCATCGGACAGCATGGCCACGCGCATGGGACTTTTGGGGCTGGTGGCGCCGGCCGGCATCAGGCCGGAGGCCAGCAGGGCGAGGAGGCAAACGGGGAGAAAACGACGGATCATGGCAAGGCTCCCTGGATGGATGGGTTCATGTTGGGGCAGTATAGGGCAGGCGGGGGGCGGATGCACGTCTTTTTGTCCCGGAGGGGCGCGCGGGGAAAAATCGGGAAAGTGCAAATAGATGGTTGCCAAGAGGCGGCGGGCCTGATAGGGTGCGCGCTACTTGTGTAAAAAAATTAGACAAAGGAACGAAGACAAATTCTATGCCGACGATTAATCAACTGTTGAGAAAAGGCCGTCGCACGCTGGTGACGAAGCGCAAGTCGCCCGCGTTGGACAAGTGTCCGCAGCGCCGCGGCGTGTGCCTGCAAGTGAAGACGATGACCCCGAAGAAGCCGAATTCGGCGCTTCGCAAGGTGGCGCGCGTGCGCCTGACCAACGGCCAGGAAGTTTCCGCCTACATCCCGGGCGAAGGCCACAATTTGCAGGAGCACAGCATGGTGCTGGTGCGGGGCGGCCGCGTGAAGGATCTGCCGGGCGTGCGCTACCATGTGGTGCGGGGAACTCTCGACTGCCTGGGCGTGGACAAGCGCAAACGGGGTCGTTCGAAGTATGGGGCCAAGGCGCCCAAGGCCGCCAAGTAAGGATAGGAAGAACCCATGAGAAGGCGTAAATCCGAACGGCCCGAATTCGCACCGGACGCCCGCTACAACAGCGAGCTGGTGACCCATTTGCTCAACATCATTATGCGCCGGGGCAAGAAGTCCACCGCGCAGCGCACCATCTATGGCGCTCTCGCGCAGATCAAGGACAAGACGGGCGAGGACCCGATTGAGGTTTTCCAGCAGGCGCTGGACAACATCAAGCCGAAGGTTGAGGTCAAGAGCCGCCGCGTGGGCGGCGCCACCTATCAGGTGCCGGTGGAAGTGCCGACGCACCGCCAGACCAGCCTCGCGCTGCGCTGGGTGGTGGACTACAGCCGCGGCCGCAAGGGCGTCAGCATGGAGCAGGCGCTGGCGATGGAAATCCTGGATGCCTACAAGAACCAGGGCAATGCCGTGAAGAAGCGCGACGACACCCACAAGATGGCCGCGGCCAACAAGGCGTTCGCGCACTATCGCTGGTAAACTTTCGGCCCTGGCCGATTGCAGAAAGACGCTTCTTCGGGAGCGTCTTTTTCGTGGGGTGATGAAAAGGGGGGGAGATGGGGAGGCTTTGCCTGCGAATGCGCGGGGGGGGGGCTCAGGGCACGGTGACGATATGGAAGGGGAGGGTGGCCTGCGACTGGGCCTGGACGGCGGTGCCGTCGCGCGCGACCACGGTTAGAGAATGGGGGCCGGGGGGCAGGTGCGAGAGGTCCACGGTGTATTCGAGATCGTAGGAGCGCACGGAGCCGAGATGGAAGAGGGCCATGCCACGGCCAACCTGGTCTTCGACCACGAGATGGCCGGTGCCGGCCGCACCCTCGATGTAGAGGCCCTTGCCGAAGCCCTGCCCGGTGGTCACAGCAAATTCGAGGGGCTCGCCATCGCTGTCGAGGGGCTGGCGGACGGTGACTTCGAGGCGGTCGGAGTGGGCCTGGGCGGTCACGCGGCCGCCGCCTTCGACATTGATGGCCCAGGCGAGGCCGGCCACGGCGGCGAAGAGGTCCTCGCCGGGGGCGACAACATAGGTGAAGCGGTTGGTGCCGATTTGGGCGGAAACATGATTGCCCACCGGCGAGAAGGGGCGGGCGATGGGCGCGTGGTGCCGGCCGTCGAGATAGAGGTCCGCAAAGACAGGCGGAACGCCGTTTTCGTGGGTGCCCAGGCGCAGTTTGAGGAGGGTTTCACCGGAGAGGGTGGCGTGCCGGCCGGGTTCGAGGATGTCGATGGCGGGGGGCTTGGCGAAGGGCGCGGCGAGGGGGTCGCCGACCCAGATGCCCTGATAGGGATTGCGCACGGACATGGCGAGGGCTTCGCCGGCGGTAAAGCCGCGGGCATACCAGAAGAAAAGCAGCGGGTCGGGGAATTTTTCGCGGAAGTTGCAGGGTTCGGAGACGGTGCCGTAGGAGGCGGTGGCGCCGAGGCGCATCCACTCCCAGACGGTGCTTTGGCCTACGCAGGCGTCGGGCAGGATGCCGGCGCAGGAGGTCAGGTGATCGGCGATGGCGCCGGGCGCCATGACGAGTTCGACGAATTGGGTGGGCAGGCTGGAGCGCCCGGTTATGTAGCCGACGAGAGGTTCGGCGGGCGGCTCCGAGCCGGGCGGCAGCACGGTGAGACGGTCGCTCCAGCCCATCAGGGCGAACTGGCGGCTGAGGGCTGGTCCGAGGAAGTGGCGGATGTTGCGCTCGTTGTTGGAGGTGCCATGCATGCAGAAGAGGCCGACGGGTGGCTTGGCGTTGGCGGCCGCGGCGCGGTCCACCACCTGCTTGGCAATTTTGAGATTTTCGGCGGTGAGCACGAAGGGGATGGGCGCGTTGGTCTGGTTCCAGCCGGCGGTGGAGGTATAGGCAATTTCCGCACCGTAGTACTGGTTGACGGAATCGGCGGCGATGTGGCAGCGCGGCGCCTTGGGGGTGGCAGGTTTGAAGCCGTAGAAGAGCGCGCCGGTGATGCCATTGAAGTTGTCCACCCGCGTGGGGATGTCCAGCGAGAAGACCACATAGTGAATTTGCCCGTCGAGTTTTTCGCGGGCGATATGCGCGAGGATGGGCGCGCGGATTTCGCTCTCGAAGAAGCCGCGCGTAATGGAGTGGGCGCGCGGGTTGGTTTTGATGGAGCAGATGTGGGAGGGGGGCAGGCCGTGTTTTTCGGCGTAGTAGGCGCCGAGCGCGCGTGAGTTGCGGCTTGAGCGGTTGACCACCACCAGGGTGTTGAGGGGGCCGCCGCCGCTCCGCGCGGGGGTGGTTGCCAGGAGCAGGGCGAGCAGGAGAAGATGACGGAGGCGGTTCACGGCGCGAAGCTATTCGACGAGGGTGAAGCGGGCATTGCGCCAGACGCCGCGGCGCGGGTTGAGGACGCCGCCAAAGAGATCGAACAGCCAGAACGATTCGGCGTCGCGTTTCGAGAGGCTGCCGGCGCAGTAGAGGGGCACGGGGGAGTTAGGCAGGAAGTAGGTATAGGCGCGGTGATTGTGGCCGTGGAGCAGGATCAGGTTCTTGTGGCCCTGCAGCGTTTTCAGCAGGGCGCGGGCGTTGCGCAGTCCGTGGAAGAAGCCGGCTTCATCGAAGGGGTAATGGGTGAGCAAAAAGACGTGGCGGCGGTTGGCGATTTCCGGGCGGGCGAGCAGTTGCCCAAGCGCCTCGAGCTCGGCGGCGGGCACATGGCCGCTCGAGTTCCAAAAATTGAAGTTGGGCCGCGAAGAATTGATCGCGATGGCGGCGGCCTCGGGACCCATCCAGCGCACAATGGGATAGCCGGTGGAGGTGGCGGCTTCGGGCAGATCGCTTGCGGAGTGAGGGCCGAAGTGTCGCTCATAGTGGGCGGGCGAGGCGCCTGTATAGAGGTCGTGGTTGCCGGGGACGGCTAGGGCGCCCTGGCGCGCCAGCGTCAGCGTCTCGGCCACGCGCGGCGCGGCGTCCATGAATTCGCGGACCAGGCCAAAATTGAGCGTGTCGCCGGTATAGAGCAGATAGTCCACTGGTTCGCGGCGCAGAAACTCGTTCAATCCGTTCAATTTTTGGAGGGATTCGGTGTATTTGTTGCCTCGGCGCAGGATAAAATTCAGGCGGGCCGCAATTCGTTTGGGATGGAGCGCCTCCGGCGAGCGCCACGCGCCGGGGGGGAGGGGCAGATGCACATCGCTAAAATGAAGAATACGCAAACTCACGGGGTCACTTTAGCCGACACCGCCAGTGGAGTGAACCAAAAAGGGAGTTTTCTGCGGGTCGGATGGATGCAGGTTGCTCGTTTTCGCCGGATTGGCTGATTGCGTGGCGAGCGGGCCTATTCAGCGTCAAAGCCGGGCGAGGCGATTTCCTCGAAGGTGCCGTTGGGATGGCGTAGAATGTAAAGGGCGTGGGCGTCGGGGAAGTTTTCGGCCAGCAGGGGGAGGCCTTCCGTTGGGCCGGGGACAAAAAGCGCAGTGGCGAGGGCGTCGGCAGTCAGACAGTCGTTGGCCAGCACTGAGACGCTGGCCACATGATGGCGTGTTGGTTCTCCGGTGCGCGGATCGAGGATGTGTGCTTCGATGTGGCCGCTTTCGGAGCGATAAAAGTTGCGATAATCGCCAGAGGTGGCGATGGCGCGGCCAGCGGTCAATTCGAGGGTGTGTTGGAGGTTTTGGGAGCCATCCGGGCGCAAAATGCCGATTTTCCAGGGTTTTTTGTCCGAATTCAGGCCAAAAGCGCGGGTTTCGCCGCCGATTTCGACCAAAAAGTGCTCAAAACCGCGTTTTTTAAGGAATTCGACGATTTTATCTACTGCGAAGCCCTTGGCGCAGGCACCGAGATCGAGAGTGAGGCCGGGGACGTTTTTGCGCAGAAATCGGTTGGAAATCAGCTCCAGTTGACGCCAGCCGACTTGCTGGCGGGCGGCCTCGATTTGCGCCGGGGATGGGGCGGTTTGGCGCGGACCATCGGGTCCAAAGCCCCAGAGATTGACCAGCGCGCCGATGGTGGGGTCGAACGCGCCGTCGGTGATTTCGGCCATTTCAAGCGCACGGCGGGCAACAAAGGCAAAATCGGGAGAGATTTCGACGATTTCGTTGGTTTTTGCCCGATTAAAGCGCGAAATTTCGCTATTTTGGTCCCAAATGGACATTTGGCGGTTGATTTCGTCTAAAACGGCTTGAATTTTGCCTTGGAGCTGCCTCATTTCGCGTTGTTTGAGGGGGGTATGGGCAAATCGAATCAGATAGGTCGTGCCCATGGTGTGGCCGACAATGAGCGAGTGATTGGAACTGGGAGAGCAACCCAGCAGCCCTGCGGATATTAGCGCGAACAACAGCAAAAAATACCGCGAAAACAGTGAAATAGGCCGTAAAAACGGTGAAATAGGCCGTAAAAATGGTGGGATGGTCACTTTGCACTCGTTCGACTTTATCATCTCGTTGGCGCCATGATAAACCAAACGCGTGGAAAGGCAATCGTTCAGGTTTGGGCGATTCGGTTGCTGAAGGGTGGGCAGCTGCCGACAAACGGGGGTGAAAATGGGTGAAAAATGAGCAGTTTTGGCGAAAAGGGGGTCGAAATTGGTGAAAACGGTCGTTATTTTGGTCTTTTTGGTCGGTTTTGGGAGGGGAACAGCCACACGGACGAACACGGACTGGCACGGACAACCACGGACATTTGGGACGCCGCTGTCGCGGCGGAAACAGACACAAAAACGAGGCGTTTTTTGGGCGCTCCCGCGCCTTGACCGTGGCGCTGACGCGCCAGAGGTGTGGCGGGGAGAATAACCGGCGACTGCCGACAAACGGCGGGGGGGAACAACCGGCAGCTGCCGACAAACGGCGGGGGGGAATAACCGGCGACTGCCGAATTGGGTGGGGAAGTGGGCGCGAAGGGGCGGGGGGTGGAGGAATTGGCGTGTGGTTTGGGCTGGCGGGGTGTATCGTGGGCGGCCTTGTATGTCTGCGGACCGGTCATCCTGGCGGCGTTTGTGGCGTTATGTGGCGCCGCATGGCGGTTGGATTGTGCTGGGGATGGGGGTGACGCTGGTGACGGTGGGGTTTAATATCGCGATTCCGTTTGTGTCGCGTCATGTGATTGACGGTTTGGCGGCGGGGGAGCTGGGACGGGGGTCGCTGGTGCGCTGGCTGGTGCTGTATGCGGCGGCGACAGCTTTGGCGACATCGGTGTCGTATTGGATGCGGTGGCTTCCGCTGCGGGTGGGGCATCAGGTGGAAGCGGATGTGCGCGGGGAGCTTTTTGACCATTTGACGGGGCTGGAGCGCGATTTTTTCCGGGAGTATCACACGGGGGATTTGATGAATCGGCTGGCGTCGGATGTGCGGTCGGTGGGGATGGGGGTGGGGCAGGGGTTGATGCAGAATAGCCGGATGGTGTTTGTGCTGGTGCTGGGGTTTGGGGTGATGTTTAGCCTGAACCGGGCGCTGGCGACGATGATTCTGGTGATGGTGCCGGCGATGGTGGGGAGCTTTATGTGGTTTGCGCGGCGGATTAAGCGGGGTCACCTGGCGGTGCAGGAGGAGCTGTCGGAGATGGCGAGCTTTAACCAGGAGACGTTTGCGGGGATTCAGACGGTGAAGTCGTTTGCGTTGGAGGGGCGCTGGCTGGAGCGGTTTGAGGCGCGTAACCGGGAGCTGATGGAGAATAATCTGCGGTTGGCGCGGGTGCATGAGGTGACGCGTCCGTTGGCGGGGCTGTGGTTTGGGCTAAGCTCGGTGCTGGTGCTGCTGGTGGGGGGGCGGATGGTGATCGAGGGGCGATTGTCGCTGGGGTCGCTGGTGCAGTTTAATCAGTATCTGCTCTATATGCAGTGGCCGCTGCTGTCGGTGGGATGGGTATTGAACCTGCTGCAGCGGGCCTGGGCGAGTTGGGGGCGCATTGACAGCATTATGCTGCGGCCGCCTACCATTAGGGATGAGGCGGGGACGGGTGCGGGGCCGGACGCGGAGCGGCTGGATATTGTGTTGAATGGGGTGGGGTTGGTGGTGGGGGGGATGTCGCTGCTGGAGGATATTCACTTGACGATTCCGGCAGGGATGCGGGTGGGGATTACCGGGCCGACGGGCAGCGGCAAGACTACGTTGCTCTCGCTGCTGCCGCGTCTGATGGATGTGACCGCCGGGGCGGTACGGATTGGCGGGCGGGATGTGCGCGAGATTCCGCTTGGGGAGTTGCGCGGCTGGATCGGCATGGCGGAGCAGGAGCCGATTCTGTTTTCGGATACGCTGGCGAACAACATCCGCTTTGGCGCGCCGGACGCCAGCGAGGAGACGATTCTGACGGCTGCGGACCTGGCGCATCTGCACGCGGATGTGGAGCAGCTGCCGCGGCAATTTGAGACGCTGATGGGCGAGCGCGGGGTGACGCTCTCGGGGGGGCAGCGCCAGCGCACCTCGATTGGCCGCGCGCTGTCGCGGGATCCGCGTATTCTGATTTTGGACGATGTGCTGGCGGCGGTGGATACCGAGACGGAGGCGGCTATTCTCGGCAAGCTGCAGGAGGTGTTTTCGACGCGGACAACGTTGCTGGCCAGCCATCGGGTGAGCACGCTGGCCGGGATGGACCTGATTGTTGTGCTGGAAAATGGGCGGATTACTCAGCGCGGCACGCACCGGGATTTGATTCGGCAGCCGGGCTATTACCGACGGCTGCACGAACGGCAACAACTGGCGGCGGCGATATGAGCACGGTTGGCAACATCCAAGCGCCGAGCGGGGCGGAGTCGCGTCGCCTGATGCGCTGGCTGCTGGGCTATTCGTGGCCTTACCGCTGGACCATGCTGGGTATTTTGCTGCTGACGGTGATCGCGGGGTTGGGCATGAACTATCCGCCGGTGCTGGTTCGGAATGCGGTGGATCGCTGGATTGCGGCGGGCGGCCTGGCGATGGAGGCGCGGATGGCCGGGCTGATGCGCACGGCCGGGCTGTATTTTGCGGTGAGCGCCTTCAGCCTGCTGCTGCGCTATCTGCAGACGCTGATTACCGCCTGGATGGGCCAGCGGATTGTGCGCGACATCCGCCGCGATGTGTTCAGCAAGGCGCTCGAGCTGCCGCTGGGCTATTATGACCGCACGCCGGTGGGGCGGCTGATGACGCGGGTGACGTCGGACGTGGACAGCGTGCAGAGTTTTGTATCGGACGGGGTGGTGGGGGCGGTGGCGGATGTGTTCCAGATGTTTGGGGTGTTTGTGTTCATGCTGGTGATTAGCCCCGTGCTGCTGGCGGCGCTGTTTAGCATTCTGCCGTTTTTGGTGGTGGCCTTTTTGTTTTCGAACACGCGGGTGCGGGCGGCCAACCGGGAGATACGGCGCGCGCAATCGGCGCTGAACGCGGAGGTGCAGGAGGCCATCACCGGCATGAGCACGATTCAGTTGTTTGGCCGCGAGAGGGCGATTCGCAAGCGATTTGCCCGGCGGAATCGGCGGATGCGCGACGCGTGCTTTCTCGAGGTGCGCTGGTTCAGTTTTTATTTTCCGGTGCTGGAGCTGGCCCAGGCCATTTCGACGGTGCTGGTGCTGGGGGTGGGCGGGGCGTGCGTGTTGCATGGCTGGGGCGGGGTGACGCTGGGGGTGCTGATTGCCTTTCTGACCTATGTGCGCGATTTTTTCCGTCCACTGGATGGGCTCTCGAACCGGGCGGGCATGATGCAGCAGGCGCTGGCCGCTTGCGAGCGCATCCATTTGCTGATGCAGGAGACGCCGGAGTTGGCCGATCCGCCGCAGGCGGTTGAGCTGGCGCCTGCCGCGCAGGAGATCGTGTTTGACCGCGTGAACTTTTCATATGTCGAGGGCACCCCGGTGTTGCGCGAGGTGTCTTTCCGCGTGGCGCCGGGCGAGGTGGTGGCGGTGGTGGGGGCCACGGGCAGCGGCAAGACCACGCTGGTGAATTTGCTGATGCGGTTTTATGAGCTGGATGACGGCAGCATCCGGCTGGGCGGCCACGATCTGCGCGAGCTGCGTCAGCGCGAGTTGCGTCGGCAGTTTGGCACGGTGCGCCAGGAGCCTTTTCTGTTTTCGGCCAGCGTGGGGGAGAATATCGCGATGATGGACCCGGCCATGCCGCGCGAGCGCATCGAGGAGGCGGCGCGCCAGGCGAACGCTGATATGTTTATCCGGCAACTGCCGCAGGGCTATGACACGCGTTTGCGCGAGCGCGGCGCGGGGCTCTCGACCGGGCAGAAGCAACTGCTGGCGCTGGCACGGATCATGGCGCAGATTGATGCTCGCGTGTTGATTCTCGATGAGGCCACTGCCAATGTGGACAGCGAGACGGAGGGGTGGATTCAGGACGCATTGCGGAAGGTGATGGTGGGTCGCACGGGGATGATGATTGCGCATCGGTTGTCGACGATTCGTCATGCGGATCGGATTTTGGTGTTTCAGCAGGGGCGGCTTGTGGCGCAGGGGCGGCATGAGGAGTTGTTGCAGCAGGATGGGTATTACCTGCGGTTGTACGAATACCTAGCGATGGATGAGGGGGCGCGGTAGCGGCGCGGTTGGTTGGTGGGTGGGTGGTGTGGGGGCGGGGGGTGGGGGGTGGTTGGCAGAAAGAGAGGCGGTTTCTTGGGGAGTTTGGCGGCGCGGAAACCAACCACGGTTTTTTCTGTTCTGCCACTTGGAGGACGACCCTCGCGTACTAAAGTACTACGAGGGATCGCCCGCCAAGCGGCATCTCCAGAAACTCCCGCGGTTATTTCCGCGTGAAATCCCCGCCAAACTCCCCAAGAAACCGCCTGCAGCCACGTGCTGCGCACAGCGGACCAAGTGGTGGGGGGGTGTGAGACGTTTTTGGTGCCCGCGTTATGTTTTTGATGTTTGGGGGGCGCTGACGCGCCATGGGTGCCAGCGGGGCGTTGTTGGCGGGAGTGGTGTTTCTGGGGTGGTGCTGCCGCGCCAAGGGTGGAGTGCGGAGCGGGATGCGGGCGCTGACGCGCCATGGGGAAGGGCGAGGCGGGGCTGGCGCGGCGGGAACAGCCACACGGACTAACCCAAGTTCGACAGTTGGGGGCTAAAACGAACTATTTTTTAGGGGTGTGGATGAAGAAAAGGCCCGAATAGCAGGCCTTCGATTTTTGAAAAGGCGTGTAGTGGAGACCACCCTCTTGCATTG
>JAAZFE010000062.1 GCA_012511885.1 Lentisphaerota bacterium | reverse complement strand
GGAGAACAAGGAATTCATAAACACACAGGATTTTCAGTAGACAGAATCAATAAGCCAAAAACCCAATAAATACAGGGGTTGACAGGAGGATACTGCCCGGATTTCAGCCTCTGTGGGATGGTAGTGTAAAAAGTATCATAATATAGGGCTGACCCCTTTTGCGGGGAACAGATTGAAGAGTTCGTGGGCGAGGCGTTGATAGCGCTTGGCCGGATTTTGGGTGAAATAGACGGAGAGGGTGAAGGTGTTGGACTGGAGGGGGGTGAGGGATTTCTGGATGAGGGCGTCGAGGCGGCGGATGTGTTGCGGTAGATGGAGGAGGTTTTGAGGTCCTGGAGGGTGGTGATTTTGGGGATGGGACGGTGGCCGCGCGCCTCGGCCAGGAGGGAGACGTAGTAGCCGGCGGACTGATAGCGGTAGTGCCGGCAGATGTTGAAGATGCGGCAGTTGCGCAGGTGCTGGACTTGCGGGTCGGTGAGATATTGCCGCGCGGTGACGACGGTGGCGGAGGGGATGTCGAAGGGCCAGCGGTCGGGGTTGTCGGTGACGAGCAGGATGTGGTTCATGATGGGGGTGAATGGGTTGGGCACATCAAAGCGGGAGGGTGTCGCGAATCAGGTCGGTGGCAGAAGTGGCGGCGATTGCGGCAGAGTCCGGCGGAAGGATGATTCACGCCAAGGGCGGGGTGGACATGGTGGTTTCAGAGTTGGTTGGTTGTCCAGGCCGGTCGTTATGCCACGCGGCAGACGGATCGGCATTAATGGGCGGGAGAATATGGCGGCATCCGCGGGATGTCAATAGGCGGGTGAAGAATTGCGGGGGGGCGGGTGAAGGGGCGACTAACTGGTGATGCCCTGGGCGACGACCTGGCGGAAGGCTTGGCGGATTTCGTCTTCGCCGGGGATGGTGCGGTTGCGCATGAGGACGTTGCCGTTGCAGATGGTGGTGTCAACACATTCCGGCGTGGCAGCATAGACGAGATCGGAGATCAGATTGTGCCCGGGGACCAGCCCGGAGTGGTCGAGGTTGACGAGGATGCAGTCGGCGATTTTACCGACGGCGATGGTGCCGGCATCGAGTCGGAAGAGATTGAAGCTGTCGAGGGTTGCGGTGCGGTAGATGGCGTGGGCGGGGCAGGCGGTAGGGTCTTGGGAATGGACCTTGGCCAGCAGGGAGGCGGTCCGCATTTCTGAAAACATGTCGTAGCGGTTGTTGGTGCTGGCGCCGTCGGTTCCGAGTCCGAAGCGCAGGCCGTCGCGGCGGGCGGCGTTCTGGTTGAAGACGCCGGAGGCCAGGATCATGTTGGACGAGGGGCAGTGGGCAATGGCGGCGCCGCGTTCGACCAGCAAGGCGCGGTCGGTATCGGAGAGCCAAACGCCGTGAGCGCCCAAAAAGCGCTCATTCAGGATGCCTTCGGTATCAAACAGCTCGGCGGGAGTCTTGCCGGTGTCGGCGAGGCATTTTTCGTGTTCGTCGCGGGTTTCCGAGATATGGGTATGGATGAGCAGGTCATGGGTTTCGGCGAAGTCGCGACAGATGGCACGCACTTCCGGGGTGGTGGTGTACAGCGCGTGGATGCCGACACCATATTCGACGCGGGAGGGATAAGATTTGGCCAGTTCGAGGTGTTCGGCGAGGTCACGGCGCAGTTGTTCGAGGTGTTCTTTTCCGGGCGGCAGGATGTTGGGGTGGCAAAAATTGACGCGGATTCCACTTTCGTAGAAGGCGCGCAGGCATTGGGGGGTCTGCCAATACATATCCAGCACGGCGGTAATGCCCGAGCGGATCATTTCGAGGCAGCCGAAAAGGGTGCCCCAATAGAGGTGGTCGCCGGTGAGGCGGGCTTCGATGGGCCAAATGACGTCGTTGAGCCAGGCTTGGAGAGGCAGACCCTCGCCGAGGCCCCGCAGCAGCACCATGGCGGCATGGCAGTGGACATTGGCGAAGGAGGGCAATATGGCCATCCCGTCGGCTTCGAGAAATTGGGCGGGTTGATCCAGCGTCAACGGGTCAATTTTGGGTTCGATGCGGGCAAACCGCCCACCATGAATCAGAATATCGGCCTGTTGGCCCTCGTGGAGCACATTCTGGATAAGCAAATCCATGATCGGCGTCAAGATTACAGCACGTCGGCGGATTCCGGCCAGCCAAAAGCACAGGTAAAATCTGAATTTGGTGGAATTTGGTAGAATTTGGTCATGGGATAATATGGGTTTTTAACTTGCGCGCGGGACGGAAGCGGGTATGCTTACCATTGATGAGGAGTCGCATGCAGGCGGCGAGCGAGTGGCTTATGCAGGCAAGAACGTCCATATGGGCAGGAAGACGGCGCGGGACACATCGGATGACGATTGTGCTGGCGCTCGCCTTGTGGGCCGCCGCCGTTTGGTGCGCTCAAGCCCTGGTCGTAACCATCAATTTGGGGTGGGGCTATAATCAGGATGTCAATGGCAATAACTTGTCCCAGTATCACCTTCAGGAAGGGTCGATTATTCAGATTGTGATGTACGACTCGAGCGTGAGTTCGGCGCCGGGGCCGGGGGCGATTGACAACTTTGAAATCTACGGGAACAATCCGTCGAATCCCGACGGCTTGGACGATACGACCGTATATCTTCCGGACACCACGCCGGCAGGTCATGACATTGTCCATTCCGCGGTAGTCGAGGTGGCGGAATATGTGGACGACAACGGTAATGTCTGGTGGAACACGATCATCAACTTTACGGTTGCCGCCAGCGACTATGACCGCCTGTACATCCGGGTGTTTGAGGCGACGGAGTTTTTGCAAGGGGGTCCTATCGCCAGTTATTGGGGCTTGAGTGACGTGCGAGAGCGTCCGGACGGCACGTTTCAAACGTGGCCCATCGGTATCTGGGATGAAATCGAGGCGCCGAACCAGAATTATTTTGAAGTGATTCCCGAGCCGGGTGTGATGGCGCTGATGGTTTTGGGCGCGGGGGGACTGGTGGTGGGCGCGCGCCGCCGCAGGAAAAGGCAGGCTCAGGCCAGCTCAGCTGCGCGGGTTTATACCCGGCAATGACTTGCAGGGCGAGGGGGGACGAAGTAGGATCAGGGATGCGATAAGCATGTTGTTTGGTCAGTCGGCTGCCTGTTCGGGGCACCAGAAGGAACGCGAGATGAAAACGTCTATTCGATTTTATGGTATAACGTTATTGCTGGCAACGTGGCTGGGTGGTTTGGGGTTGGCGCAGGCTCAAAGTCCCGTGCTGGTTGTCGGGAACAATGAGGCGCTTTGCTACCATGTGATTGGCTGGCCTTTCGCGGATGGGTCCCTTGTGGAAATTCGCGGTCTTTATCCCGAGAGTGGCGGCGGCGGCGGCACCCGGCTTCCGCCGACCACCGATCCGGAGCAAGTGAACGCGCACAATCCGTTAACCCACGCCACGGTCATGGGGACCAATGTCATTCAGCCGAACAGCGGCATGTTTTCCACCACGTTCCGTTCCAGCGAGTTGTTCCGGACCAACAGCGCTCAGAACCGGTTCTATGTCCGGGCGTATGACGAACGATCTTTGTACTATGCTGACAGTCAAGTTTTTGATGGGGCAGAAAATGGCACGATCGCGGTGTTGTTTGAAGCGGTTCGGCTGGTTTCGGGTGAGGAGGATGTGGACAGCGACGGGGACGGGATTCCGGATGTGATGGAGAGTGAGTTGCTGGGCACCAATCCCGGGATGGCAGACACGGACGAGGATGGCTGGAACGACTTGTTGGAGTTGCAATATTCCGATTATCTGCAGCCAACGGAACCCAATCCGATAGAGCTGGAAGTCGAGTTGGCCGAGTACGATCCGGAGTCAGAGGAGTTGTTGAACCCGACCTTGGCCAAATGGTGGACGATCCCGACCATTCCGTACCGCTTGGATTTTGCCGAAGCCATGCTGGAAGAACCGGATTGGACCAAGATATGGGATGGCGTGGCCAGCGGGGCGGAATTGGAAGTTGATATTCATGATTGGATGTATGGCGTCTTCGAGCGCGGATTCTTCCGCGTGCGGGCCATTCCACCGAATGTGTCACCGTAATCTGAGATTTGAGGGAAATGTGATGAATACATTTATCCGTACATCGTTCCGAAAAGAGCAAGTTTCGTTGCCTGCGAAACCTAAATTACAGCGACGACAAACACTGCCTATGTCTTTGATAGGTGTGTTGGTGTTGGGGCTTGTGGGAATGCCGAATGCGGTTTTGGGTGGATGGGGGGACACTTATGACTGGCGCGGGGAGACAGATCCGCATGGAACGGGCATGTGGAATGTGTGGTGGCATTGGTGGCGGGGAGCGGAGGCAAGTCCAGATTCTGATGGGTCGGGGGGAGGGAATCTGAATTTCAACAATAATGCGCGTCCCTCAATGACCAATGATTTTAGTAATACCGCTCGTTGGCGGATTACTTTTAGTAGTGGGGCGACCTCTGCACGGACTATTGGGGGCGGAACAGCTAATACGTTTTATGATAACGGTGGTCAGAAACCGCAGATTGAGAACAACTCCACTGCAACACATGTGTTCTATTTTCCTATGACGGTTGGTTATGCCGGAGGGATGAATATTAATCCAGTCAATGGCGGACTGACGTTGCATGGGGCACTGAATATGGGAGGCAACTGGGTTGAGGTGTGGGGGAATAATCAAAAAACGCTCAGTTTGAATGGCGTGGTTTCTGGCACGGGGGGGATTGCGGTCAAGCAGAATAGCATTGTGGGCTTGACTAATAACAACACGTTTAGCGGTGGGATTTGGGTGGAGAAGGGGACGGTGAAGCTGGGGGGGCATACGAACGCGGTGGGCGCCGGGACGGTGAATGTGGGGACGAATGCGACATTGGATCTCAGTGGCTATGGTGCGGCAACCATTCGACCAGTCACTTTGAATCTCTACGGCAAGGGGACGAACGATGACTGGGGGGCATTGCGCAAGAGCACTGGGAGCGCACCGACTTGGCGGGGAGCCATCAATCTCGGGGTGGATTCCAAGATTGCGCTTCCTTCAGGGGGTCTCAATACATATGGAACCATCAATGCTGGTTCTTATACGTTATACATTAGTAACAATGCGGCCTTTTCAATGCAGAGCGGCTCGACGCTGGTGGGTAGCAAGACAACGGGAGACGGGGCTTTGCACAAGAGCGGCTCAAGCCATATGTTTTTGCGCCCCTCTTCGAGTTTGACAGGTTCTATTTGGCTGCATCAGGGCGAGATCCGTCAGTATACCGATAATAGCTCTACCATTCCAGCCGGGGGCATATTCCGGATGTCAGGGGGAACGACATATCGCTCTGACGGTACAGCTGCCCGCATCAACGCTAAGAACACGCAAATCGATGGCGATGTTACTTTAGGTTATGCCAATGGCGGCACGCTTACCTTTTCCGGCGCCATGAGTTTGTCTTCTGGTACGCGGACACTATCAACTTTGAATGACGTAGTGATTTCGGGAAAGATATCGAGTGGCGGGTTGACGAAGACGGGGGCGGGGACGATGATTTTGACGGGGGCGAACGATTATGGGAGCGGGACGACGATCAGTGCGGGGACACTGCAGATTGGGAACAACGGAGCGGCGGGGGTGCTGCCGGGGAATGTGGTGAACAATGCGGCGTTGGTTTGGCATCGATCGGACAGTTTTACCTATGCCGGTGCGATTAGCGGCTCGGGCACGATGACGAAGAATGGGGCGGGGACGCTGACGCTGTCGGGCACGAGTTCCTTTAGTGGTGGGACGACGGTGAGCGCGGGGACGCTGCTGGTGAGCGGGTCGCTGGGCAGCTCGGCGATGACGGTTGCCAGTGGGGCGACGCTGTCGGGCACGGGTACGGTGGGGCCGATTGTGTCGCTGGCGGGCACGATCAGCCCGGGTGGGGCGGGGACGAAGGGCACGCTGACGGTCAATGGCGCGGCAGCACTGGGCGGCGGCACGTATGCGTGTGATATTACGGGAACGGGTGGGACGGATTGCGACAAGATTGCGGCCTCGGGCGCGGTGGGGGCAGCGTCGGGATTGACGATCAATTTGCCGAATACGGCGCCGAGTGGATTTGACCCGAATCAGTCATACACGTGGACGATCATGAGCGGCAGTTCGGCCAGCGCGGCCAACATGAGCCTTGGGACGAAGTGGAGCGCGAGTGGCAACTTTAGCGTGGCGGCGGAGAGCAATACCATTGTGATCAAGTATGCCACGGCGAAGCCGCCGACGCCGACGGGGTTGAGCGCGAGCGACGGCACGAGCACGGCGCATGTGGCGTTGAGCTGGACGGATGTGGCGGGCGAGACGGGCTATGTGATTTATCGCAACACGGCGAACTCGTTTGCGGGGGCGACGGCGATTTACACGAATGCCGCCAATGCGGTCACCTATAACGATACGAGTGCGGCGCCGGGCCAGAAGTATTATTACTGGGTTGTGGCGGTGAACGCGTCGGGCACAAGCGATCCGAGCGCGCCAGATGACGGCTACCGCAAACTGTCCGCGCCGACGGGGGTGGCGGCGTCGGATGGCACTTCGACGGCGACCATTACAGTGACGTGGACTGCGGTGACAGGGGCGACCTCCTATAACGCGTACCGGAACACGGCGAACAATCCGTCGGGGGCGACGGCGCTGGGTGCGAAGGCCAGCGGCTTCACCGATGCGGTGACGCCCGGGCAGATCTACTATTACTGGATTGAAGCCGCCGCGAGCAGCAGCGGCAGCGTGAGCGACAAGAGCGCGTCGGATAGCGGCTATGTGAAGTTGACCGCGCCGGGCAGTGTGGCTGCCACGGAAAACCAGTCCGACAAGGTGACGGTGACATGGTCGGATGTGGCGGGCGAGACGGGGTATGCGATCTATCGGCATGGGTCCAACAACTCCGGCGCGGCCAGCATCATCGGCACGGCGGCGGCCAATGCCACCAGCTATAACGACACGACGGGCGTGGCGGGCACCACCTATTATTACTGGGTGCGCGCGACCAACAGCACCAGCCAGAGCATGAGCGATTTCAGCGCGCCGGATACCGGGATGAAGATCCTGGCGAAGCCGACGACGCCGGCCTCGAACATCCAGTTCAGCAATCTGGCGGCAACCTCGTACACGGTGAGCTGGACGAGGGGGAATGGCGACTATGTGCTGGTGGTGGCGCGGCAGGGGGGCACTCCGGCCGGTCCGACGGACAGCACGGTGTACACGGCCAATGCCACATTTGGAACGGGCAGTCAGACCGCGGCGGGCAGCTTTGTCGTCTATAAGGGTGCGGGCACCAGCGTAGCGGTGACGGGGCTTTCCGCGGAGATGGAGTACACGTTTGCGGTGTATGAGTTTAACGGGGCGGACGTGCCCAGCTATCTGATGACGGGTGCGCCGGTTGCCAGCCGCAAGACGTTGGCGGTTGCTCCGACTATTCAGGCGAAGAATCTGGTGTTTGCGAACCCGTTGGAAGTCCGAATTAATGGGATTGATTGGGACAACGGCAACGGGGTGGGGCGTCTTCTGGTGGCGAAGGAGGGAAGTCCGGTGGATGTTTTCCCCGCCAATGGTACGGTGTACAGTGCGAACACCAATTTTGGTAGAGTGGCTGCCCATTTGGGCGGGGGGAACTATGTGATTTGGGATGGCAGCGGGACGACAGGCATGGCCGACTTGACGCGCGATGTGGTGTATCATTTCCGGGTGTTTGAGTACACCGGCAGCGGCGAGACCATTCATTATAATGTTGATGCGGCGGTGGGAAATCCTGCCAGTCAGACTACGTGTGCGCAAAAACCGACCGGTCCGGCAACGGATTTGGCGATAGACACCGTTGGAACCACTTCGTTCAGGGCCACGTGGACCAAGGGGACTTTGGGCACCAACACCCTGATTGTGGTGAAAGAGGCGGCGAATCCGACTCAGCCGGAGCAACGGACGACTTACGTCGCTAATACAGTTTTCGGACTTGGCGATGAAACGGCGCCGGGCAGTTATGTGGTGTACACGAACACGGGCACGAGCGTGACGGTGACGGGGCTGACGCCGGGTACGAGGTATGTGGTGTGGGCCTATTCGTTCAACGGGGCCACGGGGGCGGAAAATTATCGCACGACAGATCCGGCCAAGACCGACGGCTACACGCTGATGGGGGAGCCGACGCAGGCGACCAACATCAACTTCGATAACCTGAACGACACCAGCTACCGGGTGTCGTTCACGGTGGGGAATGGGTTGAACCGTCTGGTGGTGGCCAAGGCGGGCGGCGCGGTGAGCTGGGCGCCGACGGATGGCGTCGCGTATTCCGGACAAAACAACAACTTTGGTTCGGCTGCGGATTTGGGCAGCGGGAACAAGCTGGTGCATGTGGGGACGAGTCCGTTCACGCTGTCGGGTTTGACGGCGGCGACGGACTATCATGTGCGCATTTTTGAGTATAACGGCACGAACGACACGTTGAACTACAATGCGAATGCGGCCAGTGGCAATCCAGCCAACCGCTACACGCTTTCGGTTGAGCCTACGGCGTATGGCACGTTGTCGGCAACGGCGCAGTCCGACACAGCCATCAAGGTAGACTGGGGTGCGGCGACGGGGGCCAGCGGCTACCTCATTGTGCGCAAGACGGGCTCGGCGCCGTCCGGCCTGCCGACGGATGGCACGGCTTATGCGCAGGGCAACGCGATCGGCGACGGGACGGTGGTGCATGTGGCCACCTCCGGCGCGGCGGGGTCGGTGACGGACGGCTACAACACCGCAGCGAACACCACGTATTACTATCAGATTTTCCCGTTTGCCTATGATGGCACGCCAGCTCACGCGACGCATAACTACCGGACATCCGGCATCATTCCGACCGCGAACGCCACCACGGGGGTGAGCGAGCCGGCACAGAGTTCCACGCTGACATCGTTCCTGCCGGTGAGCGGATCGAGCGCCAAGGTGGTGTGGAACAACGCCGGCGCCGCGGATGGCACGCTTATTCTGATCCGGTCGGGTGCCGCGGTGAATGAGGGGCCAAGTGATTGGAACAGCTATAGTGCCAGCACGGTGTTTGGCAGCGGGGATGAGATGGGCAACGGCAACTATGTGGTCTATGCGACGGCGGGCAAGTCCGGCACGGTGACGGTGACGGGGCTGAGCGCGGGAACGACGTATCACGTGGCGATTTATCCGTACAACGGCAGCGGTTCGATGCTCAACTATCGGACGACGTCGCCGGCGAGGGGCAGTGTGACGATTTTGCCGGATCCGTCGGCGGCGACGGCCACGGTGGACGGCAAGACGATGGTGCGGCTGGCATGGACGAATCACGTGAGCTACGAGGTGATGATTGTCTATAAGGAAGGCAGCGCATCGAGCGCGCCGGTGCAGGGCACCGCTTACAGCGTGGGTGATGCGTGCGGGGGCGGCACGGTGATCTACAAGGGCAGCGGCGCATCGCTGGAGCATGTGGTGGCGTCAGGGAAGGCGCATCACTACGCGTTTTATTCCTATAGCGGGAACACCTATTCGGCGGGGTTGACGAAGTCCGGTTCGACGACAGCGTTTGCGGCGGGCGAGGTGGTGGACACCTTCTCCTATACCAACATGACCAGCCTGGCCGGGCTGAATGGCGAAACGGGGTGGGGGGGGGCGTGGTATGGCAGTGATGTGGGGTCGTTCAGCAACGTGCTGAGCAGCCTGGGCAGCCAGGCGAACTATCCGGAGCCCAGCGGCAACAAGCTGTGGGTGCATGCGCCGGACAATGAATCGCGAGCGGCATTCCGGCCGCTGGGCAAGGAATACAAGAGCGGCCGTATCTATTTCAGCTACATGATGCAGTATCAGTGGAAGGGCGACACGAAATATGCCGGTCTTTCGCTGTTCTGGAATGATAGTGCCGAAAAACTGTTCATCGGCAAGATTCACGGCAAAGAGGACAAGCTGGGCATAGGCGGCACCGAGGGCAACTATACGCTCAATCAGGAGGACACCTACATCATTGCGGGCTACTACGACTGGGCGGCGGGCGAAGCCAAAGCGAAGGCGTTTTATGTGGGGGGGCAAGCGGTGCCGGAAGACGAGCCGATCTCGTGGGATGTGACGCACTCGGTGGCGAGCAACATGGTGGACATCGTCAACAACGTCCGGCTGATTTCAGGCGCGACTAGCGGCCGTTTGGGTGATGTGTATTTTGACGAGGTGCGGATTTCGACGAACTGGGCGGGGCTGCTGGGGGTGACGCCGAGCAAGCCGGTGGATCCGGTGTCGGCATCGCTGGCGGTGGACGGCCATGAAATGTTGCGCCTGGCATGGACCAAGAACGGCGCGGGCAACGACGTGATGATCCTGCACAAGACCAGCGCGATTGCCACGGATCCGACGGATGGTGTCGGCTATGCCGCGGGCGACACGATTGACGGGGCTACGGTGATTTACAGGGGCGGAGCGACGGCGCTGGAGCATGTGGTGGCGGCGGGTTCGGCCAACTATTACAAGTTCTATTCGGTCAACAGCGCCAATTATTATTCCGATGGCGTGGATAAAGATCAGACCATGGGGAGCTATGCTGTTCATGAGGTGGTCAATCCGTTTTCCTATACGAATGGGACGGTGCTGGGGTCGGCGAACAAGGGCGGGCAGGGTTTTGGCAACAACTCGTGGAGCACGGGGGGTAGCGGAACGTGGAGGGCGGAGTTGAATCCGGAAACCGCCTCGGACGAGGCCCCGCGCTTTGTCAACTCCGACAACTATCCGCCGATGGCGGGCAACCTCGTGCGCCTGACCGGACTCGGCAACAATGAGAGCGGCTATGCGGAGCGCCAGCTGAACACGCCCTATGAAAACGGCACGGTCTATGTGGCGTTCATGATGTCGTACCGCTATGACGGGGCCAGCAAGTGGGCCGGGCTGAGCCTGCTGGACAACAACACCGAGAAGGCGTTTTTCGGCAAGGGAGCGGGGGTCAACTACCATACGCTGGCCATCGGGGACGGATCGAGCACGTGGTGGGCCGCCGACGACCTGAGGGGAACCGGTGACAATGACGGTCGCGGCGATACGGGCCGTGTGTATCTGGTGGTCGGCAAGTATGATTTCACCGACAAGCGGTTGCAGGCGAGCGTGTGGAGCCAGTTGGCCAATGACTTCCCGGCCACAGAGCCCGGAAGCTGGCAGGTCAGTCAGGACAACGTGAATATCGCCTACCTCAACAAGATTCGCCTGCACGCGGGCAGCGGGGATGCCGACAACACGATCAGCGCGGCGCAGTTTGATGAAATCCGCATTGGAACCAGTTGGGCGCAGATCGTGCCGACGGTCTGTGCGACGTGGGTGGGCGGCAACGCGCTGAACGGCTCGGCCTGGTCGGCGCCGGCCAGCGACTGGCTGGGGAACCAACCGGACTTTGAGTTCCAGTCGTATCCGATTGGCCTGGGGCAGGTAGCCGCGCTCGAGTTCGACTGGGCGCAGGACGGCGGTTTCGCGGCATCCAGCCCGATGAACTGGATCAAGAACGAGAACAACAACAGCTTTTGGTCGAACCGGGTGCAGTTGACGTCGGCGGGGGTCATCACGAGCCGGTTCAGCGTGGCCGGCAGCTCCTGCGCGGCGCAGACCACCACCAACCCGGCGCTGACGGTGCAAAACCTGAATCCGCCGACGGGCGCATCGGCGACCCGGGACGGCGTCAATACGAACAGCCAGATCAACCTGAGCTGGACGAAGGGAGTTTCCGGATCGGCCAAGGATGTGATTGTGATCCGGCAGCTGGCGGATAGCAACTGGACCGCGCCGGCGAATGGCACGACGTATCATGCGGGAGACCCGGTGGGCAACGGCACGGTGGCGTACCGGGGCTCGGCAGAGAATTTCAACGATACCGGCCTGGCGCCTGACACGACCTATTACTACCGCTTCTATTCGGAGAACTGGTCGTACTATTCCGTGAGTTATGCCTCGGCCAACGCTTCGACGGCGCCGGGCGGGCAGACCATCACCATTGACGGCAACCCGGCGGATTGGAAGGGGACGGCGTCGGTGGTGGTGAACAACTCGGTCAGTTCGGCCCAGGAGTTCATCTGGACGGACAAGGCGGACGAGCAGCGCACCGACCACGGGGATCATGAAAACGCGGATATCCGCGAGTTCCGGGTCTATGCGGACGCGGACTGGGTATATTTCCTCGTGAAGCTGAAGAGCGTCACGGATGCGTCCAAGCCCTATGTGTCCATCGGGGTGGACACGCGGCAAGATGGCGCGAGCGAGAAGCTGAACTGGCTGGGTGATGACTCGGGGACATTCATTGGCGGCGATTACGCCGTGGATGGCGAAGGGGCCCGACACTTCCCGGAATATTTGCTGGACGTTCACTATGTGGATGCAGTCGGCGAGGATCGGATTGAGATGTGGGCGCATGACGGAACGTATTGGCGCGCGCCGGAAACCGACGGGGATACCACCGTGGCCATCAGTAGCGACCATAACGCCATCGAGCTGAAGGTGGCGCGGGCCGACTTGAATTTGGTGGGAGCCAAGACCGCGCGCTTCACGGTGGCGTCGTTTATCAACACGGGTTCGTGGAACAACGACGGCGACGGCACGGCCCACATCGGAGACAACACCGCCGACGCCGTGGATTCAATTTCGATTCCGCCGTGGGGGATGACGGACAATGACCTGAAGCGTTCGGCCTGGGATGAGGATATCAGCGATGGCGACATTGACTTCTGGCTGGATGTGAAGTTTGGCGAGTCGGGCCTGGTGGACAACCAGCGGCCGTCTGCGCCGACCCTGACCGGTCCCCTCAATGGCGCCGACGTGGCGGCGAATCCGACCCTGTGGTGGGAGCCCGCGAGCGATGCGGACGGCTTTGTTACCGGCTATCTGCTTGAGGTGAGCACCAACGAAAACTTCAACGGGGTGAACGGCGCCGACAACGGTGAAGTGGACCTGCGTGTGAACCTGGACGCGGATACGCTCGACTACCGGTTTTCGACGTCGGCCTCGCAATACTGGTGGCGGGTGCGGGCGCGGGACAACTCGGGCGCGCTGTCGGCGGCGGCGACCCGCTCGTTCAAGGTGGTGGGCAAGCTCGACAACGAGGGGCCGAAGCCGACGCTGGTGTACATTGGCACCAACGTGGCGGGTTACCTGGCAGGCGACTACGATGAACACATTGAGCGCTACGGCTATATCCAGCACGTGTATGACAATGAGATTCAGGATGCCAACAATGTTTTCGGTTTCGTGCTGCGGTGGGATGACCCGAGCGGGGTCTATGCGACCAACCAGGCTCACGCGAACTTCGACGGCGGCCCCGGGGCGGGTGAATTCGCGTTCAACATCGTGAGCGACAACGGACGCGTGTCGCCCAACTGGGATTTGCTGGAGTCCAACACCGTGAGCGGCGCGGTGAATGACTGGGGCGCGGACAAGCCTTTCTACGAGACCAACACCTACGCGGTGGGCAACACCGGCAAGGTGGTCACCAACTGGGTGCATGAGGCGTTTTCGATTGCGGACTATGACCCGGACATTAAGTACTTCCTGACGGTCAGCGCCGAGGATGCCTATACGGAAGGCGGCAGTTGGGCGGAATACGGCTCCTGGGACAGTTACCAGGGCGAGGCGGCCGGGAAATACCACAGCGGATGGTGCGCGGATGGTCCGAACACGGCGCGGAATGTAACGACAAACTACATGATCGAGATCCTGGTGACGGATGATGACACCATCCCGCCGGGTCCGTCCACCGCATTGGGATGGAAGAACAACGGCGAGAATGCGGCGCTGGTCATTTCCAATGCCGCGGGCCGGCTGGAATATGTCGAAGGGCAGGGGCAGGGCGTGCTGTACCAGATCACCGACGGCGATCTGGCGGACATGTCGCTGTCGTTCAGCTTCAACGCCTACGATTCCTATTACAAGGGAGTGGCGCTGGGGACGGACCCGACCTATCAGCATGAAGGCCGGACGCTGACCAACTCCTTCTTTGTGATCGACGCGTGGCAGACGAACTGGGCGAATTACAACGCCGGGAAGAGCCTGGTGGCGAATACGCGCAACGCGGAAACCATGCTGACCTGGCACTGGGATGAGCTGGCGTTCGAGGATGTGAGCGAGCTGTGGGGCGATGACGACCTGACGGGCGACCAGGGCATCGAGCATCTCGTGCAGTTGCACCTGTATGACGTGGACAACGACCGCGAGGGGGATCAGGCCAATGCTCTGACCACCTTTGGCCGGTTGCAACTGGTGGACGATGACACCGAGCCGCCCGTGGTCAGCTCCCTGACCGTCACCGGGACGGGTCTGGCGCGCGAATATGTGCTGACCAATCTGGTCGAGTGGACGTTTGATGGGTCGGGAAGCGACCGCTTGACCGCGGACAAGGCCAAGGTGGCGACGGCGATATCCTCGAGCAACTTCACCAATAGCCAGGGCGCGATTACCGGGACGGATGTGATTACGGTAAGCGCGGGCTTTGCCACTGGAGGAACCCGCTCGTGGCTGTTCTCGCTGTGGCCCGATGCGGGCAAGACCTTCAAGGCGATCAGCATGAGCTTTGATACGCGGGTGAGCAGTGTCAATGGCCCCGATACCTGGGAGATTTGGGGCACCATGCCTGGTGGGTCGCCTGCCTTGTGGTGCACGGGTATCATTGATTTGACCGATCCGGAGAACCCGCTGGGAACGAACTGGAACTCGTGCTCGGCGACCCTGGCCATGCCGTCGGCGGCGGATGACGAAGTTCAGTTTGAACTCAAGGCGTATGTGGCTGACACGAACCATCTGACGGGTACGGGCACCGCGACATGGTCGGTCGACAATCTGATTGTTTCGGGTTATGTGCTGGGCGAAGCGGGCGGGGTGCAGGTGACGGACCATGACCTGGCCTATGGCACGGCCGTCTTCAGCTTCGAGGCGCAGGATGAATACAGCGGCATTGACGGCACCACGGGAGTGGACGGACGCGGACCGCGGGTGGACTTCTGGAATGTGTCCCAGAGTGTGACGCCCATCACGAACGCCTTCATCACGGGCGGCTGGTCGGCAGCCACCAATACGCAGCTGTCCATTTCCGGTGCGGCCCCGGCGGCGGACAAAAAGAAGATTGCCCTTGGTTCGGCCGGAGGAACATTGGTCTATAACGCACAGGTAACGGTAACGGATGCCGACCGGGATCGCGATGGCGATTGGCTGTCGCACAGCGTCAGCATTTCCACCAATGTGTTCGACGACGACACGGCGCCTCCGAAGCGCGGCTATCTCTATGGGGGGCCGCTGGGTGTGTTCGTGAATGGACAGTTGACCAAGTCGGTGGCGAGCGGCAACAACAAGGACTACCGGATCAACGACTCCCAGTTGCAGACGGCGGCATCCACGTCGCTGACGGTTCGGGTCAATTTATACGATTACAGCGGCTGGACGGTGCCCGAGCTGTGCGTGTCGAACGCGACCAGCGGGCGCATGAGCACCAATGGCTGGTTTGTGGGTGTGCTGACGGATGACGCGGACACGACCAACAAGCCCGACGCCTTCATGGAGTGGAGCCTGGGATTGAGCCAAGCCCAGGAATTCTTTAACAGCTATGAGGGCGTGACCAACGAAATACGGATTGTGTCGGTGTGGGACAAGGATGACGACCGTCAGGACGTCGGCGGCAACAACATTGACGCACTGGAGTTGACGAACGCGCGCCTGGGCTATGTGACCTTTATTGATGACGACGTGGGCCAGCCCAATGTGCAGAGCAACTATAGCGAGGCGCGTTCGAGCTGGTGCGTGCCGCAGGTTTTCCTGGGCACCTTGGGCGACATGAACCACAACCGGCTGGATCCGGCCAGTACGGTTTTGGCCAACACCAACAGTTCGGCGGTGATCGCCAACCTGACCAACATCGTCTATGACAGCCAACTGGCGAAGGCGTCGGCGGAGGCGCCCTTGAGCGTGGTCATCCCGGCGTTCGACACGGGCGGCGGCGGCTCCGGCCGGACGATCAAGGGGCTGCAGCGGGGCGCCACGCTGACGGAGGAATCCGTCAACGAAGGATACAACATCACGAACAGCTCGCTGACCATCGGCAGTGTGCTGGTGGACAACACGGCCAACTATCGTGACGACTGGAGCTCGCCGCAGTCGCACACGAAGATCGCGGCGCAATTCCCGACCAGCGTCTGGGCGTTCACGAGCTTCTCGTATGCGGAAGTGGGCGACTGGCTCGCGCCCGAGACTGCCTGGGCCGCCCATGCCATGTCGGTCCACCTGTACGATGCCGACGACAACCGGCCAACGGATCAAAAGGACCGGGTTGTCTCCATCGGCACCATGCTGGTGCGGGACAACGACACCGTCGCGCCGAGCAGGCCGGCCAACGTCAAGGTGAACGGGCAGACGATGGTCGGTCCGCTGGACCGCGACACGGCGGCGTGGACCAACACGCCGGAATTCAAGATCACGTTCGAGCCGTCGAAGGACGGCCCGAAGGCGCCCGCCGACTGGGATGTGACCGGCATCGGCGAATACCGCACCGCGACGAAGAAGGCCGACATCGGTCCAGACACGGGCACGCCGCTGGCGGTGCCCGCCGAAGGGGCGCTGGCCAACTATGGCTTCGAGATGAGCGACGACTTCTGGACGCTGAGCGGCGGTGCGATCGTTTCGGGCGCACATGCGGCCGAGGGCGCTTATTCGCTGAAGATGGCGGCCGGGGCGGCGGCCAGGCAAATCGTCCCGTTGATGAACGGCTCGGGTTACGCGCCGCGGGTGACCGTGAGGGGCGCGGCCTATCGGGGCGCCACGGACGGCACCCTGAGCGTGATCGGTCTGGACGCGGACGGCCATCCCGTGGCCGGCGAGGCCTTTGATGTCGAGTTTACCGGTGAGAGCGGCCGGTGGGTAGTGGCTTCATCCAATCCGGAAGGGCTGGCCGCGACGGTGGAATACATTGAAATCAAGCTGGTTTCCGGCGCGGACACCTATTGGGATGACATCCATCTGGAGATCGAGCTGCTGGACGGCGGCGTGCCCGTGGACGAAATCGGGACGGTCTTTACGGCCACCGAGCAGGGCCTGACCACGAACTATCTGTTTGCGGTGGACCGGGACAACAACCGGCCCGGCGACCGCATGGCCAGCAGCGCGCCGGCCGACAACGACATCCCGTCGTTCGGGATTGCCTATGACATTACGCCGCCCACGCCGGTGGCGATGCCAGCCAACGGCGCCACCACGGAAACGGTGGCGGACCCCACCACACAGTTCGATCTGCAGTGGAGCACCGCGAATGTGGGTCCGGACAACCTGGACGACCCGCGGCATCCGGATTATCCCAACGCGGCCGATCGCGACAAGCTGTCGCCGTGGCACAGCTACAAGATTTATTATGGCACCTATGACGCGACCACGGTTCCGCAGGGGGATTCGGGCCATGGCACCGGCAACGCGTATATCTTTACCAACTTCATCGCGACAGGCGCGTACACCAACTGGCCGTCCGTCACGGCCACGAACACGGTGGCAGACCCCTCGGTGGGGCAGGCGGATTATCTGGCGCTCACCAACGTGAGCTGCAACGAAATCCGGCTTTATGACCTGGATTTTGACCAGGACTACGCGGTGGTGATTGTGGGGTTGGACCGGGCCGGCAACGAAGGCCCCGCCTCGCCTTCGAGCTGGGCGACCAACAACACCATTCGTTTCGCATTGACCCAAGGCGTGCTGCGGGTGCGCGGGGAGATTGAGGCGGCTTTCGGCCAGAACCACAACCTGCGCGAGACCGACCGGACCGCGGCGGCGCTGTATTGGATTGCGGCGGGTCCAACCAATGAGCAGGGGGCCTATCTCGAGGTGACCAGAGAGTACGATCTGATTTATTCCGACGCCACCTCATTCAACGAGAGCAGCAACTGGGTCTGGCAGAAGGTCGGTACAATTCAAAGCAACTGGTTCGTCGACGCCGAAGGACAGGATCAGGGCCTGACGGGAGATCGCGGCAAGATGCGGTTTTACCGGGCGTCGTACAAGGACCGCTGGCAGCGCACCAATCCGCTGACGGGCCTGAAGCAGCGTCCTCTGGCCAGCGAGGAGGTCTATGCGCTGCACAACGTGATCCTGGGCGAGGGCGTCAACTTTGTGGGCCTGCATGGCAAGCCCTATACCAACACCTTTGCCGGAGTGTTTGGCACCGACACCAACATCTGGCCCGCGGGGGCGAGTCCGGCGGCGGGCGCCACCCGCATCGAGTTTTTCCAGAGCGGCACGAACCCCATCGCGTCGGCGGTGTACTTCTTCGGCCCGGACGGCAATTGGTATCAGAGCGATGGAGACGGCAGGCCGGTGACGACCAATCTCCAGAGCGAGAGTCTGTTCCAGCGGGGTTTCTCCATCACGCTGCCCACCAATTTGGCGGGGCGCGGATATGCCACCACCAACGTCTATGACACCGACAACAAGACCAATGTGGCCGCTCTGGCTTGGCATTCCATTATGCAAGTGCCGACCAATGATGTGATTACTCACGAGATCGCCTGTGGTTATAATGAACGGGACGGTTCAACCTGGATTTATCAGCCAGCCTATACGGTGATTTCACTGAATTTGCCCGTGTCCATTCATCCCAGCGATTTGAAGCTGCCGGCCAACTTTGTGGGCGGTTCCAAGGGCCAGGCGGACTGGTTGTTCACTTGGAACACCCGCACCAAACAGCTTTTCAATAACACCTATATGTATCGTGATGCGACCGGGACTTGGCGCTTTGTCAATACCGATGGAACCGTGCCGCCCGGCCACATTAGGCCCAACGACGTGCTCGTCATCATGTCGCACAATGGCGGGGTGGGCAACACGTGGCAATGGAGTTACAGCCCGACCAACTTCTACAAGCTGCCCACGCGCTGGATGGGCGAGTAGGCGGGCGGGCGTGTGGCCAGGTTGCCGGGGCAGTGGGTCAGCGCCACTTGTCGAACAGATCGTCGAAGATGTCCCGGGCGGCACGGGACGCCTCGCGTTCCTGCGGGGCATAGGGCGGGGGGCCGGCCTGGATGTGCACATCGCGCATGGGTCCGCCGCCATCGGGATGGATGTGCCGCTGATGCCACGCGGCCTCGAGGGCGACCATGCGCGCCTCCGCCCCGGCGGCCTGATGGACGAAGAAGGCAATCAGCAGCAATGAGAAATGGATCGTGCCGCCGAACAGCAGGGGGGCCAGGGCCCAGATGCCAAATAGCCAGGCGATGCCGCGGCCGACTTTGGCGGCGAGGCGAGTGGCGGCCAGGCGGCCAAGCTTGGGCACCAGCGCGGCGCGGAATACCCGCCCGCCATCCATGGGGAACGACGGGATCAAATTGAATGCCACCAGGAACAAGTTGATGCGGCCAAGCTCGGCGATCATGAGGCCGAAAATCAAATTGTGTCGCAGGATGACGCGGCCAAACCACAGGCCGACGATGCCCAGGGCCAAACTGACCGCCGGGCCGGCCAGAGCGGTTTGAATTTCATCGGCGGGTTTGCGCGGGAGCCGGTCCAGGCGGGCCATCCCGCCGATGGGCAGGAGCAGGATTTCGAGGATATGCGAGCCTTTGGCCCGGGCCACGAGGGAGTGGCCGACTTCGTGGAGAACCACGCTGCCAAAGAGGCCGATGGCGCCCAAGGCTCCATAGAACAGGCCCAGAATCCCGCCATGGGGCGCGAATGAGAGGGCGAAGAGGGGCAGAAAGATCAGCAGGGTGATGTGCACCCGCACGGGGATGCGGAAAATGGTTCCGATGGAATAGGAGCTGGCCATGGCAAGTGCTGGAATACCTCGATTAGAGCATTTTCATCAATTCTGTAGCCGTTTTGTCTACTGCATTGGGCTTGGCCGTCGTCAGGCTGCATCGAAATAGCGGTGCTATTCCTGCTTCGCCTTCCTTGGCCCAGCCCAATTCGCTACGACCTCCCGGCCACATTATTTCTTCAAATGCTCTAGCCTGAATAATTCATCAACCTGAGGACAAAAAAGGAGTTGGCATTCTCATCCTATTCTGCCAGAATAGGATGCAGTTAAACAAAAGAAGGCCAACTCATGAAGAAGTCTATCACACCTGATC
>JAAZFE010000010.1 GCA_012511885.1 Lentisphaerota bacterium | reverse complement strand
TCGTAGCGAATTGGGCTTGGCCAAGGAAGGCGAAGCAGGAATAGCATCGCTATGTCGATGCAGCCTGACGACGGCCAAGCCCAATGCAGTAGACAAAACGGCTACAGAATTGATGAAAATGCTCTAACCCGGCCAACCCGGCCCAACAACAGTTCAGGAGAACCTACATGAAGTGGCACTTTCTAGGCGGCGCAAGCCAAGTTACCGGCTCCAAACACCTCCTCGAAATCGGCAACACCCAAATCCTCTTCGACTGCGGCCTCTTCCAGGGCCGCCGCAAAGAAGCCAACCAAATCAACCGCACCCTCGGCTGCAACCCCGATCACATCTCCGCCATGGTCCTCTCCCATGCCCATATTGACCACTGCGGCAACATCCCCACCCTCGCCCGGCTCGGCTACCGCGGCCCCATCCACACCACCTCCGCCACCGCCGACCTCCTCCCCATCATGCTGCGCGACTCCGCCCGCATCCATGAAGCCGACGCCGCCTACCTCAACCAGAAAACCAACCGCCGCCACCTGCCCCCCATCGAACCCCTCTACACCGTGCAAGACGCCGAAAACGCCATCGGCCTCATCCAGCCCCACCTCTACCAAACCCCCGTCACCCTCCCCGGCGGCATCACCATGACCCACGTGGATGCCGGCCACATCCTCGGCGCCGCCCTCGCCCTCCTCGAAATCCCCCGCCCCCCCGCCCCCCCCCTCCGCGTCGGCCTCGCCTTCGACCTCGGCCGCTACAACCTCCCCCTCCTCCAGGACCCCGTCCAACTCACCCAACTCGATATCCTCATCTGCGAAAGCACCTACGGCGACCGCTACCACCAAAACGCCCTCAACGAAGGCGACGACCTGCGCCTGGCCGTCAACCGCGCCCTCGACCGCAACGGCAAAGTCCTCATCCCCGTCTTCGCCCTCGGCCGCGCCCAGGAAATCATCTACCTCATCGCCCAACTCCGCCACCAAGGCGAAATCCCCGACGTCCCCGTCTATCTCGACAGCCCCATGGCCCAGGCCATCTCCCGCGTCTTCGAAAGCAGCCCCACCTACTTCGATAGCGACTACCACCGCCTCCGCCAGCGCATGGGCGCCATCATGGAAGCCCCCTGGCTCATCTACACCGAAACCGTCGAGGAATCCAAAGCCATCACCTCCTCCCGGGAACCCTCCATTGTCCTCGCCGCCTCCGGCATGTGCGAGCACGGCCGCATCCTCCACCACCTCAAGCACGGCATCGAAAACGAACGCAACCTCATCCTCCTCGTCGGCTATCAGGCCGCCAACACCCTCGGCCGCCGCCTCCAAACCGGCGAACCCATCGTGCGCATCTTCGGCGACGAATTTCCCGTGCGCGCCGAAGTCGAATCCCTGCGCTCCTTTAGCGCCCACGCCGACCGCGCCGAACTCCTCCAATACGTCCGCGGCGCCACCCCCCGCCAGGTCTATCTCGTCCATGGCGAGCAGAGCCAGCGCGAGTCCTTCGCCCGCCTCCTCCACGACGAACTCAACCTCGACGCCCACCTCCCCACCAACGGCGATGTCGTCCAATTCGCCTGACAGGTTTTGACCCCATGAACTCCCCCCCTCCCCCCGCCCCCCCCTTCCGCGCTGGCATCGCCGTCATCGTCGGCCGCGCCAACACCGGCAAATCCTCCCTGCTCAACGCCCTCCTCGGCGAGCAAGTCGCCGTCGTCTCCCCCGTCGCCCAAACCACCCGACGCCCCATCCGCGGCATCCTCAACGAAGACACCCTCCAAATCACCTTCCTCGACACCCCCGGCATCCGCCGCGCCACCCACTCCCTCAGCTCCATGCTCAACAAAACCGCCCGCGGACTCGTCACCGGAGCCGACGTCATTATGCTCCTGCTCGACACCTCCCGCCCGCCCCAAAACGAAGACCGCGGCTGGATGAAAAAACTCGCCACCGAAAACGAACCCATCTTCGCCATCCTCAACAAGCGCGACCTCGGCTCCCACCGCGCCGCCTACGAAGAAGCCTGGACCGCCACTCTCGACACCATCCGCGCCCGCGACCCCGCCTACACCCCCCCCCCCCTCCGCTGGTTCGAAACCTCCGCCCTCCAGGGCCGCGGCCTCCCCAAACTCCTCGACGCCCTCCGCCGGGCCATGCCCGAATCCCCCCCCCTCTTCCCCACCGACATCCTCACCGACGACCCCCGCCCCTTCTTCATCGCCGACGTCATCCGCGCCCAAATCAACACCCGCCTCGCCAAAGAACTACCCCACGCCATCGCCGTCGCCGTCGACCAAATCGAAGACGCCGACGACCACGTCACCGTCCGCGCCACCATCTACGTCGAAAAAAGCTCCCAGCGCCCCATCGTCATTGGCAAGCGCGGCAAAATGATCCGCAACATCCGCCTCGCCGCCCAAAAAGACCTCGCCGCCATCTACGCCAAGCCCCACCGCCTCGAACTCTGGGTCAAAGTCCAGGCCAACTGGTCGCGCAACTACTGGCTCCTCAAAAAATTCGGCTACGTCAACCCCTGACCCGCCCCCCCCTCAATAGCGGTCGCCGGTTGTTCCCCGGTCAAGGTGCGGGAGCGCCCAAAAACGTCTCGTTTTTGCCTCTGTTTCCCGCCGCAACAGCGGCATCCCCAGCGTCCGCCTGTCCCGCCCACGCGGGATGTCCGTCCGTGTTCGTCCGCCTGTCCCGTCCCGCACGCGCGGGACGGGATGTTAGTCCGTGTGGCTGTTCCCGCCGTGTCAGCGGCAGCCCTTCCACCTTCTACCTGCCACCTTCTACCTGCCGCGAAGCGGCACGCCTCAGCGCTCCGCCCCATGCAGGCGCACTCAAACTCTATGCCCAACCTGCGCGCCCCAAATCCGGTTGGCCAACAACCCAAACATCACTCAAAGCAAAGGTTCTTCTCACCCTTTTTCGCCTCTTTCAAACCCATTTTTTACCCTCCACCCCCTCAACATCTTTCGACCATTCATTCTCACTTATTATAATAAGTGAGAATGAATTTATCAAAATAAATAGTTATAATTAACTTTATACCAGATTGTTACATATTCTCATATTCTCACTTATTATAATAAGTGAGAATGGATTTCTTCCTGAAAAGATTCAACAACCGGACCATTTTCATATCCGTTTCCCGAGCGGCAACCGTCGCGCTACAGGTGGGTTCGGTGAACCCACCAGCCCCCCCCTGTCAGCAAGGTCAATAAGGTCATCCGCCGGTCAGCATAAAAAAACGCCAACTTTCGCCTGCTCGTTGATGAGTTTTCAGCCTAAATGGTTCTCAAGGCTGGCCCAACGAGCAAGCCCCCTCTCAATAGCGGTCGCCGGCAATCTCCTTCTCCGCGCCACACACCCGACAAGCCGGCAGCAAACTATGCCGCAGATTCCCGCACTTCTCGCAAGTCTCATACAGCATCGTCGTGCAAACCGGGCAAACATACGGCTGCTGCTCATCGCCCGCCCCCTCCCCCCTCGCGGCCAACGCCACCTTGTGCACCGTGCGCCGCGTCCAATACAGATACTTGCGCGGCCCGCGCCGGATCGGATACTCGCACACCGGACATAAAAATCGCTCATAGGCCTGACGGTACTGCTTCAGCAGCAAATCCAGCTTCGGCTTCACCAGCCGCCGCATCAGCCATGCAAACGCCCAAGCCGTCAACAGCAGCGCCACCGCCGTCACCACATACTTGAAATGACGCGTCGGAAAATACTCATGCACAACCCGCGCCGTCTTCACATACAGCGCCACCGCCGCGCTGGCCAGAATCATCCGGTACATGCTCCCCCGCCAGCGAATCCACGCCATCGTGACCAGCAGCACCAGCGGCAGCAGCAAACTCAACCGAAAAATCGCGTTCCGAATCTGCAACTTCCTCACCAGCGCGGCAAACTCCACCCTCAGCTTTTTCTCCTCCTTCTCAATCAGCTTCTTTATCCGCGCCAGCTCCCCCTCCGTCTTGTGCTTCTCGCGCGTAACCGCCAGATATTCCTCCGCTGTCGCCTCGAACTTCTGCTGAATCTCCAGAATCTTGTCCAGCGTCCCCAGCACCCCGGCAAACTGCTCCGGCTGCAGCAATTGCTGGTCGCGGTCCCTCAGCTTGAACAAGTTGTCCACCGTCACTTGCAAACTCCCCGTGGCGTCACGGATAAACTTCCGCTGCTGCTCGAGCAGACTCAGTTGATTGTTCAGCTCCCGCAGTTGCTCCTCCAGCCGCTCCGCCTGCGCGCGTAACTCCTCGAGCTTCCCCCCGTCAGCAAAATCCGCCCAATTCGGCCGCTGAAACGCCGCCAAATCATCCAGACCAAACCCAATCGACGAATACACCAGCCACCCGAAAACAACCGCCAACAGCAACAAAGCCCCCCGCATCCAAAACGTTCCGCGCGCCCTCTTCATCTCAACTCCTCCTCTTGGCATACTACAATCTTAAATGGCGCGCCTGGCAGGACTCGAACCTGCGACCATCGGATTAGAAGTCCGATGCTCTATCCACCTGAGCTACAGGCGCATCTCATGCGGAAACATATCGCAGCCCACCCCCATTTCAAAGCCCAACCTGATACGCGAATAATTTTCGCTCTCATCATTCACTGGAATATGCCAGAATGACAGCCGTCACCAAACAGGGATGAAGTAAAACATCGTGAGCCCATGCCCGCCATGAAGTTGCCTCAAGAAATAGCCGCGGATTGGTTCCCCCTGGCCCAGCGCCACGGCGACCCCGCCCGTCCTTTCCCCTGCGGCGTCTGCGAAGTACCCCCGCCCCCCCTCCCCCCCTTCTCCGAGCGACACCTCCAATGCGTCTGGGCCGACGCCCGCCTGCGCCCCCCCCACATCCGCACCATCAACGGACAACCCCTCGAGGTCGAACATCCCGGCGAATGGAACACCGGCCCCGGCCCCGACTTCCTCAACGCCATCCTGTATGTCGGTCCCGACCGCCAACGCGTCACCGGCGATGTCGAAATCCACATCCGCCCCGCCGACTGGAAACGCCACCGCCACGCCAGCGACCCCCGCTACGCCCAGGTCTGCGCTCACGTCACCTACTACGACGGCAGTCTGCCCCCCGACCAACTGCCCCCCGCCGCCCTCCAAATTGCCCTGCGCCCGGCTCTCGAGGCCATCCCCGACTTCTCCTTTGACAACATTGACCTCATGGCCTACCCCATCGCCGCCCGCGCCACACCGCCCCCCTGTCGCCAGGCCATGCTGGCCCACCCCCCCGCGCGCCGCGGAGCCATCCTCGATGCCGCCGGCCAGGCCCGCCTGCGTCGGCGCGCCGAACTGCTCCAGTCCGCCATGCTCGACCGCGGCGCCGCCCAGGTCTGCTACGAAGAAGTCATGGCCGCCCTCGGCTACCGCCCCAACAAAGCCCCCTTCCGCCGCCTCGCTCGCCTGCTGCCGCTTGAGGTCCTCCGCGACAAATCCCGCGGCGACCCGGTCCGCGCCTACGCCCTGCTCATGGGTTGCGCCTCGCTCCTGCCCGACCCCACCACCGCCCGTCGCTCCTGGCCAGCCTCAACCAAAGCCTTCATCCGTCGCTGCTGGGATGCCTGGTGGCCCCTCGCCGACGACTTCCTCACCCAGCGCGTCTCCCGCGCCGACTGGACCATGAGCGGCATCCGCCCCGCCAATCGCCCCGAACGCCGCCTCATGGCCGCCGCCCTCCTCTTCGCCGCCACCCCCGGCCTGCCCGAACAGCTCGAAGACCTCGCCCGTCAGCCCCGTGGCCTCCCCGCCCGCCGCCTCCTCGAACTCTTCGAACTGCCCAAAGTGCCCTACTGGGGCCGCCGCCTCTCCTTCGAGACCACCCCCGGCGCCAAGCCCGTCGCGCTCATCGGACCCGCTCGCGCCCGCGCCATCCTCGTCAACCTCCTGCTCCCGGCCCTCGCCGCCCTCGGCGCCAAAGCCGACGCCTGGCAAGACCTGCTCGACACCCTCCCCGCCGAAGAATCCAACGAACTCATCCAGCAAACCGCCCTGCGCCTGCTCGGCCCCGACCACACCCCCCGTCTCTACGCCACCGGCCTGCGCCGCCAGGGCCTCATCCACATCCACCACGAATACTGCCTGGGCGACCGCTCCCTCTGCGCCAGCTGCCCCTACCCCGACTATCTCGCCAGCCTCAGCCCATGACCACCCCTCCCGCCGCCATCTACGTCCATCGCTTCGCCTTCCCCCCCACCGCCGAAGACGAAAACCATCACGTCAACAACGTCGAATACGTCCGCAAACTCCAGGAAGCCGCCATCGCCCACACCCGCCACAACGGCTGGTCACCAGAAGAGCTCCACCAGCACGGCTGGACTTGGGTCGTACGCTCCCATCACATCGAATACCTGCAGCCCTGCCGCGCCAACCAGGACATCGCCCTGCTCACCTGGGTCGCCAACTTCAAAAAAATCCGCTCCCTGCGCAAATACCAGTTCATCCGCCTTGCCGACCGCGCCATCCTCGCCAACGCGCAAACCGACTGGATCTTTCTCGACGCCCACCGCAACCGACCCATCCGCATCCCCCCCCAAGTTCTCGCCGCCTACGTCATCGTCACCGACGCCCACGCCGCCCACTACGCCACCCAAATCTGCGACACATAGCCCCCTCCCGATCCGATTGTCGCCCATCACCGCTCCTTTTCCCCCCGTCGTCGCCATGGCGCGTCAGCGCCCCAATCGCGCAATCCCGCATTCACGCAATCACGCAATTCCCCCCTGCCCTTTCCCGCTCCTGTTTCCGCCACGTCAGCGGCGTCCGCCGCGGCCGAGTCAGTCGGTGTTCGTCCGCCTGTCCCGCCCACGCGGGATGTTTGTCCGTGTGGCTGCTTCCCGCCGCGCCAGCGGCGGCCCCTTTCACCTTCTACCTGCCACCTTCTACCTGCCGCGAAGCGGCACGCCTCAGCGCTCCGCCTCATGCACCATCGGCACAAAGCGCACGGGCAGGTCATCCTGGATGCTGACCTCGCCCCCCTCCTTGCGCAAAATCACCAGCCGCTGCCGCCCCGCCGCCCCCAGCGGCAAAATCATCCGCCCGCCCTCCCGCAGTTGCTCCACCAGCGCCGCCGGCACCTCCTCCGGCGCGCACGTCACAATAATGCAGTCAAACGGCTGATGTTCCGGCCACCCCTTGTAGCCATCGCCCGCCAGCACCTTCACCCGCTCGCCGTAGCCTGTCGCCTCGAGTGCCGCCGTCGCGTGACTCGCCAGCTCCGGAATAATTTCAATCGAATACACCTCCGCGCCGCACTCCGCCAGCACCGCCGCCTGATAGCCCGACCCCGTGCCAATCTCGAGCACCTTCTCGCCCGGCTGCAACGCCAGCTTCTCCGTCATATAGGCCACAATGAATGGCTGCGAGATGGTCTGGTCATGACCAATCGGCCAGGGACGGTCCGCATAGGCCGTCCAACGGTTGCGATACGCCAGCGGAATAAACAGGTGACGCGGAATCCGCCCCATGGCGTCCAGCACAACCTGATTGGTAATCCCATAGTGCCGCAGCTCCACCACCATCTGCTCGCGACGCCCCGCCCAGGTGTCGCCCTCCTCCTCCGCCGTCCCCCTGCTGCACCCCATGACCCCCGCGCCCCCGACCAAACCCAGCGCCACCAAAACCAGCCGCCCCACCCACCCCCGCCAACTACCCGCATATCCCAACATCATCCACCTCCTGCGCCACCCTCAACTATGCCCCATGCAAACCGCCAGAGCAAATCAACGCGCCATCGCGCCCGCCCGCCTCCATCGGCCAACACCGGCAGCCCCCCCAGATATAGGTGCCTCAGGCTTCGTCCTGCTCGCGGATTTCCACCCGCCGAATCTTGCCGCTGATGGTCTTGGGCAATTCGTCCACAAACTCGATCACGCGCGGATACTTGTAAGGCGCGGTGCTTTTCTTCACATGGCTTTGCAGATCGTGCGCCAGCTCTTCCGAGGGCGAATAGCCCCGGGCCAACACCACCGTCGCCTTCACAATGTGCCCCCGCTCCTCGTCGGGCACCCCCGTCACCGCGCATTCCATCACCGCGGGATGTTCCATCAAGGCACTTTCCACCTCAAACGGACCAATCCGGTAGCCACTGCTCTTGATCAGGTCATCATCGCGCCCCACATACCAGAAAAAGCCGTCCTCATCCTGCCAGGCCACATCCCCCGTGTGGTAGATTCCCCCCCGCAGGCTGTGCGCCGTCAGCTCAGGATCCCGATGGTATTCCGTAAACATGCCCAGCGCGCGGATGTACTCCGCGGGAATCACAATCTCGCCCTCCTCGCCCGGATCGCAACGACTGCCATCCGGCCGCGCCAAAAACATGTGATAGAGCGGCGAAGGACGCCCCATCGATCCCGGCTTGGGCGTCATCCCCACAAAATTTCCCACCCCCACCGTCATTTCGGTCTGACCATACGCCTCCATCAGCTCCAGCCCCGTCCCCCGCTTGAACTGCTCAAACACCTCCGGGTTCAACGGCTCGCCCGCCACCACCGCATAGCCCAATTGCCCAAAATCATACGCCGACAAATCTTCCTTGATCAAAAAACGATAGACCGTCGGCGGCGCGCAAAATGTGTTCACCCCAAATTGAACACAGCCCCGCAACGTGCCCGCGGGCGAAAACTTGTCATAGTCGTGCACAAAGACTGCACTGCCGCAAATCCACTGACCATAGATTTTGCCCCAGGCCGACTTGGCCCAACCCGTGTCCGCCACCGTGTAATGCAGCCCCCCGTCGCGAACATTTTGCCAAAACTTGGCCGTCACAATATGCGCCAACGGATAAGTGTAATCATGCGCCACCATCTTGGGCTGACCCGTCGTCCCCGACGAAAAATAAACCAGCATCAAATCCGCGTTGTGCGTGGCCCCCTCGCCTTCCGGCCGCGTCCAGTTGCCATCCACCTGCGCCATCTCCTCGCCAAACTGCCGCCAGCCCTCCCGCTCGCCCTTCAGGTGCATCTTCAACACCGCCCCCTCTGGCGCGGCATGTTCCGCCCGTTCCACCGCGGCATCCAACTGGCTGTCCCCAAACGTCACCACCATCCGGATGCCCGCCTGCTCAAAGCGATAGGCCAAATCGTGCTCGGTCAGCATGTGCGTGGCCGGTACCCCCACCGCCCCCAGCTTGTGCAGCCCCAGCAAACAAGGCCAGAACTCAAAGCGACACTTCAAAATCAGCATCACCATGTCGCCCTTGCGCACCCCCTGCCGCGCGAACACCTGCGCCGCGCGATCGCTCAACTCCTTCAACTCCCCAAACGTACCCACCCGGTGATTGCCCTGGTCGTCGGCCCACACCATGGCGCGCCGCCCCGGCTCAACCCGCGCGTACTCGTCCACCACGTCATAGGCAAAATTGAAATCCTCCGGAACCTCAATCACCAGGTTGTCACAAAAATCTTCGTAATCCGCAAACTCCGTCCGGGGCAGATAGTTCTCCAGCATGCTCATGATCCTCTCGCCTCCGCCATCACACAATCATGGCCAAAAACCTCGCGGGCTGGCCATCCAGGGCCTCCATCGAGTGCCCGTAGTTCGAATCAAAATAAATGCAATCGCCCGTCTCCAGCATGAGTTCATTGCCATGGATGCGCACCTTCATCCGCCCCTCCAGCAAATAGTTGAACTCCTGCCCCGGATGCGTATTCTCCTGCAAGCCCGCCTCCCCCGCATCCGGCGGAACCGTCACCTCAAAAATGTTGACCTTCCGCCCGGAAAAATTTGCCGCCAAATTCCGATACTGGTAATCCTTGCGCCGCGTCACCTTGACGCCCCCCCCCGCCCGGGTCACGCAAAACACCTTCATCCGGGGCGCTTTGCCAGTCAACAGCTCCGTCAAATCCGCGTTGAGCAACTGCGCCAAATTATGCAGCGAACTCGCCGGAATGTCTGCCTCCGCCGTCTCATAGCGCTGGTACTCATCCACCGTCACCCCCAACACCTCGGCCACCTCCTCGAGGCTCCGGCCCTCCAACTCGCGCAGCTCCTTCAGCCGCGCCGCGATATCCTGACGCTCTGCTTTCATCTCTCCCGTCCTTTCTCCTCAACGCGCGCATTATGCGGAGAACCCCGCCTCCGTGCCACCCCAAAAACCGCCCCGCCCCACCCCCAACCAAAATGCGCCCACCCAAAACCTGCTATTCCTGAATAATTCACGCGACAAGTCCGGCCCGGATGCAAGACAGGCGGGGCGAAGCTGTATGAGCATACCGCGAGCCCCGAATAACGCCGCGGACGGGTTGGAATCGTCGCGCCCGAGGGCAACAGGGATGAAAAATAACTTTTTTACTCAAATATCCGCATCGTGCAGTGCAACAGTAAGTAAAGATGTTTTCATCCATGTTGATGAATTATTCAGGTGAATTTATTCAGGTATTGGCTTTCGCCGCCACCTGCGGCATCCTAGGGCATCACAAAAGGAGTACCACGGCATGGCCAGCACATTCGGAAGCCTCTTTCGGGTCACCACCTCTGGTGAATCGCACGGGAAAGCCATCGGCTGCATCATCGATGGCTGCCCCGCGCGCGTGCCCCTCACCGCCGAAATGATTCAGCCCCAGTTGGACCGCCGCCGCCCCGGCGCCACCGACCTCAATACCCCCCGCAAAGAAAGCGACACCGTCACCATCCTCTCCGGCGTCGAACAAGGCCTCACTCTCGGCACCCCCATCGCCCTCAGCATTCCCAACACCGACACCCGCCCCGGCGACTACCACCAAATGGAGACCATTCCCCGGCCCTCGCACGCCGATTTCACCTACGCCGAAAAATACAGCCTGCGCGCCCGCTCAGGCGGCGGTCGCGCTTCCGCCCGCGAAACCGCCGCGCGCGTCGCCGCCGGCGCCGTGGCCGAAGCGCTCCTTGCCGCCTTCCATCCCGTCGAAATCGTTGCCTGGGTCGAGTCCGTCGGCGACATCCAGGCTCCCCGCCCCGACCTGGCCACCCTCTCCCGCGCCGATGTTGACTCGACCCTCGTCCGCTGCCCCGACCCCACCGTCGCCAGCCGCATGATCCAAGCCATCGAGACTGTCCGCGATGCCGGCGACTCCCTCGGCGGGGTCGTCGCCTGCATCTGCCGGGGCGTGCCCCCCGGCTGGGGCGAACCGGTCTTCGACAAACTGACCGCGCGCCTCGCCCAGGCCATGCTCTCCATCCCCGCCACCCGCGGATTCGAAATCGGCGCAGGCTTCGCCGCCACCCTCATGCGCGGTTCCCAGCACAACGACCCCTTCGAGGCCGCCCCCGGCGGCGGCATCCGTCCCGCCAGCAACCGCGGCGGCGGCATCCAGGGCGGTATCTCCAACGGACAGCCCATCTTCTTCCGCGTCGCCTTCAAACCGGTCTCCACCATCTCCCTGCCGCAAGAAACCGTGGCCTACGACGGCACCCCTGTCACTTTCGAAGCCCAAGGCCGCCACGATCCCTGCGTCCTGCCCCGGGCCGTTCCCGTGGTCGAAGCCATGGCCGCCCTGGTCCTGGCCGACGCCTTCCTCCATCAGCAAATCCAACTCATCCCGCGTCCAGACGGAACCACCTGATATGAACCCACGCCCCATCCTCATCGCCCTCCTTCTCCTGTTGCCCCTGACCGCAACCGCCGCCAACCCCCGGTCCATCGCCCTGACCATCCACGATTCCGGACGCGCCCAAATATCCGAAACCCACGACCTCCCCCCCCCCGCCGCCGACGGCACCCTCAAGGTGGCCCCCCTGCCCGAAACCATCCTGCCCGCCTCCGTCAACGCCGCCCCCCTCACCCGCGAAACCACCTTCGACATCCTCTCCCAGCGCTACGCCTATGACCTGCGCGATGCCGACGCTCTCTTCCGCGTCTTCTTCGGCCAAACCCTCACCGCTCACATCGGCGCCGAAACCAGCACCGGCCGCCTCGCCGTCCTGCCCGACTTCACCACCCCCGCCCCCCGCCTTGTCCTGACCGCCAGCGATCAGCGCCTGCACGTCTTCCCCGACATCAACCGCCTCGACTCCGTCCAATTCCCCCCCCCCCCCCCCCCCCCCC
>JAAZFE010000009.1 GCA_012511885.1 Lentisphaerota bacterium | reverse complement strand
CGGAATGGCAGGTCAACGGCGTGCCATCAAACAATGCGTACCAGTTCTCCGAGGGCACGAACTCCCTCATGAAGGCTTCCATGGCCACGCGCCGCCGCCCCAGGTTCTTCATCGCCGTACTCAGATGAGCCGATGCCAGGTTCAGCCCCGGAAACGCCTCGCAGAGAAATGAACTCGAATACTTGTGCTCCAAATAGCGCATCGCCGAAGGATGGATGCACCGCAGCACGGCGGCCGCATATATCCACTGCGCATCCGCCCCAAAATGCCGGTCAAGACACTCCAACACATCAGCCGACATCTGCCGTGCCACCCACGTGGCTCCGTATTCGAGCGAATGCGTCACGACATCCACAGGCACCTGCCGCGTTCGTTTTGGGACAATCCCCTCCGCCGTGACCGCACCGATATATTCGGTGACGATCTTGCGCCGTTTTTTCGTCTCCGGCACCCACACGCACTTCACCCGTTGGATGTAAAAGCCGTTGCCGACGCGCTTGATTTCCGTGCCCGGCAATCGGTGTCGGACGATCTCTTCAGGTATGCTCATAGATATTCTCCAATGGTGTATAATATGCGCTGAAGCCCCGTTCCTGTCAAGTGAGGAAAATCAAAATTTTCTAAGTGTCACAAAAGCCTTTACTGATCGCCTGATTCCCCACTCTTACCCCCTGCTCAACACGCCAGAAAACAGGGCGTGATACTCTCCCTTTATTCACCAGAACTGGGAGTTCCGGTTGAAATTTGAAATCGCAGCATCTGAAGTGTGTCGCGTTTATTCTGCCACGGAATGGTTGCCGGGGATTGGAGACGCGACACGTCTGCTTGGGCAACAAAGCGATGGACGCGCAAGGCGGAGAAGCCACCCAATTTAGAACAACACGTGGAGCAGGATATGAAATCATCTACAACATGGACAATCGGCAGGCCGTCGGCGCTGGCGCTGGCAGTGGGAGTGGTTCTGGTCGTGGCGCTGGCGGCGATGCCGGCGTGGGCGCAGTCGAAGATTACGCTGGGCGGCCCGGCGGAGGTGTCGAGCTGCGGAACGATCACGTTGACGAACGTGTTTGAGAACACGGGCGGGACGCTCAACAACTTGTTCATCACAAATTTGCTGCCATCGGCGCATTTTGCGTTTGTGCCGGATTCCGCCACGCTGACGTTGCCGGATGGAGCGGTGTTGAGCGGCGAGGATGCAAATCCGACGGTGACGGACCAGGAGCTAGTGTGGGATTTCTCGAACTTGGCGGTGCCGGCGGAGATGGACCACTTGCTGATTACGGAGGTATTTTACAATTACGCGGGCACGGAAACCCCGGTGGATCACTATCAGTGGTTTGAGATTTTCAACCCGACGCCGGACCCGGTGGATGTGCACGGGTGGTCGGTGAAGGATACGGCGCCGGGCCAGACGGATGCGCTGCCGGACTTTACGATTGGACCGGGGGAATATGTGATTGTGGCGGGGCGGATTGACGCGTTTATGTCGATGTATCCGGACTATGCGGGGCAAGTGGTGGAAGTGGCGGACGGGAAAATTGGCTCGGGGCTGAACGTGACGCCGGGCGACGGCATTATTTTGTTGGACGCGTCGAATAATCCGGTGGACGCGGTGTCGTATGGCAACTCGACGGGCGCGTTTGCGCCGGCGGTGCCGGGCGTGGGCGCGGGGCAGTCGATTGAACGCAATCCGGCGGATGTGGACACGAACACCCGCCACGATTGGAAGTCGGCCACCCCGAATCCGGGCGAGGGCACGGTGCCGCTGGGATTGCCGAAGGGGGCGACGGTGACGATGGTCTATACGGTGGAAGTGGACTGCGCGGCGGTATCGGGGAAGTTGATTACGCAGGCCGGTTTTGAACAGCCCGAGGGCACGCCGCGAAGCGTGGAGGGGGGGATGTTTCTGACGGTGAACATACCGGACCTGGTGGTGTTGAAGACGCCGATCATGCAGGATGCGGGAGTGGGCGATGAGGTGAGCTGGACGATCCGGGTCGAGAACGCGGGGTTTGGCACAGCGGTGAATGTGAAGGTGTGGGACACGCTGGGCCCTGGATTGGCGTTTAAGAGTTTTGGGGTGGCGCCGGGGTCTATCAGCGGCAACGTGGCGACGTGGGATGCCGGGCAGATTGACGGGCTGGCGAGCTTGGATCCGGGGGATTATGTGGAGATTGAAGTGACGGCCGAGGTGGTCGCGTGTCATGGGCTTTTTAATCAGGCTGATGCCAGCTGGGGTTGTGTTGGTTTGCAGGTGCTGGAGAACAAGATTTGCGAGGATACGTCGAAGGAGAACGAGACGGCGACTGTGGGGATACGGTTCCTTGACCGGTATCCGTCGCTGTCGTACTCGATCGTGCCGGAAGTGATTGAGGTGGACTATTGCGGCGGGGCGGAAGTGACGCTGTATTTGACCAACGCGCCGGGGGCGGGCATGGCGACGAAGATGACGGGCACGGCGGTTTTGCCAGCGGGGTGGAGCATTGAGGCGGACAATGCGGAGGACGGGGTGCTGGATATTGGCACCATGGGGCCGGGCGAGTCGAAGGAAGTTACATTCCGGATCGAGGCGGGCGGCTGTCCGGTGGCGACGAACCAGCAATATGTGTATTTCCGGCCGTATTACGAGGATCCGTGCGGGAATCCCTTCACGGGGCCCATGGGGATAGCGACGGCGTGGGTGGTGAACGAGCCCCATGCGTCGGTGACGAAGGAGATGCCCTCGAGCGTGTCGGGCGATGCCGGCAGCTTCGATGTCGAGGTGCGGTTGTCTTACTCGAACTTCAAGGGCGATGAAGTCATTACGGTGACGGATATTTTCCCGGAGCACGAGAATCTGGTGTTGAACGCGAGCAGCATCACGGAGGACGGAGTGGTTAGCGGCGGTTCGATTGTGTGGGCAAATATCACCGACTTGACGGGCAGCGGCAGATGGTCGGCGGAGTTCTCGATGGATATTGTGGATGCGTGCAACGGCCCCCACCGGACGGTGTTCAACCGGGTTGAGGCGACACAATATGTGGACTGCCAGGGCTGCACGAAAAGCGTGATGGGCAGCGGCGAGCGCTTTCCGATTCGGATTGAGCGCGGTCTCGATTGCGAGGTGGATTGCGACTTTGATTCTTTCAAGGATGTTGACGAAACGGACATCGAGGTTTGCGATACGGTCAACATCACGCACACGTTCCACAATTTTACGGGGAATTTGAACGACTGGACGGCTGTCGAGTTTGTGGCCGATTTGGCCGAGGGGGAGGGGACGACGGATACCAATGATCTGGTGGTTCTGATTGATGGGGATGATGTGACCAGCTTTGTGACGGTGGTGAGCAGCTTGTCGAGGCTGGAACTGGATTTGAGCGGGTTGAACCACTCGGCTTATCCCACGCCGGCGGATGTGGGCGCGAGCCTGGTGATTGCCTATCCGGTGACGGTGTCGTCTCCCGGCACGCACTACGACTATTCCTACTTGAGCATCCCGGACTGTGATTTTGAAGACGCCACGGTGAGCTGGTCGGCGGGCGCGAGCCGGCTGGCGATTGAGCTGGAACCCATCCTGATGGCAGGCGCCTGCGTGGTGGTGGATGGACGCATTGATCTGACGATGATTCCGCAGGTGGACGACAAGCTGTTCCCGGTGCACGATGTCGTGGTGACGCTCGACTTGGATTTCGACGGAAACAACGAATCCGGTTTCCACTATGTGAGCGGTTCGACGGAGTTCCACGACATTGTGGATGCGAACGGCCAGACGATTGAGTCGGTGGAGCCGGAGCTGGGTGATTCGGGGTATCAGTGGTCGTGGAACCTGGGGGAGATCGGCACGGACCACGCGAGCATGTACATCGCCTACAAGCTGCGGATGGAGTGCGACAACGATGAAGACGCCCGCCACCGGGCCACGGTGCAGTACAACGACCGCTGCACGAAGGAGCAGAACCCGCCCGCGCGGACTTCGGAATCCCGAGCCAACGGGCCGCCGCTTTTTGGCACCCCCACGCTGATGGTGAACTTGCAGCCGGAGATGCAGTTTTTGACCGATACGCAGATGGTCAACCAGGTGCGCGTGCTGAACGCGTGCGCGGTGTACGCGAGCAACCTGCGGGTGGAAATGGAGCTGCCGTCGAACATGGCTTTTGGGAGCGCGGAGATTGAGCCGACGAGCGTGACGAGCAACCTGGTGGTGTGGGATTTTACGAATTTGACGGCGCCGTTCGGCCCCTTGCAGAATTTGGACGGCGAGGGGTATTACAACGACCTGCCGGAGCAACAGGTGTTCGAGTTTTGGGTCACCAACAATGTGGAGTCTTGTTTGGAGGAGGCAGAAGTCAAGGTGCGCGCCTCCTTCGGCTGCTTCGACGCAGCCTGCACGAACACGCCATGGGTGTCCGCGACCTATGAGAACATCTCCGGTTCGCTGGTGACGAAGGCGACGTTCCCCGCGACCAACAATTTGTGCGACATCAATCCGGTGGTGTACAGCGTGAAAAACAGTGGGTTGACGATTGATTATGACGTGTCCACCTGCCAGACCCTGCCGGAGGGCATGACGTATGTGGGCGGCAGCTCGGAAGTCAGCGTGAATGGCGGCACGCCGGAGACGATTCTCGATCCCACCGGCAGCGGCGCGGAGGGTGATCCGTTGACATGGAATTCGGCGCAGATTCCCATTTTTGCGGCGATGAAGCCCGGTGATGAAGTGACGATTTACTACAATGTGACCCTGGGCTGCGACGCGGTACTGGGCGACAACCGGTTCATTGCGGAAGGCATGTTCACGGATATTTGCGGCTTGGTGAAGACCAACCGCGAGGTGGTTTCGATTCTGGCGCCGAAAGAGCCTGTTCTGGTGGTGGAAAAGGAGGCATCCATCAGCGTGGGCGATATGGGGGAAGAGTTCACCTATACGATCCGCATAAGCCATGACGCCGAGTCGGAAGCGCCGGTGCCGTATTTGTTCTTGCACGATACGATTGGCGAGGATTTGATCTATGTGAGCGCGGTGCCGGCACCGGACTACGAGTTCACGACGCCGGGCGTCGGCACGCAGCTGATTTGGGAGAATGACAAGCTGATGGCGCAGACGGGCGACGAGGTGGCGCCGTTTGAGCTCAGTGACAATCCCATCGAGGTTGTGATTACCGTCAAAGTGAATAGCTGCAAGGACACGGTGGCGAACACGGCGAACTTGCAGTACGGGTGCTCGGGCGAGCAGATGTGCCTGGAAGCGAGCGGGAGCGCAACGATTCGCACGACCCCGGACCTGGACTTGTCGGGCATTGAGGGCGAGCTGGAGCTGTCCACCTGCGGCGGCACCAAGACCGTGGTGGTGACCAACAGCGGCGCTTCGACGGCGAAGGTTTTCGAATATACGGAATGGGCGCCTGCGGGATACATCTTTACGGGGGCGTCGGCGGTGGGTGAGTTCTCTGGCGCGAATCTGAATGTGCAATACAGCGGGACACCGTATGGCTCGGTGGCCGAAATTGATTTCAAAACCGATGTCAGCAGCGGCGCGACCGATGCCAAGGACGATGCAGGCGATGGCATCGAGAACCTCGATTTGGGCAAAAACAGCGGGTTTGTGGTGACCTGGACGCTGGTGAGCACGGGCGACAACCTGGATTGCCTGGCCGATCCGACGGACCTTGACTTTGAGGATCCCGATCCGGACCCGCCGTCTTTGGTGACGAGCACCAACCATATCACCTTTAAGGACCTGTGCGGCAATCTGGACGAGGCGTCAGGACAAACCACCACGTATCCGGAGATGCCGGACCTGGACATTGACTTGCAGCCGAACAGCTCGATAGTGACGAACGGGGAAGTGGTGAACTTTTCGGTGACGATTGTCAACAACTCGGAGACGGCGGACGCGGACGGGATTCACGCGCGGGTGCTGCTGGGCGAGGGGTGGACGGATGTGACCTTTGAGTCGAGCACGATTGTGTCGAGTGGAACGGACACGATGCTGATGGAGCAGGTGGGGAACACCAACCTGCTGTTCAACTTCCCGGGCGTGGTGCTGAATCCGCTGAACGACATCATTGTGGTGAAGTTCACCGCGACAGCCAACGCCAACGGCGGCCCGCTGACCGCGCTGGCGGAAGTGGTGGGCGATTGCGGCAACAACGCCATCACGCCGAGCTGCACCTTCACCAACACGCTGGGCGATCCGCCGCTGGCGAACACCATGCAGGGGAGCACGCTGGGGCCGGTCAACGGGCAGTATTACTCGTTCGACCAGGACAGCTATACCGCGGCGGGACTGGAACTGACCAAGACCGTGCGCCTGAAGAACGAAGACGCGGCAGACGCGGGCGTCGAGCGTGATGCGCGCGTGGGCGAAGACCTGATTTACCGCATCGAAGCGTTTTACTTCGGTGGCGAGTTTGAGAATGTGACCATTAGCGACACGCTGCCGACCGGGCTGCACTTCGGCACGCCGGCCGTGATGAGCTTCTCGGACGGGATCACCGGCGCGAGCTGGGATGCCGGAACCGGCGTGTTCTCGCTGGTGCCGGACAACTTTAACGTGCCGTCGCGCATTGTGATTGATCTGCCCGTGGTGGTGTCGAACCGCGCGGACGTGGTGGATGGGATGGTGATTACGAACATCGCCACGACGGCATTCGAGCTGGCGGGCGTGACGAATACGCCGCCGGAGGCTTCGACGGAGGTCGAGGTGTTCGAGCCGAACCTGAAGATTACGAAGGAGGCGAGCAAGACGAGCGATGTGCAGGCGGGGGATGAGATTCGCTTTACGCACACGATTGAGCACACGGCGAGCAGCCACACGAGCGCGTACAGCGTGGTGTTCAGCGACACGCTGCCGGACGGCCTGGTCTTCCAGTCGTGGGTGACGCCCGCGTCGGGGACGGTGGCGGGTCAGGCGGTTTCGGTCAGTTCCGCGCAACTGGCCTCCCTGGCAGAGTTCGAGGTGGGGGATTCGCCGATTCAGATTGTCTTTGATGTGCTGGTGAAGGACCAGCTCGTTGGTTCGGTCATCACGAACTGGTCGCAGGCGACGTATGAGTCGCTGGATTTCGATTCGAAGAACGGTAACGAGCGCGATGGCTCCGACCCCGATGGGTTCAACAACTACTACACGGACGATCCGGAAACGATGGATGCGTCGCCGCTGCAGGGCATCAGCAAGAAGTTCTATTCGTCGAGCCAGGGCAACACGGCGGACTACGCGACCAGCAACGACTGGACCATCGGTGAGCGGTTCATCTATGAAATTCGCGTGGACATGCCGCAGGGCGTGGTGACGAACCTGGTGCTGACGGACACGGTGCCCGCGGGGATTGACTTCACGGGCACGAACCCGTCCACCGATTTGACGTACCCGGGCAAGGGGTATGAGTTTGTAATACCCACGGATGGTCCGCAGTTTGTGCTCGATGACGTTGTCGTGATGGATCCGGATCCGACGCCGGACGATTCGACGACGACCGACGGCTCGGGCCGGGCGATCACCTTCACCTTCCCGGCGATTACCAACGCGGCGGATGAAGATGACACCAACGACTACTTCCTGCTGCGCATGGAGTTTGTCGCGCTGGACATGCCGATCAATGCCGGGCTGACTCCCAGCCCGCGTCTGGGCAGCAACGTGGTGAGCGTGACGGATAGCACGACCACGCTGGGGGCGACCGGTCCGGTGTACCGGATTGTGGAGCACGACATGCGCGTGACCAAGAGCCGTATGCCGGCCAGCGGCGACGCGGGCGACACGATTACCTTCACGATTGTCGCGTCGAACCATGTGAATGCGCTGGCGGATGCCTATAAGGTGGTGGTGCGGGACGAGCTGGACGGCGACGTGTACGACTTGAACACCTTCCATTCCATTCAGGTTCCGGCGGGATGGAACTATAGCTGGAGCAGCAACTCGTCGCCGGGCATCTACGAGCTGACGGCGAACGAGGGGATTGGCTTGGCGCCGGGCGCGAGAGTGACCGCGCAGTTCAGCATCAATCTGGCGCAGACGGTTCGACCGAACCAGACCTATACCAACCGCGTGACGATTCCGACCAGCTCGACGATTTCCAACGACGTGCCGAGCGGAATCAAGGACCGCACGGATGGCGCGACGAACACGGTGACGCACACCATTCCGGGCATGAGCATCGCGAAGAGTTTGGAAGCGACGAGCGAATCGGTGTCGCCGCCGGACTCGACCGGTTCGTTTGTGCAGATCGGCGAAGTGGTGACGTACCGGATCGGTGTGACGATGCCGGAATCGACGATCACCAACATGTCGGTGGTGGATACGATTTCCAACAACGGCCTGGCCTATATCTTCGGCTCGGCGCGGGTGGACACCAATGCGTGGAGCGTGAACGCCGCGTTTGAAGGCAACACGGGCAACATGACCGAAAGCCCGACGGGCACCGCCGGTGAGATGGCTGCGTTGGGCCAGGCCATCACCTTCGGGTTCACCAATGTGGTGGTGACGGCGGACAACAACACCAACAACAACACCTTCTACATCTTGGCGGATTACCTGGTGCGCAGCAATGCGGTGAACAACGGGCTGGGCGCGAATCCCACCGTGCACACCAACCGCGCGACGCTGACCTACCAGGGCAACCCGGGCAACACCGTGACGTCCGCCGAGGTCACCACGACCGTGGTCGAGCCGAAGCTCGAAATCACCAAGAGCCTGACCCCCACGGAGCACGTGGACGCGGGCGACGTGATTTCCGTGACGCTAGTGGTGAACAACACCGGCACCGCCACGGCGTATGACGTGGTGATTGAGGACGTGCTGGAGCTGCCGTACTTCGACATCACAACGCTGGCGAATGTGGTGGTGCCGAGCGGTTTTGTCTATGAAACGGACGGCACGACGCTGCGCTTCAAGTCGGATCCAAATCTGACCACGGTGGACAACACGATTCAAGCGGAGACCGGGTTCACGATTACCTTTGAAGTGAATACGGGCGCGGGCCTGCCGCCGAATACCGTGGCGACGAACACGGCGACCGTGACGGGCGACTCGATTCACGGCCCCGGCCCGAAGGAAGAGCAGCGCGAGACCGGCGATGAAGATGAAGATGTCTATACGTCCGACGACTTCCATCCCACCAAGACCCTGATTGCCACCAGCGAGACGGGGACGTCGGATTCGACCGGCGCCAACCTGCAAATCGGCGAAGTGGCGACCTATGAGATTGCGGTGAATCTGCCGGAAGGCGTGATTACCGACCTGACGATCACCGACGTGATGCCAGAGGGCATGGCGTATGTGGTCGGATCGGCGACGGCGGACGTCTCGAGCGTGACCGGCACCATGGGTTCACCGTTTGTGGTATCGCCGGATTCGGGCACGTTGGGCGCCAGCGGCCAGAATGTGGTGATGACCTGGGAGGGGGACAGCACGATTGCGGCGACCCCCGGTCACAGCCACACCAGCAACGTTCTGCGCGTGACCTTGCAGGCGGTGATGATGGACCTGGAAGCCAACTCGGGCTTGCCGACGCAAACCGTGCTGACCAACAAGGCGACGGTGACGTTTGCGAATAACCCGAACGACCCCGCCGAAGTGGACGGCCCGCCGGTGACGGCGGTCGAGCCGGACCTGACGATCGTCAAGACCGTGTCGCCGGACAGCGCGGATGCGGGCGATGAAATCACCATTACGCTGGAAATTTCCAACACCGGCACCGCCACGGCGTATGACGTGGTGGTGAGCGACGTGCTGGATGCTGCAATCTTCAATCTGGCGAGCGTGACGAATGTCAGCATGCCGGACGGGTTCACCTTTGCCACCACGCCGGGGACGGGCCTCTTGACGGTGACCTATGCGTCCGATCCAAACGGCAGCCAGCCGGACACAACGCTGGAAGTGGGCGAGACCCTTGAGTTCAGCTTCACCGTGCATGTGTCGCAAGACGTGGAACCCCTGTCGGTGTACACCAACCTGGCGACGCTCACGGCGAACACCATTGACGGCGATCCGCCGACCCCGGAAGAGCGCGACTATACGACGACGGACGAGGACGACTTCGAGACGCCCGGTCTGCTGCTTGCCAAGACGCTGTTCAGCACATCGGAGCAGGACGTGGCGGACTCGACGGGCCACGATCTGCAGATTGGCGAAGTGGCGACCTACCGCCTAGCGATCACCCTGCCGGAAGGGACGATTCCGAATCTGAAGGTGGTGGATACGATTTCCGACAACGGTTTGGCATATATCCATGGCTCGGCGCGGTTGGACACGACGAGTTTCGACGGTAATACGGGCGACTTCACCGCAACCCCGTCGGGCACCGCAGGGGATCTGGCGGCGCTGGGTCAGGAGATGACCTTCGGCTTCACCAATGTGGTGGTGACGGCGGACAACGACGAGAACAACAACACGTTCTATCTGCTGCTGGACTACGTGGTGCGGGATGTGCCCGCCAACACCGGCTTGGGCGGCAATCCGACGGTGCACACCAACCGCGCGTCGCTCACGGTTGACGACAACCCGGAGAGTCTGGTGGAATCGGAAGAAGTGGAGACCACGGTGATTGAGCCGGAGCTGGCGATCGTCAAGGCCGTGTCGCCGGAGTGGGCGGACGCGGGCGATGTGCTGACGATTACGCTGGTGCTGACCAATACGGGCACGGCGACGGCGTATGACTTGGTGGTGAGCGACGTGCTGGATGCCGCGATCTTCAATCTGTCGAGTGTGACGAATGTCGCCATGCCGGACGGATTCACCTTTGACACCACGCTGGGGACGGACATCTTGACCGTGACCTATGCGTCTGATCTGGACAGCGGCCAGCCGACCAATGCGCTGCCGGTGGATGAGGGGCTCGAGTTCAGCTTCACGGTTGTTGTGGCGCAGAGCGTGGAACCCCATACGGTGTACACCAACCTGGCGACGCTTACAGCGAACACCATTGACGGCGAGCCGCCGACCCCGGAAGAGCGCGACTATACGACGACGGACGAAGACGAGTTCGAGACGCCGTCGATGCTGATTGAGAAGGCGCTGCTCAGCACCTCCGAGCAGGGGGATGCGGATTCGACGGGCAGCGATGTGCAGATTGGCGAAACGGCGACCTACCGGTTGACGGTGATGCTGCCGGAAGGGACCATCCAGGACCTCCAAGTGGTGGACCGGGTGCCGGCGGGCATGCAATTTGTGCCGGGCAGCGTGAGCGTGGACACCGTGAGTTGGGGCTTTGGCGGCACGCTGCCGGCGGGATCGCCGACGGTGACGACGACGGGCGGCTCGGGCGACGACATTACGATCGTCTTCGAGGGCGATACGGTGGTGAACGGCAACAACGATCCGAGCGACAACTGGTTCACGATTGACCTGACCCTGCTGGTGCTGGATGTGCCGGGCAACACGGGCACGGAAGCCGGCTCGCAGACGGCTCTGCCGAACTCGGCGACCATTTCGTATGACGAGTATCCGCCCGCACACACCAGCAGCGTGGTGGTGGTGGAAGTGGTCGAGCCCGTGCTCGAGATTGAGAAGACCATGGTGCTGGGCGACTTTGGCGTGGTGGAGATCACGCTGCTGGTCACCAACAGCGGCTTGGCCACGGCGTTTGACGTGGAGATTCAAGACGTGCTCGACACCACCTGGTGGGATACGGACACGATTACGGAAGTCAGCACGCCCGCCGGCTTCACTTTCAGCTTTGCGGGGAACCCCGGCGAGGCCACGGTGACGATTGCGAGCGACGCGACGAGCCAGCAGCCGACCAACTCGATTGAGGTGGGCGAGGCGCTGGAGTTCAAGTTCAGCGTGACGCTGATTGAAGACGCGCCGAGCCCCGTGACCAACCTGGCGACGGTGACGGAATACAGCTCGAAGGACGGCGATGATCCGAACGAGCGCGAATATCCGCCGGTGGACGACGAGAAGGAATTGCCGCTGCCGAACTATACGCTGACCAAGACGCTGACCAGCCCGCTGGGCCGCCCGGTGATGGTGGGCGAGACGGTGACGTTTGACATTGTGGTGGAGAACACCGGCGATGTCGGTTTGGGCAAGGTGCCGCTGGACGACACCTTTGACACGACCTATCTGAGCTTTGACTCGGCGGACCCCGTGGAAGACAGCACGGGCACGGGCAGCATCCATTGGAATGATATTGGCCCGATTGACGTGGGCGCTTCTTCGGTGGTGACGGTGACATTCACCGCGCTGGAAAGCACGTTCCCGAACGACACGACCAACTGGGTGACCACGGCTCCGTTCACGACCAACGACGTGCCGCTGCGTCCGAAGACCAACGAAGCGCCGGTGGAAGTGCGCTACGCGGGCTATACGCTGACCAAGTCGCGCACCAGCCCCACGGGCCGCGCCGCGCAGGTGGGCGAGGCGGTGGTCTTCACCATCAGCGTGGTCAACACCGGCGAGGTGGATTTGGTGACCGTGCCCGTGGTGGACACCTATGAAACCGCGTTCCTGAGCTATGTGTCGTCGGTGCCGGCCTCGGATGACAACAACGATGACGGCGTCATCAACTGGACGAACATCGGGCCGATCGAGTCGGGTGGCAGTTCGAATATTGTGGCGACCTTTACCGCCGCGGCTTCGACCACCAACCTGTCGCACACCAACACCGTGGTGGCGTCGCCCACGACGACCAACACGCCGCCGCTGCCGCCCAAGACCAACGACGCGCCCTACGAGGTGGTATCCTCTTCGTACACGTTGACGAAGGAACGGATCAGCCCCTCGAACCGTCCGGCCATCATCGGCGAAGAGGTGGTCTTCCAAATTGTGGTGGCGAACACGGGTGAAGCGGAACTGGTGACCGTGCCGGTGGAAGACACCTATGAGACGGCGTATCTGGCCTATGTGTCGTCGGTGCCGGCGTCGGATGACAACGTCAACGATGGCACGATCAACTGGGCGGACATTGGGCCGATCCCGGTGGGTGGCAGCTCGAACATTGTGGCGACCTTCACGGCGGTGACGAATACCACGTCGGTCCACACCAACTGGGTGGAAACCGCGCCGACCACGCCGCCGGAGTATCCGCCGGTGGATCCGCAGACCAACAATGCGCCGTATGAAGTGGATATTCCGGCGAGCATTGGCGACTTCGTCTGGCTGGACGTGAACGGCGACGGCATCCAGGACGGCGGCTCCGAGACGGGCATGCCGGGCGTGGTGGTCACGCTGTATGATGCCAACACCAATGTGATGGGCACAGCCACCACGGATGGCAACGGCTTCTACTCCTTCACCAACCTGGTTCCGGGGGTCTATTTCCTCGAATTCGACAAGCCCACGGGTTATGAGTTCACGCTGCAAAACCAGGGCGGCGATCCCGCCCTGGACAGCGATGCGGATCCGACGACGGGCCGCACCGTGCCGACGCAACTGGATCCGGGCGAGAACGACATGACCTGGGACGTCGGCCTCTTTGAGCTGGCGAGCTTGGGCGACTTCATCTGGGAAGACATGAACGCCGACGGCATTCAGGACGCGGGCGAGCTGGGCATTGAGAATGTCACCGTCACGTTGTACGACGCGGATGGCACTGTGGTGGGCGCCACCACGACCGATCCGGACGGCTACTACGAGTTCACCGACCTGCCGCCGGGCGACTACTATGTGGTGGTGACGCCTCCGGCGGGCTGGCAGATCAGCCCGCAGGATCAGGGCAGCGATGACGCCAAGGACAGCGACATTGACCCCGAGACGGGTCAGACGGCCACCATCACGCTGGTGAGCGGCCAGAACGATCCGACGTGGGACGGCGGCCTCTATCTGCCGGCGAGCCTCGGCGACTTCGTCTGGCTGGACACCAACGGCGACGGCATCCAAGACGGCACCGAGGTGGGCATTGGCGGCGTGGTGGTCACGCTCTATGACGAAAACGACGTGCCGATTGCGACCACCACGACGGATGGCAGCGGCGCTTATGCCTTCACCAACCTCGTGCCGGGCACCTATTATGTGGGCTTCACGCCGCCGACCGGTCATGCGTTCACCCTGCAGGACCAGGGCGCGGATGACACGGTGGACAGCGACGCCGACCGCACCACGGGGCTGACCGCGCCGGTCACGCTCGAGTCGGGCGAACACAATCCGACGCTTGACGCGGGCATGTATGTGCCGGCGAAACTGGGCGACCGCGTGTGGGAAGACCTGAACGGCGACGGCGTCCAGGATGGCGGCGAGCCGGGCATCCCGGGCGTGAAGGTGACGCTGTACGACGCCGACGGCGGCGTGGTGGCGACGACCATCACGGACGGCAGCGGCAATTACCTGTTCGACAACCTCATTCCGGGCGAATACACCGTGCACTTCGAGCGTCCGTCGGGCTACCGGCCGACCGCGAAGGGTGCGGGCGGCGATGACGCGGTGGACAGCGATGCGGATCCGATTACCGGCATGACCACGACCATTGTTCTGGAGAGCGGCGACAACGACATGACCTGGGATGCGGGCTTCTATCGCCCGGCGTCCGTGGGCGACTACGTGTGGCTCGACGAGAACTGGGACGGCGTGCAGGATGCCGGCGAAGCGGGCATTCCGAACGTGGTGGTGGAGCTGCTGGATGCCGGCGGCAATGTGATTGCCACGACCATCACCGACCTCAACGGCCTGTACCTGTTCACCGATTTGCCGCCGGGCGACTACACCGTGCGCGTGGATCTCTCGAGCCTGGCGCCGGAGTTGGCGGCGAATCCCACCTATGACTGGGACGGCAACCTCGACAGCGAGACGCCGGTGACCCTGCAGTCCGGCGAACATGAGCGCCGCGTGGACTTCGGCTACAACTGGAATCCCGATGGCGAGATTCTCGGCTCGATTGGCGACCGCATCTGGGTGGACACGAATGGCGACGGCGTGCAGGATCCGGGCGAAATCGGCATCCCGGGCGTGGTGGTCGAGCTGTACATTGACGACGGCACGGGCACCTATCCGACGCTGGTGGGCACCACCACCACCGACGCTTCCGGCTTCTACATCTTCCCCGAACTGGACGCCAACGCCTATGTCGTGAGGGTGGATCCCACCACGCTGCCGCCGGGCTACATCCAAACCGGCGATCCGGACCACTTCATGGCGGACGCCTCGACGAATCCAAGCCAGGCGGGCGACCACCAGACCACCACGCCCATCGTGTTGGCGCCCGGCGACGTGTTCGTGAACGCGGACTTCGGCTATATGCCGCCGGCGCCGCTGAGCAATCTGGGCGACCTGATCTACTTCGACGCCAACGCCGACGGCGTGTTTGACCCGCTGGACGGCGACTACGCCATCCCGGGCGTGACCGTCGTGCTGCTGGACGAACACGGTAATGTGATTGCCAGCACAATCACCACGGGCGACAACTCCGTGACCAACAACTACCTGTTCACCGACCTGCCCGCGGGCACCTACACGGTGTGGGTCAACGACACGGACAACGTGCTCGACGGCCTCAGGCAGAGCGGCGACCCCGATGGCGGCATGGACAGCCGCAGCACCGTGACGCTGGACGGGGTCAACGACGACCTCCTGCAAGACCACGGCTACACGCCGGACGGCCACGAGCCGGGCAAGGGTCTGCTGGGCGACCGGGTCTGGCTGGACGTCAACGGCGACGGCGTTCAGGATCCGGACGAGTCGGGCATCCAGGGCGTGACCGTTCGGCTCTACGACGACGCTGGCAACCTGCTGGCGACGACGGAGACGGATGCCAACGGCAACTATTGGTTCGGCGGACTGGATGCCGGCATCTATGAAGTGGTCGTGGACACCACCACGCTGCCCAACGGCGGCGCGGGTCTGACCAACAGCGGCGATCCGGACGGCCTCTACGACAGCCGGTCGGTGTATGATCTGGACCAGGGCGAGATCAACCTCGATCAGGACTTCGGCTACGTGGCCGACATTCCGAACGCGATTGGCGGCACGATCTGGCGCGACTGCAACGCGGACGGCATTCTGGACCCGGAGGAGTCCGAGCGTCTGGAAGGCGTGGGCGTGGTTCTGCGCGACAGCCACAGCAACGTGGTGGGCCGGACCTTCACCGATGCCGACGGCGACTACCTCTTCGAGGGCTTGCCGGATGGCACCTACACCGTGGATGTGGTGGACACCGCCAACGTCCTGCTGGGCTGGTGGCACAGCCTCGGCCCGGACCAGGCCGCGGACGACCACAGCAAGACCGATCCCTACACCGTCTCGGTGGCGGGCGGCGAAACCAACACGCTCGCGGACTTCGGCTACTATCTGGTGATCGCGGAAGTGGGCGACTACGTGTGGTATGACATCAACGGCAACGGCATTCAGGACGGCGGCGAGCCGGGTCTGGCGAATGTGCTCGTGAGCCTGATGATGGAATACCCGGACGGCAGTTCCATCACCATGCATACGTTGACCGATGCCACGGGATATTACCTGTTTGGCAATCTCCTGCTGGATTCGCGCTACGCGGGCAGCACCGAGGACGACCCGTCCACGACCGCGGACCGGATCCGCTTCACGATCTGGGTGGACAACGCCCAGGACGTGCTGACGGCAGACGGCTACGACCCGACCGGTACCGACATGGGCGACGGCACCAACGACTCGCGCGAACACAGCGGCGTCTTCGCCGATGTCGCCCGCTGCGACCGCGTGACCATCTATGACTTCGGCTACATGGGCGGCCCGCTGCTCTCGGTGATTGGCAACGTGGATGCCTTCACGCGCGACGGCGAAACCGTGGTGCGCTGGGAAACCATCGAGTCGTGGGACACCGCGGGCTACTGGCTGGAGCGCGAGGTCAACGGCGAATGGGCGCGCGTCAGCGCAGAGATGATTCCGTATCCGCTCTTCGGCGTGGCGCCGATCGTCTTCGAGCAGGTGGACCCGGGCGCCATCGCGGGCGGAACCTACCGCTACCGCATCGTGGAACTCGAAAAGAGCGGCGCGCTCCTGACCTACGGCCCGTACACGCTGACCGTGGACGGCCCCGGCCATACCTATGCGGATTGGGCGGCGGAGCACTTCTCCGAGGAAGAACTGGCGGATGAGTCCATCAGCGGACGCGACGCCGACCCGGACGGCGACGGTCTGACCAACTGGCAGGAATTCCTGGCGGGCACCGATCCGCGCAACGCGGACTCCGTGCTGCGCCTGGTGGCCGTGCGCCGGGTGGCGGGCGGCACCGAGCTGCGCTGGGACAGCGTGCCGGGTCGGTCCTACCGGATCGCGGTGGCCGCGAGCATGCTCGACGAGTTCCTGCCGCTGAGCGGGGAGATTGTCGCGGACGGCGATGTCACCACCTATGTGGTGCCGAGCGGCGAGCGGCAACTCTTCTTCCAGGTCATTCTGGTGGCGGAGGAGGCGGCGGTCGGCGACGAACCCTGAACAACATGATGATGGCTGGCCCGGGGCGCCGGGTCAGCCGTCTTTTTAACCTGAATAATTCATCAACATGGATGAAAACATCTTTACTTATTGTTGCACTGCATGATGTGGATATTTGGATAGAAAAATTATTTTTCATCCCTGTTGCCCTTCGGCGCGACGATTCCAACCCGTCTGCGGCGTTATTCGGGGCTCGCAGGTTGTCCAACCAGCTTCGCCCCGCCTGCCTTGCATCCGGGCCGGACTTGTCGCGTGAATTATCCAGGTTAGAACGCCGCGGTTTTTGCCGCGGCGTTTTTGCTGGCGCTTTTCGGGCGGTTTATGAAGCGTTTTAGCATTGATGGGGACGGGGGACGTGATAGGATGGATTTTGATGGCGGAAGGCTTGGCTTTCCGCGGACGCGGCTTTATGGTTTGGAGCGGTGTGTTGCACGGAGGTGTGAGGTGATAAAATTGCGCGCGATGACTTCGGGCAGACGGATGCTGTTTGGGGCGGGGTTGCTGGTGCTGGCGCTGGCGGGGACGGCGGCGGGGGAGACGATGCTGCAGTATTTCAACACGAGCTGGCGGGAGATGACCGACAAAATGCCGGAGCTGGCGGAGGCGGGATATTCGTCGATTTGGATTCCGCCGCCGACGAAGGGCAGCGGGGGGCTGTCGGTGGGCTACGACTTGTGGGATCCGTTCGATCTGTGCGGGCGGAATCAGCGCAGTACCGTGGCTGGGCGCTACGGCACGGAGGCGGAGCTGCTCAACATGATCGAGGTGGCGCACCGGTTTGGGATCCGGGTCTATGCGGACAACATCATGAATCACCGGGCGTTTGACATCCCGGGCTATAATGAGTCCACGCCGGTGGATGTGTATCCGGGGATGGCGCCGGAGGATTTCCACCTGCGCAAGACGGAGGACGGGTTTTACCGCAAGTGGGACAACTGCCGGGACTGGAACGACGCCTGGCAGGTGATGCATCTGGGGCTGTCGGACCTGATTGACATCGCGCATGAGACGCCGAACCAGAATCATGGGTTCAATGAGGGGGATTGGCACGAGAAGCCGAGCTTCGTGCGGCATCCGAATAATCCGGAGTTTTATGACCATGTGCCGAATGTCGGGGACCCCGGTTATAACGAGCACGAGTGGGGGATGGGCGATTTGGGGTCGGAGCGCAACGAGTGGGTCGGGTTCGGGCCGGACAACGGGATTACGGAGGAGTTTCTGCAGGAGCATGAAAATTTCTACAAGGAGGATGTGGGGGCGTATCTGTGCCGCGCGGTTCGCTGGAAGATGGCGGTGACCAAGCTCGACGGTCTGCGGCTGGATGCGGTCAAGCACGTGCCGGACTATTTTTACGGCGAGTTTGGCGCGGATGCCAGCTCCCGCGGCTACATCGGCAATATCCAGTGGCAGTTCAACATGACGCGCGGGTTTAATGACTGGGAGAACCACCGCGACAGCAACTTCAACGAGGACATGACCCGCAACGACGCGCTGGTGTTTGGCGAGCACCTGGGGCAGCCGCCGGGCTATGACGGTTATATTTCGGCGGGGATGAGGCTGGTGGACAATGATCTGCGCAATCAGCTCAATTGGCGGTTCAGCGCGGGCGATTTGTGGGGCTATGACCACGCGGACGCGGGCGGATTCCACCCCGCGGTGGGCATCATGCACGCGCAGAGTCACGACAACGATTACGTGGACCGCAAGGAGCTGCATCACGCCTATTATTATCTGCGCAAGGGGATCGGCCTGCTCTATACCGATGGGAATTATCACGCGGAAACATTGGGGGAAAGCGGTGGCGCGTTCCCGCGCTGGGCGAACACGGCCTTTTTGGGGCAGTGGGGGCAGACCCATGTGCCCGAGCTGTTGAAGATTCATGAGAACTTCGCGCGCTATGATCACATTCCGATGGGCACGCATTGGGACGGGGCGTCGATTGCCTGGGAGCGTGGCGGCACGCATCCGTGGAATACGGTGCTGGTGGTGTTCAACTCGAAGTGGGAGGACTGGATCACGATTCCCACCCAGGGCTCGTTCCCGGATGACGCCTATCTCTACAACTACGCGCGGACCTACCAGTGCTATTTCAAGGACAACGGTTCTCCGGCGGATTATGTGTACGCGGACGATATTTACAACGTGAACCAGCCGAACAACAGCTACACGGTGTGGGGCTACAAAAACCCCGATCCGAGCGAGCTGTGGCCCGGCAGCGTCATCACGATTTATGACAACGGCCAGGTGACCGACACGGTGACGGTGGAGCGCAAGGATGGCCCCGATGGCGATTCGCAGTACAATCCCTACGGGCTGCCCAACCGTGGATTCCCGGACGGCGTGGAGCCGACGCCCTACACCTATCGCGTGGAGATTCCGCGCGTGACCACCGGCACCAACGTGGTGTTCTCGGCGCGTGCGGATGGCTCGACGGAAAACATCATGTTGCGTCTGAATGGTGGCATGGATTTGAACGGCGAGGCGCACGAGGGCGGCGACCTGCGGGACAATCCGCCGGGCGTGGCGGATGACACCTGGCTGGGCTATGAGAATGTGAATTTTGTTCAGCGCATTTGGCCGGAGAAGTATGCGGCGGTGGATACGCAACATTGCAAGATTGGTCCGTCGGGCGCGACGAGCTATGAGGCGGTGATTGGGCAGGGCGGCGTGACGGATTATGCGGCGGATGCGGGGAACGATTACGGGACATCGCTGGGCGAGCTGTCGTGGGTGTATCACGATCCGATGGCGCAGACGGATGTCGAGTCGGGCGGCGGCGGGGGCGGGGGACATTTCGGCCCGGTCAATTATTTGAATGCCGAAGCGAATGGCGCGTTTAATTTGGGCAGCAATGGGGGTCATTTCAACGGCACGGGCAAATATGGCAACGATATTGGCGCGAATGCCATCGGCTTCTGGTCCGACGACGACGGTTTTGCCGGGTACACCGCCAACTTCCCTGCGGCGCTGGACGCGGGCCAGACCCTTTCCTTCGACTTCCAGCACAACTGGATTGGAAATGACAAGAGCTTGGGATGGGCGTTGGTGGACAACGCCGGCAACGATGTGCTGCAATGGATTTTTGTCGGTGGAACCACCAACTATGAGATTCGTGGCATCGGCCTTACCAATGCGTCGGGCCTGGCTTGGAATAACACCGCCCAATCGGCCTCCATCGCCTTTTCGAGCGCAACGGATGTGGCACTAACCATCAATGGCACCGAGAACTTCAACTGGACGCTGGGTGCACCCGCAACCAAACTCCGCTTCTGGAGCTGGGAGGTTGGAGCCGGCAGCAATCACAACTATTATGCGAATAGTATTGAAGTGGACGGCGACTTTCCCGGCAGTGGCGGCGGGGAGGGCGGTGCCGTCACCAACCAATATTACGTTTCCGGCAGCGATGTCGTGATTTGGGCGAAGACGCCGAAACAGGGTGGCGTCAAGACCTATGTCTATTACACCACGGATGGCTCGAGCTGGCCGGAAGGCGCGGGCGGCGGTGGCGCGTTTGCCGCGACGAAGGTGGCCGAGGGCGAGTGGCAGCACACCGGCTCGGAAGGCACGACCGATTGGTGGAAGTATGTGTTGCCCAAGCCGTCGAATGGCACGACGCTGCGCTACAAGATCGGCGCGGCGCGGCGGCAGGGCGAAGACGGCAACGGGTGGGAGACGGTTTGGCCGGGTAGCGGTGATGCCATCTACAAGAAGCTGCGCATGTTGAGCGAGTGGAACACGGATGCGCAGAACCTCAAGACCAAGGGGCACCACAAGCACAACGACTACAACAGTTGGACGGAAGGGCTGCCGGATGGGTTCCACCTGATTACGGCCAAGGCGATGCTCAACCGCAACGACGGCGCGGCGGTGTTCAACACGTTCAAGCAGCCGTTCTATCTGGATACGGAGACGCCGCGCGGCTATTTCGAGTGGCCGGAGAACGAGAACGCTATGCTGGGGGGCAGCGAATACGGCGTGGTGGTGCGGACGGATCCGACGGTGCGTGAGGTGTGGTATCGGATCGAGGACAGCGACGCCGACAACGACGATTCGAAGACCGGCAAAGCCAACGGGAACGGCGATGGTTTCGAGCCTTATACTGACGCCAACGGCAACGGCCAGTATGACACCGGCGAGCCGTTTACGGACTTGGACGGCAACGGGCTGTGGACGTCCAACGGCATTGTGTCGTGGCAGAAGGCGTATCGCCTAACGCCAAGCGACATGAGCCAGGAGTATCCGCAGGCGTGGGGCTTCAACTACGCCAACCTGCCGACGGGCGGGACGGCCACCATCCGGGTGCGTTTGCGCGAGTGGTCGAGCGCGGAGCGGACCGCGTGGACCAATGCCGGGCTGACCGAAGCGCAGGGGCATTTTACCGAATTGGTTCGCACGGTGAAGCCGAAGGGCGACGCGTACCGGCTCTATTTCGACTGGCCGGATCAGGACGGAATGCACGTCGAAGCGGGGTGGTCGTTCCGCGTCAAGTACTCCGGGACCTTTGCGGCGGACTTGAACGACGAGGAAGCGCTTGCGCTGTTCACCATCAAGCTCAACAGCGCCGAGAACGGCGGCGATCCGGCGGATGGCGTCATCCTGTCGCACGACGACATTGACATCCAGCATGACTGGGACTGGCCCAATGAGAACACCATCACTTTCACCATGCCCAATATGTATAACGGCGATCCCAACTGGCTGCACGGCCTCGAAGTCAAGGGCGTCCGCGCGGGCTATCCCACGCTGCGCGCCACCCGCAAGGTGACGACCTCGGGCGAGCTGCTGCCCTCGATCATCATCAACGAACCGCCCGAGTTCGGCAGCGACGGCAAGCCGCATGTGATCATTCTGCAGGATTTGCCGGCACCGGTGATTGCCACGAATCCGCTGCTGCGCCAGACGCGCATCCAGTTACTGACGGATCCGGACGTGCAGGAAACGGGGATTTATTTCACGTCGCCGCAGGGCTACACGGGGGAGTTGGAGCTGACGGGCACGAATGTGGCGGGCAGCACGCTGCAGTGGAATTATACGTGGAGCAATCTGACGGCGGGGACATACCGGTTCACGGCCTGGGTGCGGGATGCGGCCAACAAGACCAATACGGCCTCGCGCACGGCGCGCCTGCAGCTCATGCAGGTGGTGGACATGAGCGACCCAAGCAAGCTCGACCACGACGACGACGGGATGTTGGATGCCTGGGAGACGACGCTGGCGCCTTTGCCGCCGGAAGGCAAACCCAACCCCGAGTTCTGGACACAGGAGGATGTCCACGCGCACTACGCGCACGGGAAGTCGCTGCCGCACAGCCCGGACAGCGACGGTGACGGACTTCCGGACGCGCTCGAGCTGGGCTTCCGCGTGCCGTCGGCCAATACCGACACCAACACCGACACCAACGCCGATGGCTGGCCCAATTTCCTGCCGGACCTGGATCCGCCGTTCTACAACACGCTGGACAACTACGACAAGGTGCCGGGGGTGGACAGCCAGAGCAAGGGCGGCGACCGCAGCAAGCGCCTCTGGGGCAGCACGACCGACCCGACCAACCCGGACACGGACTATGACGGTATTCCGGACGGGCTGGAGGATGCCAACCGCAACGGCTGGGTGGACGGCGACGGCGATCCGATTCAGCCGGGGCATGAACCCGGCGCCCGCGCCAACTGGCCCAATGGGCGCATGGACACCGGCGAGCTGTGGCTGGAGACCGACCCGAACAATCCTGACACCGACGGCGACGGGCTGAGCGACGGCTACGGCGAGGACAAGAATTTCAACGGCTATGTGGACATTGGCCTCGCGGACGGATCGGGCAACGTTACCAGCGTGCTGGACAACGCCAGCGTGCCGAAGCTGGGCGGGGAGTTCTCGCGTCAGATTGATCGGGCGGCGTTGTTCGCGGCCTACCCCAACGCGGTGTATCTGGAAACCGACCCGCTGCTGTGGGACACCGACGGCGACGGGCTGCCGGACGGCTGGGAAGTGCGCTACGGACTCGATCCGCTGGACTCCGGCGTCATCGGCGCGCGCAGCCTGCGCACGGGGCTGATCATCACCTCGGACGAGCACGGCGCGGACGGCGATCCGGATGGTGACGGGTTCACCAACCTGCAGGAGTTTCTGAACGGCACGAACCCGCGGGAGTTTGACTTCCCGACTCCACCTCCGGTGGGGGAGGGAATCACCATTGGACGCGGCCCGGAAATTGGGGTGATCAATGGCAAAACGAACTATCAGGAGTTTCTGGAGTGGACGCTGGACGATCTGATCGCGCTCGACCACTACAATGACGGCGGCAGCCAGGCGGTGGATATTTATCGGCGTTGGGATGGCTTCGACAGTTCGCGCGACCTGGTGGCGTTCTACATGCGCGACGGGGGGACGGCGAACGACAAGCTCTATTTCCGCGTGGACTTCCATGATTTGCAGCCCTATGCCGAGGAAAGCGCGCTCAACATCTATGTGGTGCTCGACTTCAACAGCCCCGGAACCGGCGAGGCCGCATTGCCGGACGAAGTGGACACCCGCACCGACATGAAGTGGGAGGCGGTGGTGGCGGTCTATGACAGCCAGAACGGCAATCTGTATGTGGACACCGACCCGGTCAACAACACGGTCGGGGCGTGGGACGACCTGGCGGCCAACGGGGTGGTGATCGCGCCGGGCGGATTCCTGGGCGCCTACTTCAATTCGGAGCTGGACGCGTGCGAATTCGCGATCCGCCGCAGCGCGTTGACGGACCTGGGCTGGAATGGCGACGCCAGCAAGCTCAACTTCCAGGTGTTCACCACCAAGGACGGCACGTGCAACTCGTGCAACGGCGGCAAGCCGGGCCCGGGGGACATTGGCGGGCGGTCGGACATCACCGACAGCATCCGCAACGACTGGATCGCCTCGGACTACTGGCGCGACCAGGACTGGATTTCGCAGAACGGCGTGCTGACGCAGTGGATTGGGAAGAATGCGGACAACGATATTGGCAAGTCGGCGAAGATCGCGCTGCTGGCGCATGGGAATCAGGCGATTCAGCCGGCGAGCGTCATCCATGACATCGTGAACGATGGCGCGGGCGCGGGCTATCAGCGGCCGGTGCAGAGCCACCAAATCTTCCAGAAGCCGCTCAACCTGCATATTACGCCGACGCTGGCCTCGGCGCTCGAGTGGGCGGAGGTGAAGGACGGCGGTCCCGAGTGGCGCTCGGGCCCGGGGCTCAACGAGATGATCCGCGAGGAAGTGGCTAGCGGCAATGTGGTGCTGATGGCAAGCACCTATTCGGACCACGCCATGCCGTATTTCACCCCGGCCTTCAATCAGGACAACGTGAATCTGGCGTCTGATACGCTGGGGCGGATTTACGGCGCGACCATCAACAGCAACTCCGTGTTCTGGGCGCCGGAGCGCCTGCTGGACGGGGACGTGTTTGCCAAGATCACCAACATGGGCTTTCGTTATACGCTGATTGACCAGAACAGCCACGTTTTCCGCTGGTTCGGCCGCCAGGACGCCCTCGGCAACGCGGGCTACCGCATCAACAAGGTCAATGGCGTCAACTGTTTTGTGATCAACACCGCCGCCGACTCCTACCGATTCAGCAATCACGATGGCGGCCTGCCGATGCCGATGCGCGAGCTGTTCAGCCGGCGGGCGCGCTCCGGCGAGCAGAACCAGATCTCGACCATCTTCACCATGTGGGAAGAGTTCAGCGACATCGAGCGGGCCGACGGCTATGACCGCAACCTGCGGTGGATGGCCAACCGTCCGTGGATCCAGTTGGTGTCGCTCGAAGACATCGCGGCGGGCAAGATCGAGCTGCCGTGGGGTCAGCAGTGGGACCCGATTGACCGCGGCGACAGTGCCGGCGACAAGCTCTCGCACGACTGGATCAACCACGCGAACAACGAGGACTATGACAACTGGTACGAAGGCAGCTGGCGGCACGAAGGTTTGAACGGCAAGAAGTTCGAGATTCGTCCGGGCGTGAGCCTGCCGACCGCCTACGGCATGACCTATACGGGCGGCATCATCTCGAACACCTGGACGCAGGTGGCGGGCATTGCCAACGCCGATGTGAAGCGGCTCGCGCGCGAAGTTCTGCACGCCTCGGTGTTTGAAACCGCATTCCACAACGAGGACAACCACGACCTGACCCAGTGGAGCTTCGGTGGCTACATCAATCCCGCCAGCGATCATCAGGACCTGATTGATTTCGCGCGGCACGCGCAGAGCCAGAGCCGCCTGGCGGGCATCTATTCGTGGGTGGACTCGTGGGCAACTGCCGCGCCGGGCCTCAGCATTACCACGGCGACCAGCCTGGATGTGGATCAGGATGGCGAAGCCGAATACGTTCTCTACAACCAGCATGTGGCGGCGCTTTTCGAGCGCATCGGCGGCCGGATGATTGCCGCGTGGCACCGCGACGGGGACGGGCGCGTGCGGCAGATGATTGGCAACCTGGCGTCGTATCCGGGCACCGCCACCGAACAGGAAGGCACCTTTAATGCCACGGAAGAAGGGCATATCGGGGCCTATCGCACCTCCGCGCTCAAGGACTGGTATGCGGGCACCACGGATTACATCAACGACCTCTACACCATCACCGACAGCGGCTCCGACGGCTGGAAGCTGACCTCGTCCGACGGCAAGATCAGCAAGACCGTCACGCTGGCGCCCGCCGCCACGAATTTCCATGTGAGCTACACGATTGATTCGTCGCTCAACGGCGGCGAGCTGTTTGTGCGCAGCGGTTTCTCGCCCAATTTGAGCGAGCTGCTCGTGCGGGGACAGCGCGGCTTGGCGGACACCATCGGGGCGGGCGGCGGCACGCTCTCGCTGACGAGCAGCGACAGCGAATCCGGCATTGTGCTGGAGATGACGCAGGGGGTGGTCAACACGGATGCGCGCGACGACCACGAGGAACACGAATTCGATTCCGTGCCGATGCGCAACCAGGCGCAGACCCGCCAGGTGGAAATGACGGGGGCAGGCAGCATTGAATTCACCCTGGGCTTCTACGCGGAGGACGCGAGCAACGATCCGCCCGAGATCGAGTTTGATCCGGCCGGCCCCTACACCAACGCGGTGGGCACCACCAACCAGTTCACCGTCAGCGTGAGCGATCCGGACGGGGACGAGGTCAACCTTTGGCACGGCCCGCTGCCCGTCGGCGCAATCTTCAACACCGAGACGCTGGAATTCTCCTGGCATGTCAAGGGCATGGGTACCGCCGGCACCACCAACCAGGTCCACTTTATGGCGAGCGATGGCATCCATACGGTGACCAATACCGCCTCCATCGTCGTGCCGTGGGATGCCAATGGCAATGGCATCCCCGACGACTGGGAGTTCTTCCACTTCGGCAACCTCGACCAAACCAAAGACGGCGACGCCGACAACGACGGCTTCTCCAACTTCGCCGAATGGGTGGCCGGTACCAATCCCACCGATGAAGAGGACTACATCGGCTGGGAATGGATGGGCCGGGAAGGGGATGCTTGGAAACTGACTTTCAAGGCGAAATCCAACGGGATTTACCATATCGAGGCCAAGGACAAGACCATGCGGGACGGAGAAACCTTCTGGTATGACATGGGCACGGTCACCAACACGGGCGGCGACGCGTCCGTGGAATGGACCGATGACACGGGCACGCATCCCGCTCCCGAAGATGGTGTCCGCTTCTATCGCATCCGGATTCCCAAATACCAGCCCTAGAGCATTTTCATCAATTCTGCAGCCGTTTTGTCTACTGCATTGGGCTTGGCCGTCGTCAGGCTGCATCGACATAGCGATGCTATTCCTTCGCCTTCCTTGGCCCAGCCCAATTCGCTACGACCTCCCGGCCACATTATTTCTTCAAATGCTCTAGCCTAGATTATTCATCAAGGCTCGAGTGATTGCGGCTCAAGCCGCTGTCACCCGGTCGGCCTTTCCCCAAACGGGTGAAGTGTCCGCAAAGGCGGTTCTGACGCCCCTGTGACGCCATGAAGCAGGGGCAGGGCCGCAGCTCATCCATCAGGCTGCAGGACTGATAGCCTGGATTATTCATCAACACAGATGAAAGTATTGTTATCCGGAACTCCCAGTTCTGGTGAATAAAGGGAGAGTATCACGCCCTGTTTTCTGGCGTGTTGAGCAGGGGGTAAGAGTGGGGAATCAGGCGATCAGTAAAGGCTTTTGTGACACTTAGAAAATT
>JAAZFE010000061.1 GCA_012511885.1 Lentisphaerota bacterium | reverse complement strand
TTATTGCGGTTGGCTATCGGGTGAACAGTTATCAGGCGACCCAGTTTCGCATCTGGGCGACCAAGACCCTGCGGGAGTTTATCGTCAAGGGGTTTGTGCTGGACGATGAACGACTGAAGCAGGGGAAACGCCTGTTTGGCAGAGACTATTTTGATGAACTGCTGGAGCGGATTCGCGACATCCGCGCCAGTGAGCGGCGCTTTTACCAGAAGATTACCGACATTTATGCCCTGTCGGCGGATTACGATCCGAATGCTCCTGCGACTCAAGAGTTTTTTGCCACCGTGCAGAACAAACTCCACTGGGCGATTACCGGGCAAACGGCGGCGGAGCTGATCTATGCCTCTGCCGATGCGGCGAAAATCAACATGGGGTTGACCGCCTGGAAGCATGCGCCGCATGGCAAGATCTTGAAATCGGATGTGGCTGTAGCCAAGAACTATCTGAACGAGGCACACATCAGGGAGTTGAATCGGATCGTCTCCGCCTATCTCGATCTGGCTGAAAACCGAGCGGAACGCGGCGTTGTCACGCGCATGCAGGAGTGGGCCGAGTTTCTGAATCGCTTTCTGGAACTCTCCAACTACCCTGTGCTGCAGGACAAGGGCAAGGTCAGCGCCCTTGAGGCCAAGTTGAAGGCCGCAGAAGAGTACGAGGTGTTCCGGGTCAGGCAGGACCGTGAATACATCTCTGATTTTGATCGTGAAGTCAAACGGCTGCAGGGGCGCAAGTGACTGACCGCTTGGACGAATCCCGTATTGAAGCCGAGAAGGGGTCAGGGCCGGGCGGTGCGGGGGATGGGGTTGGAAAGTGTGTGGGTTTAGGGGGCGGTGTCGGAGCCGGAGCGGAGGTCGCGGATTTTGGTGGCGAAGCGGGCGGGGAGGTCGGGGGCGGGGGCGAGACGGGGAGACAACCGGCGACTGCCGGATTGCGTGATTTTTGCAGTTTTGGGCGCAATTTTGACGTTTTTGGGCAATTTTGGGCGTGTTTTTGACGTTTTTGGGGCGAAAATGAGGATTTTTGGGGTGATTTGGGGTTTTTGGGGTGATTTGGGGGGAGATTGTCAATTGTCAAGGACTGACCCCGAAATTGGGGGGTTAGCCGAGTTGGATGTGGACTTGGCGGGGGTGGCCGTCGTCGGTGAGGTGGATGGTTTTGTCGGGTTGCTCGATGCCGTTGACGAGGACGCGTCGGGGGTTCCAGGTGCGGGGGCCGTGGACGGTGAGGTGGATGTGGTAGAAGGTGTTGCGGTAGCGGTAGGTGATGTTGAGGTCTTTCCAGTCGGGGGGGAGGAGGGGGGTGATGGTGAGCTGGTTGACGCGGAGGCGGATGCCGAGGAGGTGCTCGACGTAGTATTGGTATAGCCAGGCGGCGGCGCCGGTGTACCAGCTCCAGCCGCCTTGGCCTTGGTGGCCGGGGGCGGTGTAGATGTCGGCGGCGATGACGTAGGGTTCGCGTTGGTAGGTTTGGAGGGCGTCGGGGGTGGTGGTGTGGTGGATGGGGTTGAGGGCGTGGGCGAGTTTCCAGGCGTTGGGGGTGTCGCGCTGGAGGGCGGTGGCGATGGCGAACCAGACGGCGGCGTGGGTGTATTGGGCGCCGTTTTCGCGGACGCCGGGGAGGTAGCCTTTGATGTAGCCGGGGTCCCAGGGGGCGGTGTGGAAGGGGGGGGTGAAGAGGCGGGTGAGCTGGTGCTGGGGGTCGTAGAGGCGCTCGTGGGCGGAGTTCATGGCGGTGCGGGCGCGCTGGGTGTCGGGGGCGTCGGAGATGACGGACCAGCTCTGGGGGAGGAGGTCGATTTGGCATTCGGGGGATTGGTGGGAGCCGAGGGGGGTGCCGTCGTCGAAGTAGGCGCGGCGGTACCAGTTGCCATCCCAGGCGTGCTGGTCGGCGGCGTGGGCGAGTTGGTCGGCGAGGGTGGCGCAGTGTTGGGCGGTGGCGTGGTCGCCGCGGTCTTGGGCGATGGGGTGGAAGTCGAGGCAGACGCGGCGGATGAAGAAGGCGAGCCAGACGCTTTCGCCGCGGCCCTGGTGGCCGACGCGGTTCATGCCGTCGTTCCAGTCGCCGCCGCCGATGAGGGGGAGGCCGTGGGCGCCGGTTTTTTCGGTGGCGCGGCGGATGGCGCGGACGCAGTGGTCGTAGAGGGGGGCGATGTGGTCGGAGGTGCGGGGGAGGTCGTAGTTGGATTCTTCGTCGGGGGCGAGGGGGCGGGCTTCGAGGTAGGGGATGGGCTCGTCGAGGATGCCGGTGTCGCCGGTGACGTGGAGGTAGCGGGCGGTGACGTAGGGGAGCCAGAGGAGGTCGTCGGTGATGTGGGTGCGGACGCCGCGGCCGACGGGGGGGTGCCACCAGTGCTGGACGTCGCCGTCGGTGAATTGGCGGGCGGCGGAGGTGAGGAGGTGCTGGCGGGTGAGCCAGGGGCACTCGTGGAGGAAGGCGAGGGAGTCCTGGAGCTGGTCGCGGAAGCCGTAGGCGCCGCCGGATTGGTAGTAGCCGGTGCGGCCCCAGAGGCGGGAGGAGAGGGTTTGGTAGAGGAGCCAGTGGTTGACGAGGTGGTTGAGGGCGGGGTCGGGGGTTTCGACGTAGATGCCGCCGAGCTGGCGCTGCCAGAACTCCCAGATTTCTTCGAGGGATTGGCGGGCGCCGGTGAGGCCGGCGTGGCGGCGGAGGTGCTCGCGGGCCTGGTCTTCGGTGGGGGCGGCGCCGAGGATGTAGGTGACGTGGATTTCGTCGTGCGGGGGGATGGTGAAGGGGGCGAGGATGGCGGCGCAGGGGTCGAGGGCGGCGCCGACGCGGTTGGAGAGGGTTTGGTGGCGGAGGGCGTCGGGGTCGGCGAGGGTGCCGTTGCGGCCGATGAATTCGAAGCGGTCGGCGGTGAGGGTGCGCTCGGGGGCGCTGCAGTGGAGGAAGGCGATGTGTTCGGGGAAGTCGAGGCTGAAGGGGTTTTGGGCGAAGATGGCGCCGCTTTGGGGATCGAGGCGGGTGACGATGTGCATGGCGTTGGGGTCGCGGTGTTCGCCGAGCACCCATTCGACGTAGGCGGTGGTGGAGATGCGGCGGGGGCGGTCGGTGGTGTTGCGGAGGCGCAGGGTGGTGAATTTGAGGGGGGCGGTGTGGTGGACGTGGATGGTGGTTTCGCTTTCGATGCCGTCGTGGGTGCGCTCGAAGACGGTGTAGCCGTGGCCATGGCGGCAGACGGCGGGGGCGGGGGGGGTGTGGTTGGCGGAGTTGGCGGGGATGGAGGGCTGGGGGAAGGGGGACCAGATGCGGCCGGTTTCGTCGTCGCGGATGTAGAGGGTTTCGCCGGAGGGGTCGGTGACGGGGTCGTTGTGCCAGGGGGTGAGGCGGAGCTGGTGGGCGTTGAGCGCCCAGGTGTAGGCGCTGCCGCTTTCGCTGATGACGGTGCCGAAGTGGGGGTTGGCGAGGACGTTGACCCAGGGGGCGGGGGTGGTGGCGCCGGGGGGGAGCTGGATGACGTATTCGCGGCCGTCGGGGGTGAAGCCGCCGATGCCGTTGAAGAAGTCGAGCTGGCGGAAGGGGAG
>JAAZFE010000060.1 GCA_012511885.1 Lentisphaerota bacterium | reverse complement strand
CTTGTTGGTCTTGGTCTTGAGTTTTTTTTCATAATACCTGTAGGCTACAGGCACACAAAATCAAGACCAACACTCTTTTTTATCCGCTTCCCCAGCTCAAAATGACATCCCTATGGGATGGTAGTGACTTTTTACTTTGCCAAAAGCCGCATGCCCCCATCTGCCGGGCTTCGAATCTTCCATTTTATTGAGCATATATGACATATTTGTTGCCTTGCCCATGTGCAACCTCTCCCAAATCCACCCATTGGTCACACAAGTGTATTTTCGAACCAGCCACGCCAAAGCATATTTTTCCGGACTGTTTTTCAACATTTCCTCCAAATCTGTATCAGACAATTTCAATGCCTTCAACCCCGCCGCAACCAAGTGTTCAGCGCGGATCTCATCGTGGGCAATCACCGGCCTGCGCCTCAAAGAACGGTGTTTTGTTTGTTCGCCCACCCCGTCCAACCGCCCGGCAATTTCCCGCTGGAAATCCTTTCCGCCCAAGCACCAGCCCCGGCGAATCGCATCCCATGCTTCATCCGATTCCCACGGCTGATCGCTGCGACGTGCAGTCTGCACCCGGCGCTGAATATATTCCTTATACTTGCGCCTGCCCGCAGTCGTATCAGACAACCCCAGCTCACCCAGAACTCGCTCTACGACTAGCCACTCAGGACGCTTCGACACCGCAAGATAGGATGGATAGCTGCTCCATTCGAAGTTCAGCAGGCTCTGTTTCTGGAAATCCCATCCCTGCACGCGAACCGGATTCAGATGAATATAGGTCGCCACCGCCTGAAAATATCCCATCCCCGGCTCCACCGGCAGAGCCTTGTACCGACCTTGGAATAAATGCCCTCGCAAGCGATTCTTGACATTGAACCGCATCGCATAGGTACCCTGCAGCCAGCTCATTCCGGCCACCAGATTTGGTTCCGGCGTTTCAAGCAGCAGATGAAAATGATTTCCCATCAACACATACGCGTGCACCTGCCAACCCGTCCGTCCGCATGCCTCCTCCAAAGTGGAAAGAAACATCGTACAGTCGTCATCGGCCAAGAATATGGATTGCTGACGATTCCCCCGGCTCATCACGTGATAGAGAGCCCCGGCATACTCAACTCGCGGTTTTCTAGGCATACCCCCATCCAACTCCCAACCCCATTTTCCGTCAAGCCAATTCATCATGATATAGGGCTGACCCCTCTATATGGGGGTCAGCCCTATATCATGATATTTATGAGCCCAGTTTTCCTTATGATCTTTGCGGTTGGATGGATGGATCAGATGGTCAGGGGATATTGGTTGCGGTGGCTGTACACCACCCCGCCCGCCACAAATTTGCTTTCAAAAAGAATAATCCGCCCCACCGTCTGCCGGTGCCCCGGCAGCTCGCGGCAGTGCCGCCATGAATGGCCCGTCCGCTCCCCCTGTTTCGTCCGCCCCAGCGTCAAATGCGGAACATACTCCCGTTCATCCGCGGGCATCCCCGCCTCCCGCAGCCGCCGCGCCAAGTTCGCTTGCAGCTCCACCAGCGCCGGCGCCTCGATCTTCACAATCAACACCCCGCGCCGCTCGTTGCCCCACATGGTTATCCCGCCCAAATCCAGTGGAATCGGCCCGTCAAACTCGCGGGCGGTGGCCGCCAGAATCTCATCCAACAGCGGGATCCGCTCCGGATCCGTCGCCCCGAAAAACGCCAGCGTCAAATGCCACTGCTCCGGCGGCACCCATCGGATGCTTCCGCCCAGCACCTGCCGGCATTCCTCCAACTGCGCCAGCAAGGCCTCGGTCGGTTCAATCTCTACCCCCGCAAACAGCCGTGGCCGCGCCGCCCCGGCGTCGGGCGCGTCGCCGCGCGGATCGGTCCGGCCCGGCACAACGGATGCCTCCGTCATGCCCGGACGGTTCTTGCCGGAGGCTTCCTTCATATTCGGATCCAACGGCGTGAAGCCGAACGAGCACACGGCAAGCCCCGCGCAAAAAAGCAGATGGACCAGCGCCAGCGCCATGCGGGGCGGAACGGATCTGAAAGAATTTCGCATGTTATTTTTCCCAGCCATTTTGCCCGGCAACCGATGGCGATCCCTGCATCCATGTTGCTGAATACAGCCGCCTACCGTTTCCCGGAAAGAACCTTGCGCAGGACCTCTTCCAGCGGCATATCGGGGGTGATGTCCCCCGCGATGGCCTTGACCATGCGCTGAGCCTCCGCCTGCTTGTAGCCCAGCGAAATCAGCGCCAGCAGCACATCGCGCAGATTGGCCTCGAGCGGACCGCCCGGCTCCGTCACCACGCCCTCGAGCAGATCGGCCTTGCTCAGTTTGCCGCGCATCTCGAGCACAATGCGTTCCGCCGTCTTTTTCCCCACGCGCGAAATGCCCGAGAGCCGCTTGACATCCCCCCCCGCCACCGCCGCCTTGAGGTCCCGCACCGAAATACCGCTCAGCACCGCCAGCCCCATCTTCGGCCCGATCCCGCTAATCTCCGTCAGCATCCGGAACACCTGCCGCTCGTCCTCGGTCATGAACCCGAACAGCAGATGGGCGTCCTCGCGCACCACCAGCTCGGTCAACAAATGAACGGGCTCGCCCACGCTCGGCAGCCGGTCATAGCTGCTCAGGGGGATCTCGGCCTGATAGCCGACGCCCTGCACGTTGACCACCACATGCGTCGGCTCCTTGGCCGCCAGCACGCCCTCCAAAAACACCATCATCTTGCGCCTCGATTTCTTTTGCCCGTCGAGTCCACACAGAAACCCGCCGCGCTTGAAAGCGTCGGCGGGTCACTCAGCGACTGCTCGCCGGCGGACAAGTCTCCCCGTCCGCCCAACGACCCAATCAGGCCTTCTTCTTTTGCGCGGCCTTGGCCCGTTCCTTCAGGCGTTTCTTGCGGCGGTCCCGGGCCTTGCGCTTCGTTCGTACTCTATGTTGTTGTCCCATAAGTGGCTCGTTTCATAGCAAAGGGTTCTTGGCCAAGTCAAGTCTGCCATGCGGTCTCCGGCAGAACCGGCTCCGCGCTGGCCGGCGCCCCATTCGGTCGGCAGGCCTCCAGTTCGTCCAATACTTCGTCGGGCACATTCAGCCCGCCAAAGCCCGTGCCCAGGCGGATGCCCGGCGAGGCGTCGCCGTGGAAATCCGACCCCCCGGTGGGCACCAGCCCCAGCCGCCGGGCCATCGCCAGATAGTCCCGGGTCAGATCGGACGAATGCTCGGAATAGTAACACTCGATTCCCGCCAGCCCGGCTCCGGCCAGATCCCGGCAAAGGGTTTCAAGCTCCGGCATCCCGATCCGCAGCGTAAACGGATGCGCCAGCACGGCCACCCCCCCCGCCCGGCGGATCAGGTCAATCGCGATTTCCGCGGTCAATCTCGGACGATCCGCATAACCCGGCTTGCCGTTGCCCAGCCAGCGGTCAAACACCTCGTTCTTGGTCCGCGCGTAATCCTTGTTGAGCATCACCTGGGCAAAATGCGGACGCCCCACCACATCCTCGCCGGCCGCCTCCTGCACTTCGTCCCAGGTCATGGCAAAGCCAAGCTGATTGATCTTCTCGAGAATCTCGCGGTTGCGCATCTCGCGCCCGTTGCGGATCCACGCCATCTGCCGCACCAGCTCCGGGTGGTTCACATCCATCCAATAGCCCAGCATGTGCATGACGCCATGGGGGCAATCCACGCTCAGCTCGGTGCCCGGCACCAGCCGGATGGGCTGCCCCTCGCCCGCCGCCAGAAAGCGCGGCAGCCCGGCCACCGTGTCGTGGTCGGTCAGCGCCAGGGCGTGCAGCCCCGCCGCCACGCCCTCCGCCACCAGTTCCTCGGGGCTGAAGGTCCCGTCCGAAAACGTCGAATGACTATGCAAATCTATCATGCGCTCACCCTACCACATCCCGCCCGCGGCCTGCACGCGCCAACTCGCGAAAAAACCCGGAGGCCGATGGATTCCATCGCAACCTCCGGGCTGTCGGCGGCGTCCACCCGTCCGGCGGACTACGCGGAACCTATTCCGCAGACTCCTCGTCCGAAGCTTCCGCCTCACCTTCCGGCTGGACTTCCGTCTCACCTTCCGGCTGGACTTCCACCTCACCTTCCGGCTGGGCTTCCGCCTCGCCTTCCGGCTGGGCTTCCGCCTCGCCTTCCGGTTGAGCTTCCGCCCCGGCAACGGCCTCGGCCGACTCTTCCGCCTGGCCTTCGCCCGGCGACCACACCTCGAACTTCTCCTCGGCGTTGACCAAAGCGGCGTCAAACGCGCCGGCCAGGTCCACCAGATCCTCGCCCGGCCGCAGGCCTTCCAGCATACTGTCGTCCACTTGGAACTCATCCTCGGACATCTTCGCGGCCTTGATGCTCAGCCCGATGCGCCGGTCGATCGGATCAATTTTGATCACGCGGGCCTCGATCTCCTGGCCCGGCTGCAGAACGTCGCGAATCCGCGTCACGTGCTCATCGCTGATCTGGCTGATATGCACCAGACCGTCCACGCCCTCCTCCAGCTCGATAAACGCGCCAAAGCTGGCCAGCTTGCTGACCTTGCCCGTAATGAGCTGGCCGATGCGGTAGCGGCTTGAAATGCTCGCCCAAGGATCGTCCTGGGCCTGCTTGAGCCCCAGGCTGATCCGCTGGTTTTCCGGCGAAACCTCCAGCACAATCGCCTCGACCTCGTCGCCCTTCTTGAGCAGCTCGTTGGGGTGGTTGATCTTGCGCACCCAGCTCATGTCCGACACATGGATCATGCCGTCCACGCCTTCCTCGAGCTCGATGAACGCGCCGTAGTTCGTGAAGTTGCGCACCTGCCCCTTCACCCGGCTGCCCAGCGGATACTTCGAGATCACATCGTCCCACGGATTCGCTTCCGTCTGGCGGATGCCCAGCGAAATCTTCTGCTCGTCCTTGTTGACGTTCAGCACGATCGCCTCGACCACGTCGCCCACGCTCAAGGCGTCGGCCGCGCGCACCACGCGCTTGGTCCAGGAAATCTCGCTCACGTGCACCAGGCCTTCCACGCCCTCCTCAAGCTGCACAAACGCGCCGTAGGGCACCAGGTTGACCACCTTGCCCTGGATGCGCGTGCCCTTGGGATACTTCATCTCGATCTCGTCCCAGGGATTCTGCTGCTTCTGCTTCAGGCCGAGCGAAATCCGCTCCTTCTCCTGGTTCACGTCCAGCACCACCACCGTCAGCTCCTGGCCGACCTCCACCACCTCGCTCGGGTGGTTGATCCGGCCCCAGCTCATGTCGGTGATATGCAGCAGGCCGTCCATCCCGTTCAGGTCCACAAACGCGCCGAATTCCGTGATGTTCTTGACCACGCCGTGACGCGTCTGGCCCGGCTGGATCTCCGCCAGAAGCTGCTTCTTCTGCTCCGCGCGCTGCGCCTCGATCAAATCGCGGCGCGACAGCACGATGTTGCGCCGCTCCTGATTGATCTTCAAAACGCGGCACTCGATCTCCTTCCCCAGATAATCATCCAGGTTGCGCACCGGAATCACGTCAATCTGCGAGCCCGGCAAAAACGCGTCCACGCCGATATCCACCAGCAGGCCGCCCTTCACCTTGCCCTTCACCATCCCGGTCACCGTGGTCCCCTCCTCGCACGAGACCAGCACCCGGTCCCAGTTCCGCTGCTGCTCGGCGCGCGTCTTGCTAAGCACCACCATCCCGTGCTCATCCTCCAGACGCTCCAGCAGCACGTCAAATTCGTCGCCCACGTGAACTTCCGCCAAATCGTCGAATTCCGTGGCCGGCAGCAAGCCTTCCGACTTGTATCCAATGTTGATCAGGACTTCCTGTGGCCGCACTTCGACCACCTGGCCCTTCACGATGGCGCCCTCCGTGAAGTCCTTCAGTGTTGATTCATACATCGCCATCATCGCGGCGCGTTCTTGGTCCGTTTCCACGGCACTATTCTTGTTCATAGCCATTTGCTCGGGGGAGAGGTTAACAGCTCCGGGCTTTCTATGTTCCGGGTCCGCGGTCGAAAGCCCACTGAAGGCCCGTCGGACAGGTTCCCGTCGGAATTGCTCCGGTGACCGGGAAAGCGCGCATTCCACCACAGCCCCCCCGAAGCCGCAAGCCTTATTTTCAGGTTTTTGACTTTCCGCCCCCCGCCCCTTTCGCTACCATCCCGCCCCAGTGCATGCGAGTATCCTGGTTCCATAGCCTCTGGCTTCCGTTATTGCTGCTCCGCCTGGCTGTTGCCTCGCCCGCCACAGTCACCGTCACCGTCGCCACCGCCAACCTCACCGACAACACCACCCAGGCCTACCACCCCCCCGGCATCCGCATCCTCCAGGCCATGCGGCCCGACATCCTCGCCATCCAGGAATTCAACTATCAAGTCGGCGCCCCCGCCGACCTCGCCGAACTGCTCCTCGGCCCCGACGCCCACTACATCCGCGAAAAAGGCGGCGGCGCCCTCCCCAACGGCATCGTGTCGCGCTATCCCATCCTCGACCACGGCCAGTGGCCCGACCCCTACATTGGCAACCGCAGCCTCGTTTGGGCCACCATCGCCATCCCCGGCCCCAAGCCCCTCCACGTCATCAGCGTACACCTCGTCCAGCGCCGCGCCGCCCTGCGCATCCCCCAGGCCACCCATCTCCTCCGCCTCATCCGCAACCACTTCGCCCCCGACGACTACGTCGTCCTCTGCGGCGACTTCAACACCGCCACCCGTGATGCCGCCGCCCTTGCCATCCTCACCGACTGGTTCGACGACACCGCCCAACCCACCGATCAAAACGGCAATCCCAACACCAACTCCCCCCGCACCCGCCCCTACGACTACGTCCTGCCCAGCCCCGCCCTCGCCCCCCACCACGCCCCCACCGTTCTCGCCGGACAAACCTTCCCCGACGGCCTCGTCTTCGACACCAGCCTCTGGAACCCGCCCCCCCCGCCCGCTGAATGGGACGACACCGCCGCCAACATGCAGCATCTCCCCGTCATGAAAACCTTCCACATCCCCCTGAACTAGCCCCCTGCGGTATTACGAATGTGCACATTCGTAATACTCCCCCCAAAAAATCAGCCAAATCCACCCCAAAACCACCCCTTTTCGCCCGTTTCCAGCCCATTTCGCTCACTTTTTGCCCATTTCCCGCCCATTTCGCCCGCTTTTTGTCCTTTCCCGCCCATTCACGCCATTTTCCTGCGTTTTTGGGCACTTTTCCCGATTTTTCCCATTTTTCGCCCATTTTGGACGTTGTGTCTGTTGGGCGGCAGCTGCCGGTTTCCCCCCCGCCAACGCCATGGCGCGTCAGCGCCCCTGGGAGCGCCGAGCCCCAGCTCGGCAAAAACTCGACACTCGCCACGTTTGCCCCATTTCCCGCCATTTTCGCTCGCTTTTGGGCATTTTTGGCCCATTTTTCGGCGTTTTTGAGCACTTTTCCGCCAATTCCCACCGATTTCCCGCCGTTCCCCGGCAGTTGCCGGTTGCCCTCCCCGCCAACGCCATGGCGCGTCAGCGCCCCTGGGAGCGCCGAGCCCCAGCTCGGCAAAAACCCGACACTCGACACTCGACACCCAAAATACGCCAATCACACCCCCTCTCACCACTTTTGGCCCATTTCCCGCCATTTTCGCTCGTTTTTGATCCGTTTTCGCCGTTTTTTGGCACTTTTCGGCACTTTTCTGCCCCATTTCCGCCGTTCCCACCGTTTGTCGCCACCAGCCACCCACTCCCCCTAAAAAATATCGCTGAATCGCCCCCCGTGCCAAGGCGAACGCCCTATATACAATAATATAGGGGCGCTACGCCGGTTTGGCCTGGATTATGCCGGCTCAGACCCAGCCGCGGCTCTTGACGGCATTGGCCACGCGGCGGATCGCAATCATGTAGGCCGTGTCGCGCATATAGAGGTTTTGCTCGCGGGCCAGTTGGGCCACTTCCTTATAGGCGGCAATCATCCGGGCCTCGACCAGTTCGAGAACTTTGCTCTTCTTCCAATAGAAGTTGGTGTTGGACTGCACTTGCTCGAAATAGCTGCAGGTGACCCCACCGGCATTGGCCAGGAAATCGGGAATGACCATCATGCCGTTGGCCCGCAACACCGCGTCGGCCTCGGGGGTGGTCGGCCCGTTCGCGGCTTCAATGATGATTTTTACGCGGGAATGGATGTTGCCGACATTGCCCTCGTGAATCTGGTTTTCCAGCGCCGCCGGAATCAGCACGTCCACTTCCTGGGCGATCCATTCGTCGCCGGGCAGCACGTCGTAGCCCAGCGCGCGCATCTTTTCGGGGTCCACATCGCCGAAACCGTTAGCCACGTCCAGCATATCCTCGAGAACAATGCCGCCGTTCTTGCGGAACGCATAGGACGTCTTGTCCTGGTTGTTCCAGCAGGAAACACAGGTGACCGCGCCGCCCAGCTCGTTGAACTTCTGGATGGCGTGGCGCGCCACGTTGCCAAAACCCTGCACGCTGGCCGCGGCCTTCTTGGGCGAAACGCCCAGCCCCTTCAAAGCCTCGTTCAGCACATGAATGACGCCGAAACCGGTCGCCTCGACCCGCCCGAGCGACCCGCCCATGCCCACCGGCTTGCCGGTGATGAAGCCCGGCGCGCGAACGCCGTGAATGGCCTCATATTCGTCCAGCATCCACAGCATATATTGCGAGTTGGTCATCACGTCCGGCGCCGGCACGTCCTGCGCCGGCCCGACATTTCGCGCCAGCTGCCGCACCCATCCGCGGCAAATCTGCTCGACCTCGCGCTGGCTCAGGTTGTGCGGATCGCAAATCACGCCGCCCTTGCCCCCGCCCAGCGGCAGATCCATCAGCGCGCACTTCCACGTCATCCACATCGCCAGCGCCCGCAGCATGTCAATGCTCTCGTGCGGATGAAAACGAATCCCGCCCTTGGCCGGCCCGCGCGCGTCATTGTGCTGCACGCGGAAACCCTTGAACACCTGCACCGAACCGTCGTCCATGTGCACGGGAATCAGAAAATGATATTCACGCAGGGGCTCGCGCAACAACTGGCGCATCCCGGGCTCCAGGTGGAGCATCTCGGCCACGTGGTCGAACTCGCCCTGGGCGGTATCAAATAAGTTTACGGATAGTGGACTCATGGGTTTGTCCTGCTTGAATGATCAATAGACTCGAATATTCCTCAAGTGAAACGCTTTTCTAGCACAGGCCCCAAGCCGACGCCAGCGAAAATCACGCCGCTGCCACCCTCTCGGGGTCGTCCCGCGCGAAACCATACACCCTCGGGCGGGTTTGCGCAGGATCTTTCGCCCACTTTTTTTATAGCACGTGTCATTTGGCCGCGCAAAGCTGTTTTATCCTGGATTATGCACGCGACAAGTCCGACCCGGATGCGAGGCGTGCGGGGTGAAGCTGTATGGACATACTGCGAACCCCGCAGAACAAAGCAGACGGGTTGGAATCGTCGTGCCTTGGGTCAACATGGATGAAAACTGAATTTTTTATGATTATTTCCGCATCATGCTGCCCTGCAGCAAAT
>JAAZFE010000059.1 GCA_012511885.1 Lentisphaerota bacterium | reverse complement strand
TTATTGCGGTTGGCTATCGGGTGAACAGTTATCAGGCGACCCAGTTTCGCATCTGGGCGACCAAGACCCTGCGGGAGTTTATCGTCAAGGGGTTTGTGCTGGACGATGAACGACTGAAGCAGGGGAACCGCCTGTTTGGCAGAGACTATTTTGATGAACTGCTGGAGCGGATTCGCGACATCCGCGCCAGTGAGCGGCGCTTTTACCAGAAGATTACCGACATTTATGCGCTGTCGGCGGATTACGATCCGAATGCTCCTGCGACCAAAGAGTTCTTTGCCACCGTGCAGAACAAACTCCACTGGGCGATTACCGGGCAAACGGCGGCGGGATGATTGGATGGCGAAGATTGGTCAGACTGAACCAGGCGAGCCGCTCATCCCGAAGCATGGCGGATTTCGGCATCTCAAGAGCTTCCAGGTGGCGCAACTGGTCTATGATGTCACGGTGCGGTTTTGCGACAAATACATTGACCGGCGCAGCCGCACCCATGATCAGATGGTGCAGGCGGCGCGCTCCGGTGTGCAAAACATCGCGGAGGGGAGCGTGGCCAGCGGCACGTCCAAGAAGATGGAGCTGAAACTGACCAATGTGGCCAGAGCAAGTTTGGCGGAGCTACGCCTGGACTACGAGGATTTTCTCCGTCAGCGCGGCCTCAAGCTCTGGCCGCCAACTGACCGCCGCCGCCAGGCGCTGGTGGCGCGGTGCTGCGCCACCGCCAGCGAGGTGGCGGCGTGGGTGGTGCAGACGGCCAGAAATGGGAATAATGGACAGGATGGACACAATGGACATGGAGCGCCGTCCATGAAGTCCATGCAGTCCATAAGGTCCATCCTCTTCCCCGAAATCTCGGCCAATGCCGCTCATGTTTTAATCGGGGTGGCCATGGCGCTGCTGGATCGTCAGATACAGGCACTGGCGGCGGCTTTTGCAAACGAGGGCGGTTTTACCGAGCGGCTTTATCAGACGCGGCAGTCGAACCGGTCGGTGCGGAGGAAGGAGCCAAATTAGGGGGCGGTGTCGGAGCCGGAGCGGAGGTCGCGGATTTTGGTGGCGAAGCGGGCGGGGAGGTCGGGGGCGGGGGCGAGACGGGGAGACAACCGGCGACTGCCGGATTGCGTGATTTTTGCGGTTTTGGGCGCAATTTTCATGTTTTCGGGCAGTTTTGGGCGTGTTTTTGACATTTTCGGGGCGAAAAATGGTGATTTTCGGGGCAGTTTTGGGTGGGTTTGGTGAAAATGGGCCAATGGGGGAGCGGCGAGGGCACGGTGGCGGTTATGTTGTTGACTCTGAGTGTGGACAACCGGATGCTCTGGTGTTGGAAGGATTGAGTGTAGCAGAATGAGGTGTCGTATGAAGTCTTGGCGCGTGGGTTTGATTTTGGGTGTGGCGATGGGTTGGTTGGGTGTGTCGGGGGCGAAGGGGGAGGCGGTTCGGGGGGACATTAATGGATGGGTGTCGGCGCCGTGGATGGAGACGGGGCTGGCGTTTGCGGGGGATACGGTTTTTTCGGTGACGCTGACGAGTACGACGACGAGGGCGTCGTCGGGGATGAAGTTTGATCAGTCGGGGGATTGGACGCGGCAGTGGGGGACGGGGGCGTTGTCAACGAATGCGGTGGTGAACAGCACGATTGGGCAGGCGCATATCAATGATGGGGGGAATAATCCGCAGAATCTGACGTTTGCGGAGACGAGCGGGATGAAGTACACCTTTCGTTTGGCGGGGGAGAATACTTGGTGGCATCGGCCGTATGTGATTCAGGCGACGACGAATTTGCCGGTGGGGGTGGGGTCGGTGACGGATGACAGCGAGTCGGCGGGCACGGGGGATGTGACGGTGACGGCGGTGTTGTCGGCGGCGCCGAGCGGCGAGCGGGTGTTTGTGCGGTATTCGACGGATGGGTTTGCGTCGAGCGCGTTTGCGGAGGGGTCGGTGGCGGGTGCGACGGCGACGGCGGTGATACCGGGGATGCCGAGCGGGAAGACGGTGGTGTATTATGTGCTGACGAGTGCCATGCCGTCGGCGCGGGTGATGGCCGACCCGGATTTGTGCACGCTGCGGGCGAATGTGAATGGGGGGGCGAATTATTCTTATCAGGTGGGCGATCCGGTGCCGGTGTTCGGGGAGTGCTGGCATGAGCCGGGGTCGGTGGTGCAGGGGACGGCGGATGTGCCGATGCGGAATCCGGTGGAGCCGTCGGCGGGGGATGGTGTGTTTGTGTATGCGGGGAATTATCAGGCGGACTCGGGCGGGGGCAACATGACGAACGGGGTGGTGTGGTATCGCAAGGGGGTGTCGGGCGCGTGGAGTTCGACGAATATGAGCTTTAACAATGAGGTACGGAACAACGAGAATACGGGGTGGATCAAGAACTGGATTGCGGGGCTGCCGACGGCGACTTTTGCGGAGGGGGATGAGTTGCAGTATGTGGTGGCGGCGGGGTATGACAACCGCGACGCGACATTTTTGGGGACGAGCAATCAGGTGCATTCGGTGCCGTTTGCCACGCTGGCTGAGGCGCAGGGGAAGGCGTTTTCGGTGGCGTTTGGCGCGGCGCCGGAGCCGGTGATGGGGAATTGCTGGCATTTTCCGACGAACGAGGTGCCGTGGGCGAGTGATACGATGCGGATACCGCTGGAGCCTGCGCCGAAGAAGGATACCTGGATTTATGTGGGGAATTATCAGGGCGACGCGGATATGACGGGCGGCGCGGTGATTTGGCGGGTGGGGGCGGATGCGTGGGCGACGAATGCGCTGGCGTATGCGCAGGGGGTGGGCGATGACGCGTATTGGAGCGCGATGATTTCGTCGAACGCGGTGGGGGTGGGGGATGTGCTGGAGTATTTTGTGCGGGTGGATTATGCGAACGGGGGGGCGGATACGACATTTATTGGCACGGCGGACCAGATGGATAATGTGCTGGCGGCGGATGAGGGATCGGCGGCGGCGCAGGCGTTTGCGGTGACGGGTGCGGCGGATTTGGGGAATGCGTGGCATGTGCCGGGCAACTCGGAGCCTGCGGGCGCGTTTATGCGGAATCCGCGTTTTCCGTATGCGAATCTGGGGGTGACGATTTACAACGGCAACCAGTTCCAGGGGGAGGGCGAGACGGGGGATCAGAGCGGCGGCGTGCTGCATTACCGGCAGGCGGGGAGCGGGAGCTGGGCGACGGCGGCGATGGCGTTTGATTCGGCGTCGGCGAACAACAAGTATTGGAGCGGGACGATACCGGCGGGGACCTTTGCGAAGGAGTCGGCGGTCGAGTATGTGCTGGAGGTGAACTACAGCGACCGGGACACGACCTTTTTGGGGCGGTCGGGGGATGGCGCGGCGAGCGAGGCGTTTGCGACGCTGGCGGCGGCGCAGGCGAGGCCGTTTGACTTCACTTTTGGGGGCGATCCGGGCACGGAGCCGGGCTATTTGTGGCACGGCGGGAACACGGTCAAGCTGTCGAGCGACACGCTGCAAGTGTGGGTGAAGATTGGCTACAAGAACGGGGACGATGTGTGGGCGGATCACGCGGAGGTGCGGTACAAGGTGGGCACGGCGAGTCCGGCGGCGAAGACGCAGGGCGTGAAGTCGCGGCCGGGCGGGAGGGGCATCAAGGCGGCGGATCCGTCGCTGACGCAGGTGGCGGCGATGAGCTTCAGCCACGAGGAGATGGACCCGAGCGAGAACGGTCATGCGATGTGGTGGGTGGCGACGATTACGGAGCCGGGGCTGGCGGCGGCGCCGAATGCGGCGTTGATTTATCAGATTGCGGCATGGAAGTCGGCGGCGGCGGGCGGCAACGGCGTGGAGCGGCTGGCGGAGTATCGGGTGGACAGCGTGGTGGACACCTTTGAGTATCGGATGGCGGCGGAGGGGGCGAACGCGCTGCGGGTGAACGGGGTGAACGCGGATTATACGACGACGAAGTTTTTCATTGACGAGGGCAAGGGGGAGACGGCGCATTTGCGCGTGGAGTATGTGCCGCCTGCGGGGGCGACGAAGGTGCAGGTGTTCTCGAATGTGGGCCGGCGCGATTTCTGGGATGCGGACTTGGACGGCAACGGCGTGGCGGATGCGATTCGTCCGCCGAGCGGCGATTTGGTGACGACTACGAGCGAGGGCTATTTCCACGCGTATGACATGGCGTGGGATGCGGGTGCGGGCGCGTATGTATGGGAGACGGATGTGGCGCAGTGCGGGGCGTACCGGCTGACGGCGCGGCATCAGATGCCGGGTGAGCCGGCGTGGCGGTATTATTCGGAGACGGGCAGCGGGATTCGCGACCACGCGGTGGTGGTTTCGCCGCGCAAGGTGCTGGATCAGAACATGTACGAGCTGAACGCGCTGACAGTGAAGGCGACGGCGGCGACCAAGGAGGGGCGGTCAACGTTTGCGAGCCTGATTGAGACGAGCGAGCCGAACCGGGGGACCTTCAACGAATTTGGCATAGAGTATCTCAACAAGCTGCAGGCGAACTGTCTGTGGTTCCAGCCGGTGCATCCGGCGTCGAAGTTCGGGGTGGATGACGAGGAGATTCCGGGGAGTCCGTATGCGGAGCGCAACTATTTCCAGGTCAACCGCTGGTTCGGGCAGGGATTTAACACGGATAGCGCGCTGGAGGAGTTTCAGCAGTTTGTGGCGGCGTGCGACGCGGGGCGCAGCTCGCACATGAGCACGACGGAGGTGGGGACGATCAACATCATGCTGGACGGCGTGTTCAACCACACGAGCTGGGACGCGGTGTTTGGCGAGCGCGGCGAGCAGATGGGGATTGTGCCGGTTGGGGAGGGCGCGGAGACGGCGATCGGCAGTCTGCGTCCGGGCTGGTATGCGAATGTGGAGGATTACGGCGCGCCGGCTACCTTCTATCATGGCCCTGCTGGCGGTCAGCACGACATTGCGACGGCGCCGGACCGCAACGATTTTGGCAAATGGAATGACACTGCCGAGCTGTATTTCGGCAACTACGCGTGTTTGGTGCGGCATAATCCGGAAGACGCGGGCAAGCACCTCGATGAGGGCGACTGGTACGACTATGATTCGATGACGGCGCACACCGAGGAGCTGTGGGATTATCTGGGCGGCTATCCGGAATACTGGCTGGAGAAAACGGGGCACAGTCTGAGCAACCAGCCGGGGGTGCGCGACGCCAATGGCACGCTGCTGGACGATTACGGCATTGACGGTTTGCGCTGCGACTTCGCGCAGGGTCTGCCGCCACAATTCTGGGAGTACATCATCAACCGGACGCGTTCGCGCAACTGGAACTTCATGTTCATGGCGGAGTCGCTGGATGGCGGCGTGGTGAGTTACCGGTCGAACCGGCACTTTGACATTCTGAACGAAAACTTTGTTTTCCAGGTGACGGGCGCGGGCACGCCGGGCGAGATTCGCAACGCGCTGGAGGAGCGCCACCGCGCCTATTCGGGCGGGGCGGTGCTGCTCAATTTGACGAGCCACGACGAGACGCTGCCGTTCACCGATCCGTGGGTCACGGCGTCGCGGTTTGCGATGCTGTCGAGCGTCAAGGGCATCCCCATGCTCTTTTACGGGCAGGAGCAAGGGGCGATTCCGTGCACCACCGACAAATCCGGCTATCAAGCTGGGGATGGCACCCCCGGCCAGCCGTCGGAAGGTTTCGCCTGGTTCGAGCTGAACATGGGCAAGTGGACGCCACACTTCAAGATCAACAACCAGTTGCTGATTTGGGACAGTCCGCCGAGCGAGGATTGGTCGCGCGCGATGGCGCAGTGGCATGGGCAGGTTGGCTGGGCGCGGCTGGGCAGTCCGGCACTGCGCAGCGGCAATCAGTACTTTTTGGGGCGCAAACACGAGGGGACGTATGACAACAACCGCATTTTTGCCGTGGCGAAAGTGGAAGAGCCGGGCGCGGTGGCGGCGGGCAAGGACGCGGTGCTGGCGTTTTCGCTGTTTGTGAACATGGGCGATCACAGCGCCGCGAATGAGACGTATGATTTGCAGGCGTGCTGGGGTTTCCTGGGGCTGACCAACAGCGCCGAGGTTTATTACAATGTGCGGAACTTGGCGTCGTCGCAGCCCGGTGCATCGCTTTGGGCGACCCCCAAGAGCGGCGCGGAACTGTGGGACGAGGGCATTTGGGTCAGCTTTGATTCGGATCAAGGCGGGCGCAACATTTACGATGACGGCGCGATTGTGCAGTATCTGAAGATTACGCTGGCGGATGCCGTGCCGACCGAGACGCAGACCACGACGGTTCCGGTGCCGTATGCGTGGCTGGATGCCTATTATCCGGGCGAGCATAGCGCGGAGGAGTATGAAGGCCTTGCCAGCCAACTGGCGGCGAACGGCGTGCTGACCGTGTGGCAGGCGTTTGTGGCGGGGTTGGATCCTACCGATGCCGGGGCGTTGTTTGAGGTGACGGATATTGGCGACAGCGGTGGCGTGCTGATTACGGTGCCGACAGCGCCGGGCCGCGTCTATGCCATTGAATTCCTGGATGGTGATTTGACGCAAACACCGCAGGTTTGGCGACCGTTTGTGAAGAACGGTGTTTGGACCAACATGTACGGCGCGACCAGCCACGGGTTTCTCGACGACGGCACCGCCAACACCAGCGGCACCCCGGTCACGTCGCAGCGCAGCTATCGCATTTGGGTGAGCCTGCCGGAGTAGGGCAGGAAAGAGACCGCAGACTGGGGACAGGAGAGCCTGTCCGCAGATGACCTAGCGCGGAGGGAGTGAACGGGAGACCGGTGAAAAGGGGACGCCGTGTGACCATGACGCCATGACGTCGGTTTTTTGGGGGGAAGGAGTATTACGATTGTGAAGAATCGTAATACTGGGGGGGGGGCGGGAATGGCGTGATTGCGAGATTGCGAGATTGCGGGATTGGGCGATTGGGGGGGCCGAGGCGGCGCCGCTTTGCGGCGAGCATGGAGCATGGAAGCATGGGAGCAGGGCGCTGAGGCGCCTTGGCGATGGCGGTTTTGGCACAAATTTGACGTTTTCGAGGCGTTTGGGGCGTGTTTTTGACGTTTTTGGGGGCGTTTTGGGCGGGAACAGCCACACGGACGAGCATCCCGCATGGGCGGGACAGGCGGACGGACACGGACGGACATCCCGCATGGGCGGGACAGGCGGACATTTGGGACGCCGCTGCGCGGCGG
>JAAZFE010000058.1 GCA_012511885.1 Lentisphaerota bacterium | reverse complement strand
GTGCGCCTTTTCCGCGCTGACGCGTCGAGGACGACCCTCGCGTACTTTCGTACTGCGAGGGATCGCCCGCGACGCGCCATCATCGAAAAATTCGCGCCTTATTTTGCCGGGGGAGCCCCTCGTTTTTCCAAATCCTTTGCCGCGCTGCCACGGGGCGCTGACGCGCCATAGTTGGGGGCGGGCGGCACCGTGGCGATGCGGGGCGGGAAAGGGGACGCAGGATGACGCCGTGAGACCGTGACGCCGGTTTTTGGGGACGAAATTGTCGGTTTGCAAAGGTAGGAAAAATTGCTTGGGAGGTTTTCGCGGGGGGTGATGCGTTTCGGCGACCGCGCGCCCTCTCGAAACCATTTTTTTCTATGTCCTGTCCCGTAGGCCGGGACAGGCCACGGACGCCTCGGCGATGCGTTCCGCCTGAGGCGGACGGGCTCCTACCCTTGGCGCTGACGCGCCATAGTTGGGGGCGGGCGGCGCTGTGGCGATGCGGGGCGGGAAAGGGGACGCAGGATGACGCCGTGAGACCGTGACGCCGTGACGCCGGTTTTTGGGGGACGAAGGGGGTGCTGGCGCGTCTGGGGAGAACGGGCGGGGGGATGGGTGACTCGCGGCTTGCGGGAGGGGAGATGAGGGAAGTAGGATGGTGGGGTGAGGCTGGAGAGGAAAACGGTGGCGGTGGGGCTGAGCGGGGGGGTGGACTCGGCGGTGGCGGCGTGGAGGCTGCAGCAGGAGGGATGCCGGGTGATCGGCCTGACCATGAGCCTGTGGGACGGAGCGGAGATACTGCCGGAGGGGGTGCGTCCGGGATGCTTCGGTCCGGGGGAGGCGCAACGGCTGGCCGCCACGCGGGCGACGGCGGAGCGGCTCGGGATCGAGCTGCATGTGATTCCCCTGGCGGAGAAGTTCCGGCGCACGGTTCTGACGAATTTCCGCGCGGAATATCTGCGGGGCCGCACGCCGAATCCGTGCGTGTGGTGCAATCATCAGATGAAGTTCGGGATGCTGCTCGAGGCGGCGCGCGGGCGGGGGATCGAATTTGACGCGTTCGCGACCGGCCATTACGCGCGGACGCGGTTTGACGAGGCGAGCGGTCGCTGGCAACTGCTGCGGGGGCGGGATCGCGGGAAGGATCAGTCGTATTTTTTGGCGCGGCTGAGCCAGGAGCAGTTGGCGCTGGCACGGTTTCCGTTGGGCGAACTGACGAAGGCGGAGGTGCGCGCGACGGCGCGGGAGCTGGGGTGGGTGGATCTGGCGGAGCGGGACGAGAGTCAGGATTTTCTCGAGGAGGGGCATTACGGGGATCTGGTGGGCGCGGAGGGGGCGCGGCCGGGGGAGATGGTGACGCGGGATGGGCGGGTGGTGGGGCGGCATCGGGGTCTGCCGTATTATACGGTGGGTCAGCGGAAGGGGCTGGGGCTGGGCGGGGGGGGGGCGCCGTGGTATGTGGCGGCGCTGGACGCGGCGCGGAACCGGGTGGTGGTGGGGCGGCGGGAGGAGTTGTTCGCGCGGCGGCTGGTGGCGGAGAGGGTGAATTGGGT
>JAAZFE010000057.1 GCA_012511885.1 Lentisphaerota bacterium | reverse complement strand
TGTTGCCCTTCGGCGCGACGATTCCAACCCGTCTGCGGCGTTATTCGGGGCTCGCAGTATGTCCATACAGCTTCGCCCCGCCTGCCTTGCATCCGGGCCGGACTTGTCGCGTGAATTATCCAGGTTAGAGCATTTTCATCAATTCTGTGGCCGTTTTATCTACTGCATTGGGCTTGGCCGTCGTCAGGCTGCATCGAAATAGCGATGCTATTCCTGCTTCGCCTTCCTTGGCCCAGCCCAATTCGCTACGACCTCCCGGCCACATTATTTCTTCAAATGCTCTATTTCGGTGTTATTTCGTTTGAGGCAGCCCGAAAACCGGGAGCCGGGCGGAAAATATTTCGGTGTCGTGAGTTTCGAGGCAACGCGCGTTCGGGGTAGGGGGGGTAAAGAGGGCTTGATCTGGGGGGGCGGAGGGGGGAAACTGCGGTGCAGGAAAGTTTTGTGGCTTTCCGGACGGGTCCGGCCCCGGTGCGGGCGGGCGGATGAGGTTGAACGAACAAGGAAAGAGTGTCATGGCGAAGAAGAATGAGAAGATGACGGGCAACATGCTGATCGCGCAGAGCGGGGGGCCGACGGTGGTGATCAACCAGAGCCTGGTGGGGGCGGTGCTGGAGGCGAAGAAGCACAAGGAGATCAAGAAGATTTACGGCGCGCTGCACGGGATCAAGGGGATTTTGGAGGAGGATTTGATTGATCTGGGTCGCGAGCGGGCGGCAAATTTGGAGGCGGTCGCGAATACGCCGTCGTCGGCGCTGGGGTCGGTGCGCAAGAAGCCGACGCCGGAGGACTGCCGGGCGATTTTTGAGAAGCTGCAGAAGTACGGGGTGCGCTACTTCTTTTATATCGGGGGGAATGACTCGGCGGAGACGACGCATATCATCAATGAGGAAGCCAAGAAGATGGGCTATGAGCTGCGGTGCTTCCATATTCCCAAGACAGTGGACAACGACCTGCGGGAGAACGACCACACGCCGGGGTGGGGGAGCGCGGCCAAGTTTGTGGCGCAGGCGTTCATGGGCGACGATTTGGACAACGCGGCGCTGCCGGGGGTGAAGGTGAACGTGGTGATGGGTCGCCACGCGGGCTTCCTGACGGCGGCTTCGGCGCTGGCGCGGACGTATCCGGGGGCGGGGCCGCATCTGATTTATCTGCCGGAGCGTCCGTTTGACGTGCAGCGTTTTGCGGATGACGTGGCCAAGGCCTACAAGAAGTACGGGCGCTGCCTGGTGGCGGTGTCGGAGGGGATTGTGGATGCCAAGGGCACGCCAATCGCGGCGGCCTATACGAAGGAAGTGGACAGCCACGGCAACGTGCAGTTGTCGGGGACGGGCGCGCTGGGCGATTTGCTGGCGGGGATGATTCGCGAGAAAGCGAATATCGGGCGGGTGCGGGCGGACACGTTCGGCTATTTGCAGCGTTCGTTCCCCGGACTGGTTTCGGAAGCGGACGCGCGCGAGGCGTTGGCCGCGGGGCGCGAGGCGGTCAAGCTGGCGGTGGCCCAGCAGCCGAGCGGCAGCGTGGCGATCCGCCGCAAGCCGGGCAAGGCCTACCGGGTGTTTTTCGAGCGGGTGGATTTGTCGCGCGTGGCGAAGGAAACCCGGCACATGCCCGCGGCGTTTATCGCCCGCAACGGGCACGATGTGACCCAGGCCTTTATTGACTATGCCGCGCCGATTGTCGGGAAGCTGCCCAAGATCGGACGCCTGCAGAGGGTGGCGGCCAAGAAGTAGCACCGCGGCGGTCGGCGGGGGGGGCGGTGAAACATTCAAGGAAGAGAACCTGCCGCTCCTGCGGCGGGGACAAGGCGGAATGAAGGAGACGGGCGATGGCACGGCGCAAGCAATTGGATAGGACCGCGGAATGGAAGGCGCTGAAGGCGCACGCGGCGCGGATGAAGGAGGTGTCGCTGCGCGAGCTGTTCGCAGCGGATCCGGCGCGCGGGAGGCGGTTATGTCTGGAGGCGGGGGAGTGGTATCTGGACTACTCGAAGAACCTGGTGACGGATGAGACACTGGAGCTGCTGCTGGCGCTTTGTCCGATGGCCCGGCTGGGCGGGCAGATCGAGGCGATGTTCAGCGGGAAGAAGATCAACGAGACCGAGGGGCGGCCGGTTTTGCATGTCGCGCTGCGCAACCGGGCGAACACGCCGATCCTGGTGGACCGCAAGGATGTGATGCCAGCGGTTAACGCGGTGCTCGAGCAGATGAGCCGTTTCGCGGAGCGGGTGCGCAGCGGAGAGTGGCGGGGATTCACCGGCAAGCCCATCCGCAACATCGTCAACATTGGCATCGGGGGGAGCGATCTGGGGCCGGCGATGGCCTATGAGGCGCTCAAGCCCTACAGCCGACGCGATCTGTGTGTGCGGTTTGTCTCGAACGTGGATGGCACGCATGTGGTCGAGGCCACGCGCGATCTGGACGCGGAGGAGACGCTCTTTAGCGTGGCGTCGAAGACGTTTACCACGCAGGAGACGATGACCAATGCCGAGACGGCCAAAGCCTGGCTGGTGGAGGCGCTGGGCGACGAAGCCGCGGTGGCGCGCCACTTTGTGGCGGTGTCGTCGGCGGCGGAGAAGGTGCGGGCGTTTGGCATCGAGCCGGACAACATGTTCGTGTTCTGGGACTGGGTGGGGGGGCGCTATTCGCTGACGTCGGCCATTGGCCTGCCGCTGATGCTGGCGATCGGGCCGGAGAATTTCATTCGCATGCTGGATGGCTTTCACGCGATGGACCGCCATTTTGCCACCGCGCCTTTCGAGCGCAACATGCCGGTGCTGCTGGCGCTGCTGGGAATCTGGTATGGCAATTTCCGGGGGGCGCAAAGCACGGCGCTGCTGCCTTATGACCAGTATCTGGCCCGTTTCGCGGCCTATTTCCAGCAGGGCGACATGGAAAGCAATGGCAAGCGGACCACCCGTTCGGGCAAGACGGTGACCTATGCGACGGGTCCGGTGGTGTGGGGCGAACCCGGCACGAACGGGCAGCACGCGTTTTATCAGTTGATTCACCAGGGCACGCAGTTGATCCCTTGCGATTTCATCGGGTTTTGCCGCAGCCACAATCCGGTGGGCGACCACCATGCCAAGCTGATGAGCAATTTCTTCGCGCAGACGGAGGCGTTGGCGTTTGGCCGGACGGCGGAAGAATGCCGCGCGCTGGGCGTGCCGGAGAAGCTGACGCCGCACAAGACGTTTCCGGGCAACCGCCCGACCAATACGCTGCTGGCGCGGGAATTGACGCCGGAGAGTTTTGGCCAGCTCGTGGCGCTGTACGAGCACAAGATTTTCACGCAGGGCGTGATCTGGAACATCTATTCGTTCGACCAGTGGGGGGTTGAGCTGGGCAAGGAGCTGGCCAACCGCATTCTGCCGGAGCTGAAGGCGGCCGAGCCGCCGCTGGCGCACGACAGTTCGACGAATGAGCTGATTGCGCGGTTCCGCGCGGCGGCGCGGACGCCGTAGGTGCGAACGGCGCGGGGTGGGATCAGGTGGCGAGGGGGAAGCAGACGCGGAAGGTGCTGCCCCGGCCGGGGGCGCTTTCGACCGTGATGAAGCCGTCGTTTTGGCGTATGGCGCCATAGGCGCTGGCCAAGCCGAGGCCAGTGCCCAGGCCCAGATCGCGGGTGGTGTAGAAGGGTTCGAAGATGCGCGCGAGGATGTCCGGGGTCATGCCGCTGCCGTTGTCCCGCACGGTTACGCAGGCGTAGCGCCCGGGGGCGGCGTCCTTGATTTGGACCGCGGCGTCGGCATCCAGTTCCAGCGGAGAGGTGCCGACGGTGATGCGTCCGCCGGCGCGGGTGCTGGCGATGGCGTCGCGCGCGTTGACGCAGAGGTTGGTGACGATTTGGCCAAGCTGGGTGGGGTCCACGCGCACCTCGCCGATGGGCGGGCCGGGGTTCCACTCGAGTTGGATGTGCTCGCCGATGAGGCGGCGGAGGATCTGGAGGGTGTGGGGGAGGGCCTGGTTGAGATCGAGACGGCGGGGGAAGACATTTTGCCGGCGGGCAAAACTGAGCAGTTGGCGGGTTAGATCGGCGGAGTGGGTGGCGGCCTGCTGGATGGCTTCGAGGTGCTCGTGGATGTCGGCGGCGCTGGTGCCGGCACCCATGGCCAGTTCGACGTGGGCGAGAATGGCGCCGAGCATGTTGTTGAAGTCGTGGGCGATGCCGCCGGCGAGCTGGCCGATGGATTCCATTTTCTGGGCCTGGGCGAGGCTGTCGCGCAGGGCCTGGCGGTCGGATTCGAGTTGGCGGATGTCGGATACGTCGCGCACGATGGTGAGGAGGCGCTGGTCGTCGAGGGGGCAGATGCGGGCTTCGAAGGTGTGGGAGCCCTGTTCGAGTTCGAGGGTATATTCCACCTTTTGCACTTGGTTGGTTTCGAGGGCGACGAGGAAGGCCCGTTGGCAGCGGTCGGCGACATCGGGGGGCAGAATTTCGTGGATGCCGCGTCCGAGGAAGTGGTCGGGGGGGGCGGCCAGCAGTGCGCGGGTGGAGGCGTGATAGTCCAGATAGATGCCGTCGCGGCGGAAAATGAACATGAGGTCGGGGATGGCATCGAGGATGGCGCGGAAGCGGTCCTCGCTTTCGCGGAGGGACTGGAGCAGGCCATCGTGTTCTTCGGTGTGGCGGAAGATGGTCAGGCATTCTTCCACGCGATTGGAGAGCACGTTGTAAAAGCGCCGGGCCCGGTCGTTGAGGGGGCGGGCCTGTTCGTAGAAGAACAGGTCCTGCTTGTCGGTGTCCCGGTTGAAGCAGATGGTCAGGCTGTTCGGACGCTCTCCGGTTTCGGCCAGATAGGCGGGCACATCTTCGCCGGGTTTGAAGCCGAAGGCGGCCAGGATGTCCTGCTTCGGGGGGCGCCCGGCAAGGAGGACGAAGCGGCGGGCGCCGAAGAGGCGGGTGAGTTGTTCGGTGGCCATGCGGATGAGCTGCGTGCGGTTGGTGGCCCGGGCCAGCGCGGAGAGTTCGTGCAGGACGGAGAGTTCGGCCACCACATCGTGATGCACCGAGGCGAGGATGGCGGTTTGCAACGAATGGTTTTGGGGAATGGAGGTCATGTTAGGACTGGCCCATGGCCACGGCCACCAAGGTCTTGTTATGGATGAGGGGCGGGCGCTCGACGGCATAGATTTCGCCAAAGGTGAGCGCGCCGAGGATGGGGATGTCCGGCCCGGCGGCTTTGCGGATGGCGCGGAGTTCTTCGGGGAAGCGTTTGCCCATGAGCAGGGCGCGCGAGATGCAGTTGAACAGGAGGAGGACGCGCGGCCGGGCGAGGGCGGCCATGGCGTCGCCGGCGGTCCGGGCCGCCATGCCGATCAGGTTTTCGATGGGGCCCTCCATGATGATGCCGACGGCCTGGACGGGGATTTCGGTGACGAAGCGGATGCTCTGGTCGGCGTCCACGGTGAGGGGATCGCGGATCATGTAGTTGCCGTGGATGTCGGGAAAGCCGAGGGGATGGCGCATGGCCATGACTTGGAAATCTTCGGGGGTCATGGGGCCGAGCTGCCGTTGATAGGCCTGGAAGGCGGGGATGCTGTTGATTTCGAAGACCTGTTTGCCTTGTGTGCGGTTGATGACGAGGGGATCGCCGATGGGGGTCCAGCCATGGCCGATGCGCGTGGCGATGGCGACGTTGCGGAGGATGGCGGCGGCCACCGCCTGGGTGGCATGGCCGCGCTCGGTGAACTGGCAGGTGGCGAAAAACTTCATGTTGTCGCCGGCGCCGCCGCCCAGATATTGGAGGTGCGGCGCGACGCTGTAGAGTCCGTTGAGCATCTCGGGCAGGTTGTCGCAAAAGCCGTCGGGCAGAACGATGGCGGTTCCTTCAGAGGCGTCGGTTTCGAGGAGGGCGGCGGCGGTGCGTTGGCCGGCGGCAAAGGGGTCGCGGTCCAGGCCGGTTTCGAGGGCGGTGGCGGCTTCGAGGCTGCCGGCAAGGGTGCAGATGCCGACACCCCGGGTGTGGCAGGTGTCCTGCGCGAGAACGCCGCCGCAGCAGAAGCCCACCAGCGGAGTATCGCCGGTGTGCCGGCGGATGGCAGGCAGGAGGGCGTCCGGCGGGTAGGAGTTGGTGGAGAATACAATGGTGAGTTTGGGCGGGCCGGATTGGGCGACGGCGGCGGCGGCGGCTTCCCGCCCGGCCTGGGCGGCGTCGGGGAGCATGCTGAAACCGATGCCTGCTTTCATGTGCTGTTCCTTGCTCGGGTGGGTGGGGCCATTGCTCAACCGGAAGGGTAGCCCAAGTTCGACAGTTACGAGATGAAAAGTGGGGATTTACAGGGGTTTTTGCTCGTCACCCCCTGAAAGTCTCCACTACATTTTGGATTGTTTTGGGGCGTGTAGGGAGCCGTAAGCCCATGTG
>JAAZFE010000056.1 GCA_012511885.1 Lentisphaerota bacterium | reverse complement strand
TGGCCAATGCAAGAGGGTGGTCTCCACTACACGCCTTTTCAAAAATCGAAGGCCTGCTATTCGGGCCTTTTCTTCATCCACACCCCTAAAAAATAGTTCGTTTTAGCCCCCAACTGTCGAACTTGGGGTAGCGGACGGGAGCGTGGCGGCCAAGCCTCGATTAGGATTTGATTTGGCCGGGGGGGGGGCGGGGCGGGGAACTTATTTTAGGCGGAGGTTGCGCATCCAGTCGCGGAAGTCGCGGGGAAGGGGGCTGGCCACGGCCACGGCTTGGCCGGTGCGGGGGTGGGGGAAGCGCAGGCTGGCGGCATGGAGCATTTGGCGGGGCACATCGGGAAAGGCGGCGGAGCTGGCGCTGAAGTATTGGCGGTCGCCCAGGATGGGACAGCCTACGCGCTGCAAGTGGATGCGGATTTGGTGGGTGCGGCCGGTGTCGATCGAGGCGATGACGTGCGCGCAACGGGGGGGCCTGGGTTGGGCGGAAACTTGGCGGAAATGGCTGAGGGCGCTCTGTTGGTTGATTTTGGCGCGGACTTCCATTTCGGTTTCGGGCAGGTGGCCGGCGACGAGCGCGTGGTAGATTTTGCGGACCTGGTTGTCGGCGAACTGGGCGATGAGGTCTTGGCGGGCGGTCTCGGTTTTGGCGAGGAGCAGGCAGCCGGAGGTGTCGCGGTCGAGGCGGTGTACGGCGCGCAGGTCGGGCAGGTTGAGCTGTTGCCGCAGGCGCGTTTCGAGGGAGTCGGCGCCGGTGGAGAGGAGGCGGGGGGGCTTGTCGGCCACGACGAAATGGGGGTCGTCGAGCAGGACGTGGAGGGGCTGTTTGGCGGGCGCGGTTTTGGCGGGTGGAGCGTGGGGGACTTCGACGATGTCGCGGATTTGCAGCAGGTGCCGGGCCATCCAGACGCGGCGGCCGTTGACGAGGACGACGCGTTCATCCAGCAGCGCCTTGGCGGCGCGGCGCGAGAGCGAGAGGGTCTCGGCCAGATGGTCGAGCAGGGGCGTGCCGTTGCGCCGGACGGGGGGCAGGCGGCGCAGGCTGGCGCGCTGGGGTGGGGTGGGGTGGCGGGCCATGTCAGGAGTCGCTCAGGCGGAAGGGCGAGAAATTGGTGCGGGTGTCGAAGGGGTCGGAGGCCTCGGCGTGTTTGAGTCGGCGCACGACGAGGTAGGTGAGGGGGGTGGCCAGGGCCTCATAGGCGGTTTTGAGGACGAAGTTCCAGAAGGAGATCAGGAGCACCAGGCGCAGGGGCCAGACGCCCGCGAAGGCGAGGCCGGTGAAGAGGGCGGAATCAATGGCCTGGCCGGCGAGGGTGCTGCCGATGGTTCGCAGCCAGAGGTGGCGACCCTGGGTCAGGATTTTCATTTTGGCCATGACGTAGGCATTGAGGAAGGAGCCGGCCCAGAAGGCGACGAGGCTGCCGAGGACCACGCGGGGGGTTTGCAGCAGGATGGCGGCGAAGGCGTCCTGGTGTGCCCAGCCGGGCGCGGGGGGCAGGTGGGTTACGGCGACAAAGGTGACCGCGGCAAACAGGTTGAGGATGAAGCCGAGCCAGATGATGCGCCGGGCCTGGGCGTAGCCGTAAACCTCGACGAGGATGTCGCCGAAGATGTAGGAGATGGGGAAGAGCAGGTTGCCGCCATCCATGAGCAGCCAAGGCAGTTTGGGCAGGTGCAGCGGCTTGATGGCGGCGATGTTCGACACCACCAGCACACCGCAGAAGATTGCGGCGATGGTCGGCAGCCAGCGTTGGCGGGGAGGGGGGGCGGGGGACTCAGTCGTCACTTTTGTCCTTGAAGGGATTCACGCTTTTCAGGGCGCCGCCCACGCCGCCGACAACCGCCTTGCCGGCGTCGGCCGCGCCGCCCACGACGGCCTTGCCCGCGTCGGCCGCGCCACCAACAACCGCTTTGCCGGCGTCGGCTGCGCCGCCAACAACGGCTTTGCCTGCGTCCAGCGCGCCCTCGCCAACGGCTAGTGCGCCTTCGCCGATGGCCTTGGCGCCGTCGGCCACCAGGCCGCCCGCGCCGGTGATGGCCGAGCCGGCCGCGCCGAGGATGGCTTTGAGCACGTTTTGGACGGCCTCGATCACGGTGACGCCTTCCTTCTCCTTGCCCAGATCGGTCAGGGTGATGGGCGGCAGGGGAATCGGAATGGCGCCGCCGCCGGTGAGGGCGGCCGCCCCGGTGATGGATACATTCATTTTGCTGCCGCTGATGGCCAGCTTCTCAATGACCACTTTCTTGCCGTCTTTTTTCTTTTCCTTTTTGTCCTTGGCCTCGTCTTTTTCTTTGGGCTCGTCGTCGTCGTCACCAGCCAGTTGATCAATCAGGGCGCCGAGGTTGCTGTTGAGGAGGCCTTTTTCATAGGTCAGGGCCATATCCTGGATGGTGATTTCGCGGATGATGATGGTTTTGCTGAGCAGGGAGCGGACATCGAGTTTTATGGCGATGGAGCCGAGGTCGAAGAGGCCATCGGTTTTATAGCCTTCGGGGTTGCCGATATGGAGTCCTTCGAGCGAGGCTTTACCCCGGAAGAGGGAGAGCGAGGCGTTTTCGAGGGTGGCGTCTACACCGAGGGCGGCGGGCGCGGCTTTGTTGAAGGCGGTGAGGATCACTTTATCTAAGGTGAATTCGGCCACGACGAGAAGGATGGCGAGGACGAGGATGATGCCGAGCAGGATTTTGAGGGTTTTTTTCATGGGGGGGCTTTCCGGGGTTCATGTCTTTTTGTCGCGGGTGAGAGTAGGCCATGGGCGGGGGATATTCAACATGGATATTGGCCGGCGGCGGCCGGGGGGGCTGAGGGGGGGGGCATGTAAAAGGCCCCGCCTTTGCGGGCGGGGCCGGGTTGGTCTTGGGTTTTATTCTTCGGTCGCACTGGGTGCGTCAGGCTTTCGGCCGCGCGGTCCCTTGGCTTTGGCCGGGCGCTTGTCGCCGTAGCCCTTGCGCTCCTTGGCGTAGGGGAAGTCGCCATAGGTTTGCGGGCAGGCGGGGCGTTCGCCGGCGATCAGCCGCTGGACCTGCTCATCGATGAGCTTGTCGCGGTTCTGTTCGGCCTGCTCGATGCGCTGGCCGAGTTCGTCGAGCTGTTCCTGCGCCTGGCGGAAGCGGTTGCGCTGATGCTGCTGTACGCGATCGGTGATGCCGCCCAATTTGCCGCGCAGTTCTTCGGTCAGCTCGGCTTTGCGGGCCTCGTCGCTTTCGACGCGGATGGCGCCAGCGAGGTCACGGATGGCGCGGTGCTCGGCGCGGATTTCGTCACGCATCTCGGCGGACATGGGGCCGTCGCCGCAGGCGGGGCCGCCACGCATGGCCTTGCCGGCCATCGGGCCGGGGCCGGACATGTCGCAGTCGGGCGAGTCTTTGCCGGCTCGGTCGTGGCGGGGGCCCGGGCCGTGGTGTTGGGCCAGGGCAACGCTGGCTGCCAGGGCAATGATGCTCATCAGGGTCAGGGTCTTTTTCATGGTGTTCCTTTCGTTGGGGGTTTACAAATCGGCCAAGTCAAAGAGGGGCTGTTCGGCCATGACGCGGAAAAGATTTTCGAGGTCGGCAAATTCCTGTTCGAGCGGGTCCGTCCACTCATCGGCGTCGAGCATGGCGGACTGCGTGGCTTGCGCGCGCCCGGTTCCGGCATCGAGTGAGCGGGAGGAATGCAGGGCGTAGCTGCCCAGCAGCAGGGCCAGCGCGGCGGCGGCGGCCAGCGTGGGGAACCAGTTGTGCGCGGGGGCCGGGCGGTTGGCGGCCAGACGCGCCAGGATTTTTTCGGTGGCGTCCGGGGCGGGGCCGGTGGAGGGCTCCGGGATGGCGCGGGCCAGGCCCTGCAGTTCGCGCCGGAGTTGACGAGCGGCGGGCGCGGCGGCCAGTCCGGCTTCAAGGCGACGCTGTTGCTGCGGCGTCAGTTCGCCGGACTGCTCCAGCAGGAGGAGTTGTTCGAGGTCTTTGGGATTCATGGGGTCATCTCCTGGAGTTCGCGGTAGGCGGGGCCGAGGTCGGCGCGCAGCTTGTCGAGGGCATATTGCATGCGCGCGAGCGCGGTATTGATGGAAACGCGTTGCACGCGGGCGATTTCCTTGAAGGGGAGATCGGCCGCCATGCGCAGCCAGAACACTTCGCGCTGTTCGGGGGGCAGGCGGTTGGCGGCGGCTTCGATTTGCCGGCCCAGGTCGCGTCCCGCCGCGGCGAGGGCGGGCGAAAGCGCCGGATCGGCCAGCCGCGCCTTCCACGGCGCGCCTTCTTCGGTGGCGGGAGCATCGAGCGACACCTCCGGCTTTTTGCGGCGCAGGTGGTCCACCACCAGGTTGTGGGCAATACGGAAGAGCCAGCCCTGGAAATTGCGTTGACGGAACAAGTTCATGTGTTGAATGGCGCGCACCCAGGTTTCCTGGAACCACTCGTCAGCCTGATGGGGGTCGTTGGCAAAACGGACCAAGTAGCCAAAGAGCGGCCGGCGATATTTCTCCACCAGCGCGCCGAGGGCTTCGGTGTCGCCGCGTCGCCAGGCTGCCAAACAGGTTGCGTCATCATGATCCATCGAGAGGTTCAGTTGGTTTTCAGCTTTCACGACATAAGACGGATGAGCATCCGGATTTATTGTCCCAATCTACCCCAAAAATGAAAAATCACCGTTCAGAGTCCCGAAAAACTCGTAAAAATGGGCAGAAACGCCAAAAAACGGGTCAAAAATGGGCAAAACGGGAGAGATTGGGCGGAATTGGGGAAGGTTGGGGCGGAATTGGCGGGATTTTGGCTGTTTTGCTTGGATTTTGGGGGCGCTGGGGGCGGATTCGACTCTCGACTCTCGACACGCGACTCTCGGGGGAGGGCGGGGAAAACGGGTCAAAATTGGTGGTTTTGGCGTTGGGCACGGGTGACCTTGTTGACCCTGTTGACCTCGTTGACCAGCAGGGCGTTGGCGCGTCAAGGCGGCGGCGGGGGGAACAACGGGAAGCTGCCGAGAAATGGCAGGAAATGGGAAAAACGTGTCGAAAATGAGCGAAATGGGTGAGATCGGGCGGAATTGGGGGGATTTTGGCTGTTTTGCTTGGATTTGGGGGCGCTGGGGGCGGATTCGACTCTCGACTCTCGACACGCGACTCTCGGGGGGAGGGCGGGGAAAACATGCCGAAAAGCGGGGAAAGTGAAGGAAAATTGGCAAAAATGTCAAAAAACGGGTCGAAAATGGGCAAAACGGGCAAACAAGGGAGAAAAATGAGCCCAGATGGCCAAAATGGGTGGGATTTTGACGTTTTTTGCCAGGTTTTGGGGGCTGTGTGGAGATGGGGGGTAGGTTAGAGGTGGTCGAGGTTGGCGTTTTCGCGGAGTTGGATGAGGGCGGCGATTTTGGGGACGTACATGCGGGTTTCGGCGGGGAGGCGGTCGTGGATGTCGTCGAGGGTTTTGCCGTTGGTTTCGCGGAGGGTTTTGGCGACGCGGCCTTGTCCGCAGTTGTAGGCGGCGAGGGCGAGGGGCCAGCTTCCGAAGCGGTTGTGGAGGTATTTGAGGTAGCGGGCGGCGGCGCGGGCGCTTTTTTGGGCGTCGAGACGGTCATCGGCGGGGGTGAGGCTGAGTCCGTATTCTTTGGCGGTGGCGGGCATGAACTGGAAGAGGCCGACAGCGCCGGCTGGGCTGCGGGCGGCGGGGTTGAAGGTGGATTCGGCTTCGGCCTGCCAAACGAGCTGGGGGGGGATGCCTTCTTCGCGGAAAATCTGCTTGAGACTTGGCAGGAGGGCGGCGGCGCGTTCGGGCGGGGGGCGGTTGGAGAGTTTGCGGACCCAGACATCGCGGCTTTCGACGTAGCGGTTGCGGGCTTGTTCGAGCCGTTTGCCGGGGGGCGGGGAGGGGG
>JAAZFE010000055.1 GCA_012511885.1 Lentisphaerota bacterium | reverse complement strand
CCGCACAACTGTAAACCTCACTACTATGCCAATCATGTGGTTGCAGGCGGTTTGATTGGGAGATTGGCGGGGCTTTCACGCGGAAATAACCGCGGGAGTTTCTGGAAATGCCGCTTTGCGGGCGACCCTCGCAGGATAAATATCCGCGAGTGGTCGCCCTCGAAGCGGCAGAACAGAAAGAACCGCGGTTGGTTTCCGCGCCGCCAATCTCCCAATCAAACCGCCTCTCTCCTCCGTCCCCCTCCATCACCTCCGCACCCCCATCCGCCACCACCACACCCACACCCCCGCCACCCGCCATCCATTCCCCACTCGACGAACCAAACCCCCCGCCACTATACTCCCCGCCATGAACACACCCCGCCCAACCTACACCCCCGCCGCCACCCTCCCCCCCGGCTTCCGCGCCGCCGCCACCACCGCCGGCCTCAAAAAAAGTGGCCGCCCCGACATGGCCATGTTCTTCTCCGACACCCCCGCCACCCTCGCCGCCGTCTTCACCACCAACCAGGTCAAAGCCGCCAGCGTCCGCCTCGGCATGGACCGCCTCGCCAAAATCGGCCTCGCCCATGGCATCGTCGTCAACAGCGGCCAGGCCAACGCCTGCACCGGCAAAGCCGGCCTGCGCGACGCCCAAACCATGGCCGTTCACGCCGCCCGCCAGCTCGGCGTGGCTCCCGAACTTTTCCTCGTCAGCTCCACCGGACGCATCGGCGTTCCCCTGCGCATGGACCTCATCCTCCCGGGCATCGAAAAACTTGCGGCCTCCCTCTCCCCGAAGGGCGGCGAACAGACCGCCCAGGCCATCCTCACCACCGACACCCGCCCCAAACGCTACAGCGCCACCTTCAAGATCAACGGCCTCACCTGCCGCCTCACCGGAATCGCCAAAGGCTCCGGCATGATCCATCCCAACATGGCCACCATGCTCGCCTTCCTCTTCACCGATGCCGCCGTGGACCGCCGCGCGCTCCAGCGCGCCCTCAAGACCGCCGTCGGCAAATCCTTCAACCGCATCTCCGTGGACGCCGACCAAAGCACCAACGACACCGTCTTTCTGCTCGCCAACGGCCGGGCCGTCAACACCCTGCTGCGTCCCGGCCACCCCGATTGGCCGGCCTTCGTCGCCGCGCTCGAAGGCGTCACCTTCCGCCTCGCCATGGACATGGTTCGCGACGGCGAAGGCGCCACCAAGCTCGTCACCGTCCAAGTTCGCGGCGCGCGCACCGCCGCCGATGCCGAGGCCGCCGCCCGCGCTGTCGCCAACTCCCTCCTCGTCAAAACCTCGTGGGCTGGCACCGACCCCAATTGGGGCCGCGTCATGGATGCCCTCGGCTACTCCCCCGCCAAAGTTGCCGAAGACAAAATCCACATCTTCTACGACCGCCTCCCCGCCGTGCGCGGGGGCCTCGCCACCAAAACCTCGCGCGAACGCCTCGCCAAAGTCGTCGCTAAAAAACAATTCACCGTGAGCATCAACCTCAACCTCGGCCGTCAAGCCGCCACGGTCTATTCCTGCGACTGCACCGAGGAATATGTCCGCATCAACAAGCAGTAACTCCCGCCCCCCCCCGCGCGCCATGACCGTGAGCCGCTCCGCTTCTCCTCCCACTTCCGCCCCGCCATGATCGCCCGCCAACAGCATACGGCCGCCACCGTCGGCCGCCTCGACCGCTTCCTGCTCGACACCTATCCCTGGCTCGACCGCCCCACCGTCCTCGCGCTCATCGCCCAAGGCCAGATCCTGGTCAATGACCGCCCCGCCAAAAAAGGCGCCCGGCTCCAACCCGGCGTCATCATCACCTGCCGCGACATCCCCGAAGCCGACGACCTCCGCGCCGCACCCAATCCCGACCTCCCCCTCGTCATCCTCTACGAAGACGACAGCCTCCTCGCCCTCGACAAGCCCGCCGGCCAGCCCACCCACCCCCTGCATTATGCGGAAACCGGCACCCTCGCCAACGCCCTCATCGCCCGCCACCCCCACCTCGCAACCATCGGCCCCACCCCCCTCTTCCCCGCCATCCTCCACCGCCTCGACACCCAAACCTCCGGCATCCTTCTCGCCGCCAAAACCTCCGCGGCCTACACCGCCCTCCGCGAACAATTCCGCGCCCTCGCCATCCAAAAGCGCTATACCGCTCTTGTGCACGGACGCGTCACCGCGCCCGGCCGCCTCGACGCCCCCCTCACCCACCACACCCGCACCCCCTGCAAAATGCGGCTCGCCACCGAACGCGATGCCGCCACCCGCAAAGAAACCTTCCCGGCCACCACCGCCTGGACCCCGCTCCAAACCGGACTCGACACCACCCTCCTCGACGTCGCCATCCATACCGGCGTCACCCACCAAATCCGCTGCCACCTCGCCGCCTCCGGCCACCCCATCGTCGGCGACACCCTCTACGGCTCGCCCGCCCCCGCCCCCCCCCGCCACTGGCTCCATGCCGGCCACGTCACCTTTACCCACCCCGTCACCCAAGCCATCCTCGAACTCGCCGCCCCCCTCCCCACCGATTGGCCGCTCGTCACCTGATGACCACCAGCCCACCAGTGACCACGCCCCCCTCCATCCTCATCGTTGCCATCAACGCGCGCTACAGCCATGCCTCGCTGGGCTCGCGCTACCTCCTCGCCAACATGGGCAACCTGCGCTCCCAAACCCGCCTGCTCGAATTCACCCTCCAGCAGTCCATCGCCGACATCGCCGCCGACATCGTCGCCCACAACCCGCGCATCCTCGGCCTCGGCATCTACATCTGGAATACCCGAAAAATCGCCGAACTCCTGCCCCTTCTGCGCGAGCGCCTCCCCCACACCGCCATCATCCTCGGCGGCCCCGAAATCGTCGCCGGCGAAACCTCCCCCTTCCAAGCCCACGCCCACTACCTCCTCCCCGGCGACGGCGACCTCTCCTTCGCCGCGCTCTGCCGCAACCTGCTCGATTCTCAACCGCCCCCCTCCGGCTCCGCGCTCGTCACGCCACCCCCCGATGTCGCCGCCCTCGCCCTCCCCTACGAGGAATACACCGACACCGACATCGCCAACCGCCTCCTCTATGTCGAAACCTCGCGCGGCTGCGCCATGCGCTGCGACTACTGCATCTCCGCCAACGACCCCCACGTCCGCCTCTTCCCCCTCCCCCCCCTGCTGGCCGCCTTCGACCGCCTCCTCGCCCGCGGCGCCACCCAGTTCAAATTCTGCGACCGCTCCTTCAACCTCGACATCCCCCGCGCCATCCAAATCCTCGAGTTCTTCCTCGAACGCCATCCGCGCCACCCCGGTCTGTTCCTCCACTTCGAAATGCTCCCCGACCGCTTCCCCGTTGCGCTCCGCGACATCCTCGCCCGCTTCCCCCCCCAATCCCTTCAACTCGAAATCGGCCTCCAATCCTTCAACCCCCACGTCCTCGAAACCATCCGCCGCCCGCAAAACCTCGAACACGCCGCCGACAACCTCCGCTTCCTGCGCCACCACACCCACGCCTACCTCCACACCGACCTCATCGCCGGACTCCCCGGCGAAACCCCCGACTCCTTCGCCGCTGGCTTCGACCGCCTCGTCACCCTCGATCCCCACGAAATCCAGCTCGGCATCCTCAAAAAACTCCCCGGCGCGCCCATCGCCCGCCACGACGACGCCTACGCCATGCGCTACAATCCGGCCCCGCCCTACAATGTCCTCTCCACCCGCCATTGGCCCGCCGCCCACCTCCTCCGCACCGCCCGCTTCGCCCACTACTGGGACGCCATCGTCAGTTCCAACCGCTTCCTCGCCGCCGCCCCCCTCATCTGGCGCGACGCCCCCTCCACCTTCCACGCCTTCATGCGCTGCTCCGACTGGCTCGGCGTCCGCTTCCCCCGCGAGCACGGCATTCCCCTGCCCGCGCTCGTCACCGCCCTCTTCGATTACCTCACCACCCAACGCAACCTCCCCTCCGCCGAGGCCGCCCAAGCCCTCATCCGCGGCTACCGCCACACTGGCGCCCGCGACACCCCCCCCGCCCTCGCCCCCCACCTCGAT
>JAAZFE010000008.1 GCA_012511885.1 Lentisphaerota bacterium | reverse complement strand
TCGTAGCGAATTGGGCTTGGCCAAGGAAGGCGAAGCAGGAATAGCATCGCTATGTCGATGCAGCCTGACGACGGCCAAGCCCAATGCAGTAGACAAAACGGCTACAGAATTGATGAAAATGCTCTAATCCCGAAACGGGTCCTCCGTATCCGCCATCGCCACCCCGATCGGCCGCAGCGTGTGCAAAATATTGATGGTCCCCTCATGCGCCTCCAGCACCCGCCGCAACTTCTTGTAGCAATGCGGCGACTCATCTAACCCGCCGCCACGCAACTCCACCCCAAACGACTTGATCCGCTTCGACATCATCTCCTGGGTCACCTTGCCCGGGCGGATGCACTTGCCCGTGCGCCGGTTATATTTCCCCTTCGCCTCCATGCGCCCCATTACCCGTCCTGCCCCGTGCACCGTAGAATACAGCGACCACTTGGCCAAATCGTTCTCAATCCCCTCTACAATCACGCAAATATCCCCCATCGAACCTCCTATAAAACCCTTCTGCCCGGGAAAAGCGGGCGTCGCCCCCTTGCGCACCACCCAGAGCATCTCCCCGCCATGTCGCTCGCGCCATGCGAAATTGTGGTGATTGTGCACCTCCTCCACGATCTTGGCCCCCAGCAACCGTGCCGCCTCCGCGCACACCCAGTCCCGCCCCGCATACGCATAACGCCCGGCCAGCTCCATGCACGCCAGATAATCCGCCCCCAACGCCGACTTCGCCGGAATCACCAGTGGGTCCACATCCATCCCGTCCTTCGCGTTCCCCTTGCGCAAAAACCAGGTGGCCGTCTTGTGCCCAAAACCGCGCGAACCAAAATGCACCCCAATCCACACCCTCTCCTGCTCGTCAACCAGCACATCCACATAGTGGTTGCCCCCGCCAATCGTGCCAAGCTGCTCGCGCGCCGACGCCTTCAACGGACGCACCGCCTCATGCTTCCACGTCTCATCGTCAAATAAAGCGTGATCCACCCGCCAGCGATTCTTCTGCCCGATCCCGAACTCGAAGTGCTCGAAAATCATGTCCATAATGGGCCCAATATCCCGGCGCACATCCTTCGCTTTCACATCCAGCCGCACCGCCTTGTTGCCGCAGGCAATGTCAAAACCCACCCCCGATGGACTAATCTTGTCCCGATACGCCACCACCCCGCCAATCGGCACCGCATACCCCTTGTGATGATCCGCCATCAGCGCCACACGATCCGCCGTCAGCGCGCAACGGCGAATCTGCCGCAACGCGCCCTCCTCCACCGGATCGCCCCAAACCGGAATGCCATCAATCAAACGCACAACCAAAACCTACCACATTTCGCCCCCCGCGTCTCCCCCCCACCTCATTCAATCTGGCATGGACGCTTCATTCAACGCCTCATTCGCCAGCACCAGCAACACCGAACAAGCCACCTCCGTGCGCAAGACCCGCGGCCCGCAACCCACCCGCTCAAAACCTCGCGCCGCAAACTGCTCCAACTCATACTCCGTCCACCCCCCCTCTGGCCCCACCGCCACCAAAACCCGGGCCTCCGCCCCCAACTCCCGCAACTGGCCATGCGGAAAGTCCCCCGCCCCCGGATGCGCCACCAGCCGCAATGCGTACGGCCCAAAATCCGCCAACTCATCCTCCATGAACTTCTTAAACTGACGGTGCACACTCACCCGGGGCAAGCGCGTATCCCGCGCCTGTTGCAAACCCTCGATCAATCGCCGCCGAACATGCGCCGGCTCCAGCATATGCGAATCAAAATAGGGCCGCTCACTCTTCCACGCCCGCACAATCATAATCCGCCCCACCCCCACCGTGGCCACCGTCGGCCAGAGACGATTCATCACCTTCGGCCGCGGCATCGCCAGCAGCAAATCCACCCGCGGCGCAGCAGGAGGCGCCCCAATCCACCGGCATTGCAAACACAGCTCGGCCCCGTTGTCCGTCAGCACCACCGCCTCCCCCACCGCCCCGTCCACCACCCCCACCCTCAGACAATCCCCCGGCGCGGCCCGCAAAACCGAGCGTACATGCTCGGCGCGCTCATCCCTCAAACATGCCACCCCGTCGGCCTGGACCTCCCCCGGTTCCAACAGAATCAAATTCATTCACCGCCATCCGGCATATACACATCATGCCGCGCCTCAAACGCCGCAATGTCAGCCTCATGCGCCAGCGTCAACCCGATCGCATCCAGCCCGCTCAGAAGCTTCTCCTTCACGTCCGGCGTGATCTCGAACTTGAACTCCCGCTCCTCCTCCGCGTGAACCCGAACCACCTGCGCCGCCAAATCCACCGTGGCCTCGATCCTCCGCCCCGTGGCCGCCTCAAAAATCCACTGCACCTCGTCCGCCGACAGCTCAATCACCAGCAGCCCGTTGCCATAGGCATTATTCTTGAAAATGTCAGCAAAACCCGGAATACGCTCCTCCCCCGAACTCCGCCAAGGCGCAATCACCGCCTTAAACCCATATTGCTGTACTGCCCACACCGCGTGCTCACGACTCGAACCGCAACCAAAATTATTGCCCGCCACCAGCACCGACGCGCCCGCGCGCAGCGGATCATTCAACTCAAACGCCGGATCCGGCGAACCATCCTTCAAATAGCGCCAGTCATAAAACAACCCCGGCCCAAACCCCGTGCGCTCAATCGATTTCAGAAACTGCTTGGGAATAATTTGATCCGTATCCACATTGGCCCGCTCCAGCGTCGCCACCACACCCCGAAAAGTTTGAAACGCATCCATCAGACGCCTCCTTCCAGCCAACGGCGTACATCCACAAAATGACCGGCCACCGCCGCCGCCGCCGCCATCACCGGACTCACCAGATGCGTCCGCCCCCCCTGACCCTGACGCCCCTCAAAGTTGCGGTTCGACGTCGAGGCCGCCCGCTGGCCCGGCTCCAGCCGATCCGGATTCATCGCCAGACACATGCTGCACCCCGGATGCCGCCACTCCGCCCCCGCCTCAAGAAAGACGCGGTCCAACCCCTCCGCCTCCGCCTGCGCCTTCACCCGCGCCGAACCGGGCACCACCAGCATCTGCACGCCCTCCGCCACGCGACGCCCCTTCATCACCCCCGCCGCTTGGCGCAGATCCTCAATGCGCCCATTCGTGCAACTCCCCACAAAAACCACATCCACCGCAATGTCCGTCATCGGCGTGCCCGGCTTCAAATCCATATAGGCCAGCGCCTTCTCCACATCCCTGGGCTGCACCGTCGGCACGTCGTTCGGCCCCGGCACCACCCCGTCAATATCCACCACCATCCCCGGGCTGGTCCCCCAGCTGATCTGCGGAGCCAGCTCCGCCGTATCCACCGTCACCTCCCGGTCAAACACCGCCTCATCGTCGCTGCGCAGCGTCCGCCAAAACGCGATTGCCTCCTCCAGCGCCGCCCCGCGCGGCGCATAAGGACGCTCCCCGCTGGCAATATATTCAAACGTCGTCTCATCCGGCGCAATCATCCCCGCCCGCGCACCGGCCTCAATCGACATATTGCAAATCGTCATCCGCCCCGACATCGGCAACGCCCGGATCGCCTCGCCGGCATATTCCAAAACGCAGCCCGTGCCCCCCGCCGTGCCAATCTCGCGAATCAGCCGCAAAATAAAATCCTTCGCCGTAATCCACTTCCCGGGACGCCCCGTAAACGTCGCCCGCATAGACCGGTTCTTCCGCTGCCACAGTGTCTGCGTCGCCAGCACATGTTCAACCTCGCTCGTGCCGATGCCAAAAGCCAGCGCACCAAACGCCCCATGCGTCGCCGTATGCGAGTCGCCACACACAATCGTCAGCCCCGGCAGCGTCAACCCCAGCTCCGGCGCCATAATGTGCACAATGCCGGTGGACTCATCCCCAATCCCGTACAACCGCAACCCGAACTCCCGGCAATTGCGCTCCAGCATGTCAATCTGCGCCTTCGCCACCCGATCCATAATATGATGCGGGTCCACCGTCGGCACATTATGGTCCACCGTCGCCACGTTCAGTTCCGGACGCCGCACTTTGCGCCCCGCTAAACGCAACCCGGCAAAAGCCTGCGGACTCGTCACCTCATGCACCAGCTGCCGGTCCACATAAAGCAACGTAGAACCATTCGCCTCCTCGCGAACCACATGGCGCGCCCAAACCTTCTCATACAACGTCGTACTCATCATGGCGCTACACTACCCATCCCCAACCCGCCATGCAAGCGCCTACAGCTTAAATAACCCTCAGGACGACAACTGCAATGGCGTCCGCAACGCAATCTGCAAACACATCAGCGCCCAGAAACAGCCCAGCAGCGCCGCCATCGGCAATTGCAGGTCCAGCGGCAGGCTATACAAAATCATCACGCCGGGCGTCCAAAACGTCCAGCCCGGCACCTGATTCGGCAGCACAAGCCGCCGATACCACCCCTGCCCCAACTGCTGCCGCGTCGCCACCAGAGAATAATCCAAGTCCTGCCACAAATGAGCCAACGCCGTAATCGGCGACGCATACAACGGCGAATACACCAGCATGTCCGTAGCCGTCTTCAGCAACACCACCCGCAAACTCGGCTCCGTGCCCCACAACATCGCCTGCCCATGATAAAACACATGCGTATTCGCCCCCATAATCGCCCACCAAATCATCCCGAACCACAGCGCCGCCCAAGGACGCCGCTGATGCAGCCCCGGCACCAGCGCGCAAAACAACGCCGGAACCATCCCGTTAAACACTACCCGCGTCAAAATGGAAAACACCACCCCGTACTCCCGCTGCCAATCCCCCACAACCTGCAACACCGCCTGAACATCCGCCGAACGATAATACGCCACCACCACCCCCACCGCCATCAACTGCAAAATCAAACCGGGAACCAGATTCGCGCGCGCCGACCTCAACCCAATCGTCCAAGGCGAAACCCTCTCCCCTCGCTCCGCCCGCGCGCCGCCCGGGCCGGAGCTGCCCAGCGGCCCCCGATCATGGCCGGCGCGCCCGCACATAATACTCCTCCGGCTCATCAATCGCCGCCACCACCTGCCAACCCAGCTCCCGCAAAAGCGCGGCCAGCGCCTCCGCCGCAGGCATGCGATCCTCCCTCACCCCCGGCAACTCCGCATGCATCGCATTCAGCGACTCACTCCCCTCCAGATTCGCCACCACCAGCTCCCCCCCCGGCACCAGCCAGTCGCCACACCGACCCAAAAACAGTTCCGGCTTCTCCAAATGCGGATACACCCGAAAACATAGCGCCAAATCCCATTCCCCCGCCCCAATCACAATCTCCTCCGCCGTGCCCTGCGCCACCTCCACCTGCGCAAAATCCTGCACCACTCTCCGACAATGCGCCACCATCCCCTCACTTGGATCCCACGCCAGCACCCGCCCCCCCCGCCCCACCCACTCCGCCAAGCGACGTGACAACGCGCCCGCCCCGCAACCCGGCTCCAGCACCCGCTTGCCGCGCAAATCCCCCAGCCGCTCACGCAGCCGCTCCATCCGCGACTCATGCTCCGGCAAAATAGCCAACGGATCCAACTCCGTTGCCAACCGATCAAAAAATTCCGCGCGCTCCATCCCCCCCATCCTGCCCCAACACCCCCCCCCCACGCAAGCCCACACCCCCGCCGTCGCCATGGCGCGTCAGCGCCCCTTCCCCTTCCACCTCCACCAGCACCGCCCCGCCATCGCTAAGGTGCGGCAGCACCCCCCCTAAAAAATCGCCTGCCTCCATGGCGCGTCAGCGCCCCCACCCCGCTCCAAACAGCAAACCACGCCTCGCCTGCACCCACAACGCCCCGCGCCACCAACCACTTGGCCCGCCGTCCGCAGGACGTGGCTGCTGGCGGTTTCTTGGGGAGTTTGGCGGAGATTTCACGCGGAAATAACCGCCCTCCCGCCTCGCCGTCGCCAAGGCGCGTCAGCGCCCCGTGGCCATGCGGCAAAGGATTTTGTAAAAACGAGGGGATTTCCCGGCAAAATAAGTCGCGAATTTTACGATGATGATGCGTCGCGGGCGATCCCTCGCAGTACTTTAGTACGCGAGGGTCGTCCTCGACGCGCCAGCGCGGAAAAGGCGCACCTTGGTTTTGCCGCCTCGTTTTTCAAAATCCTTTGCCGCCTCTCCTCCGCCAACCACTCCCCACCCCGCCAACCCACCCCCACCAACCACCCGCAACCACCCACCACCCACCAACCGCACTTGCCATCCCCCCCCCAACCCGCCACACTCCCCCCATGCTCCTAGGCATCCTATCCGACACCCACAACCACCTCCCCCCCACCCGCACCGCCCTTACCCTCCTCCTCACCCACGGCGCCCGCCACCTCATCCACTGCGGCGACTCCGGCCCCGACGTCCTCACCCTCCTCTCCGCCACCTGCCAAGAACACAACATCCACGCCCACGTCGCCATCGGCAACTGCGACCGCTGGTTCCTGCCCACCCCCGCCCTCCGCTACCAAATCCCCCATCTCCACATCGACACCGCCCCCCAATGCCACCTCCACAACCACTCCTGCGCCATCGTCCACGGCGACGACCCCCAACTCCTCGAACGCCTCATCGCCGCCGGCAACCACGACTACATCTTCACCGGCCACACCCACCAACCCGAAAACCGGCAAGTCGGCGCCACCCGCATCCTCAACCCCGGCTCATGCGCCCGCCCCCGCGGACGCCCCCCCTCCGTCCTCCTCCTCGATCTCGCCACCCACCAGGCCACCTGGCGATCCCTCGACGACAAAATTCTGCTCGTCAGTCCCCCCGATCATGCGCCATGATCCCCACCTATGACCAATCACAATGATCTGGCGCGCCGCTTGGCCGCCCTCTTCTCTTCTCCCGCCTATGTCCCCCTGCCCGAGCGCGAACTCGCCAAAGCGCTGAGTCTGCCGCCCGGCCAGCGCGGACAACTGCGCCAGGCCCTCCGCGACCTCGCCGACCGCGGCCTGGCCACCCAGTTGCGCGGCAAACGTTGGGCCCCCCCGGCCGCCACGGCAGAACAGATCGCCGGCACCTTCCGCGTACGTCTCAACGGCACCTGCTGGCTCATCCCGGACGACCCCCGTAAACCCACCCTCAAAATTGATCCCACCCACGCTGGCGTCGCCATGCACGGCGACCGCGTCATTGCCGTCCCCCTCCGCCACGCCACCACCACCCGCATGTTTGGCGCCCAGGGCGAAACCCGCGCCGGCCGCGTCCTGCGCGTCACCCAACGCAAGCGCCAGTGGGTGGTCGGCACCCTCCACGCCACCCCCTACTACGCCTACATCGTCCCCCGCGACGCCCTCCTCAAAACCAACATCCAACTGGCCGGCCCCCCCGCCCAGCACAAAAAACGTCTCGGCAACCTCGTCCTCGCCCGCATCCTCGATGCCCCCCCCTCCGCCGACCTCCCCCTCACCGCCGAATTCGTCCGCGACCTCGGCGACCCCGAAGCCGCCGAAAACGACATCCCCGCCCTCCTGCTCGACCGCGGACTCTCTGAAGAATTCCCCGACTCCGTCCAAAAGGCGGCCCGCCGCGTCCCCGCGCGCCTGGCCCCCCACCACCTCGACGACAAAACCCGCGTGGACCTGCGCCAAAAACTAGTCTTCACCATCGACCCCGCCACCGCCCACGACTACGACGACGCCATCTCCATCGAATCCCTCCCCAATGGCCGCTCCCGCTTGGGCATCCACATCGCCGATGTCGCCGCCTACGTCAAACCCGGCTCCGAAATCGACAAGGAAGCCTACCGTCGTGGCAACAGCACCTATCTCGTCGATCGCGTCATTCGCATGCTCCCCGAAGACCTCACCGTGCGCGTCTGCAGCCTCCAACCCGACGAAGACCATCTCGCTCACACCGTGGACATCATCCTCGATTCCCAGGGCCAAATCGAATCCGCCACCACCTATCGCTCCCTCATCCGCTCCCGCGCCTGCCTGTCCTACGAAGGCGTCGAGAAATTCTTCCGCCGCCGCAACCTGCCCGACTTGCCCGCAGAAGTCGGCCAGGCCCTGCTTGCCCTGCGCAAACTCACCCGCAAAATGCGCGCCCTGCGCTTCCGCCAGGGCGCCCTCGACTTCGCCCTGCCCGATGTCGCCTGCATCCTCGACGCCCAGGGCAATCCCCTCCGCTTCGTCAAACGCGGCGCCACCGAAGCCTATCACCTCATCGAAGAATGCATGCTCGCCGCCAACCGCGTCGTCGCCGAAAAAATCTTCCATGCCCGCCTCCCCGGCATCTACCGCGTCCATGACCAGCCCTCCGACGAACAATGGACCCGCATGGCCGAGGAACTCCGCTTCCTGGGCTACGACCACGCCCCCAAAACCTCGCACGACCTCAACCAACTCGCCCGCAAAGTCCTCGACCAGCCCGATCAGCACATCGCCACCCTCACCCTCCTGCGCAACATGAAACGCGCCGTTTACGAAGCCGAATCCCGCCCCCACTTCGGCCTGGGCTTCACCCATTACGCCCACTTCACCTCCCCCATCCGGCGCTATCCCGACCTCGTACTCCATCGCGTCCTCATCGCTCTCGAAACCGGCGCCAAAAAACCGGCCTACACCAAGGCCCAAATCACCAAAATGGCCATCCATTGCTCCGCCACCGAACGCGAATCCGCCGAACTCGAAATGCAATCCATCCAGGCCAAACGCATCCGCTACTACGCCGCGCTCCTCCGCAAAGGCGCAATCGGCCCCTACACCGGCACCATCATCTCGCTGAACCCCAAAGGTCTCATCATCGAACTCCAGGACACCCTCCAGCAGGGCCTCCTCCCCTATCACACCCTCGGACGCGAACGCTACCACCTCTCCCCCGACTCCTTCTCCGCCGCCACCCGCAAAGGCTCCCCCTTCCGCTTCGGCCAGGCCCTCGAGGTCAGCCTCGCCGCGGTCGATGAACACCTCGGACGCGTGGACTTCCTCCTCGATCAGGGCGACTCCTCCTCCCCCCGCCCCCCCACCAAAACCAAGGCTCGCAAAACCCGCCCCAAAACCGGAAAAACAGCCTCGGCCCGCCGCTCAAAAACCGTTGACAAATCCAGCCCCAAAAAGCATAAACCAACCCATCGCTCTTCTCAGCGTTCAAGAGGTTCTGCAACCCAAAGGAGAAAACCCAAATGAACAAAATCACCGCCCTCATCATCCTGCTGGCCCTCGCCCTCCCCGGCGCCCTGCTCGCCGCCGACGCCACACTCTCTGCCGACATCCTCTCCGCCTTCGCCTATCGTGGCGCTGTCGAAAACGATGAACCCGTCTTCCAGCCCAGCCTCGACATCTGCGGCCCCTTCGGCTTCGGCTTCAACCTCTGGGCCAACATGAACCTCACCGACAACCGCGACAGCTGCTACCCGGATACCGGCGGCAAGTGGAGCGAGATTGACCTCGAACTCAACTGGACCCTCCCCTGGGAAGGCCCCCTCGCCCTCACCGTCGGCGCCATCTACTTCATCTATCCCCAGGAAGGCAGCGACTTCATCCTCGACGACGAAACCGGCGGCCTCGCCTCCGACGAAGATGGCTACCCCCTCCTCACCGAAACCCCCGCCGACGACGGCTACGAGCTCTACCTCACACTCGCCGCCCAGGACCTCCCCCTCACCCCCTCCATCACCTTCTGCCACGACCTCTCCAACACCCACGACTGGATCATCCTGCTCGGCCTCGAGCACACCCTGGATCTCGCCGACCGCATCTCGCTCGACCTCGGCGCCGAAGTCGGCTTCGCCGGCAAATACTACATCGAAGACAATTACGACTCCCCCACCGGCTCCGCCTGGACCCATATCCAATTCGACGCCGCCCTCAACTACGAACTCACCGAAACCCTCACCGTCGGCCTCAAGGCCGCCGTCAGCACCCTCCTCGACAGCGATATCCGCGACGACATCAAAGACTCGCGCCTCTACCCCCACCGCGACATCTTCTTCGGCGGCCTCACCGCCTCCTACTCCTTCTAACCCTACCCAATCCGGCAGTCGCCCGTTGTTCCCCCAGTATTACGATTCTTCACAATCGTAATACTCATCTCCCAACTCCCGACCTCCTGCGCCTCTGTTTCCGCCGCGAAGCGGCGTCCGCAACTGCCGCCTGTCCCCGCTGGCGCCATGGCGCCCCAGCGCCCCCAGTCGTCCATTCCCGCAATCTCGCAATCACGCAATTCCCACTTGCCTGCCGTCCGTCCCGCCCCTGCGGGATGGCAGTGCGGCAAAGGATTTGGAAAAACGAGGGGTTTTCCCGGCAAAATAAGGCGCGAATTTTACGATGATGGCGCGTCGCGGGCGATCCCTCGCAGTACTTCAGTACGCGAGGGGCGTCCTCGACGCGCCAGCGCGGAAAAGGCGCACCTTGGTTTTGCCGCCTCGTTTTTCCAAATCCTTTGCCGCCTCTCCCCCCCCCCCCACACCCCCCCATCCCCCCACCACCACCCAACCACCCACCTACACCCAAACCCCCTCACACACCCGCCCACACCTTACACACCTCCCCCCCACCACCCCCACCACCCTCCCCC
>JAAZFE010000054.1 GCA_012511885.1 Lentisphaerota bacterium | reverse complement strand
TCGGGACATGCCGCCTGAAGGCGGGACTACAAACTCGCGGGGATGTCAGCCCTTGCCAGGGCAGGCTTCCCGACCTCAACGGCGGAATCGTGCCAACGCAATTTCCTCCGAGATCAGGAAGTCTGAATTTCGCGGCCATTTGCGCCCATTCGCGGCTCAAACAACCTCAATCCTCGTCAAAAATCGGGCCCGCCTGCAAAACAACTCTGGCCTTTTTCCGGCAACTGTGTTTCTCTCAATAAGAAGGAATGGTCAGGATGGGTGTGCCGTGATGTTGTTGCCGCAACCGCATATTGCCTCTCCCGGCGTGATGCCGCGCCCGGGAGCGACTCGGCTGGTGGCAAACCGCTCTCCCAGCCCCTGGTCCCGGATGGAAGGAAACGGACATGACGTATAACGAACACGAGCGCCCCTTCGGAGACATGTTGCATCAGGTGATCTCCCATCTCATCCGCAACGCCGAGCGTCTTCCCGCATCCGGCAAACGCGGCGCGATCGCTTTCGAGGAACAGACCTGGGAAACCCTGCCGCTCGAGGAAAAACGCGAGATGCTGCAGCAAATCGCCGAAGATACCGAGGCGCCCTCCGACGTTTACCGCCACTTCGAAGCCTATCCTCATGCTTTCAGCCGCCGGCTCTATTCGAATTATTTGGCGGCGCTCAAGAACTACAAGGAATCCCTTGGCCTATAGCCAGAACAATTCAGCCCATCCGGGCCCGCAGATCGAAATCAGTCTGCCGGACCCCATCACCAATTACAATCGGCAGCAGGCCCGCCTGCGCCTGCAAGAAAGCCAGCAGCATATCATCGGCCATCAGCCCGGGTTCAACCTGGTCTATTGGAGCCGGATCACCCGCGCCCCCGAACGCGTCGAGCGGTGGGGCCGCTACCTGGGTTGGGATCGCGACCGGATCATGCTGACCAAGGCGCTGCTCATCAGCCGCATGGCGTGCATCTTTATTGACCACGTCATCCAGCGCATGAATGAAGTCGGCCTGATCAATGACTCCACCGAAGCCCAGCACGCCGAATGGGAAACCCAGTACCGCCACTTCTTGCGCCTGTTCCTCAGCCACACCTCGGTCCCCGACCGCCGCGACATCGTGAAGCTGATGCAGAAACTGCACCGCTATACCGTTCCCCCCGCCAGCCTGATTGATTACCGCCGGCGCCACTGGAACCGCATCGAGCGCTGCCTCCCCCCCCTGCTGGACCCCTCGGGCACGTCCCGGCTTTTCATCCGCCGCCAGTTCGGCCTGCTCGCCAACCCCGTCTTCGCCGCCCGCCGCGTCACCTTTACCGCCGCGCTCTACTCCGACATCCAGGAACGCGTTTTCAACCAGCAATGGATGTATGCCTACAGCGATTGCATGCTCCGCCTCTACGATCAGCTGCGCAAGTTCCCCGCCGTCCTCACCGCCCTCATCGAGCTCCAGTGACCCGCCCCGCCGGATTCGACAACTGCCTCTACCTGGATGCCCAGGCGGCCAGCATCCGCGAACGCCTCGAAACCGCCGACAAGCTCTTCCTCGAATTCGGCGGCAAACTGCTCTATGACTTCCACGCCGCTCGCGTCCTGCCCGGCTACGACCCCAACATCAAAATGCGGCTCCTCCACGAGCTGCGCGACCAGGCCGAAATTATCCTCTGCATCCATGCCGGCCACATCGAACGCCGCAAAATGCGCGCCGACTTCGGCATCACCTACGATGCCGACGCCATGAAACTCGTGGACGACCTCCACGATCACGGCCTCGAGGTCACCGCCGTCATCATCACCTGCCATGAAGGCCGGCCCGCCGCCGAGCAGTTCCGCCGCAAACTCGAGCGCCGCGGCCTGCGCGTCTATGCCCACGCGCCCATCCCCGGCTATCCCGACGACCTCACCCACATCGTCAGCCCCAACGGCTACGGCGCCCTGCCCCTCCCGCCCACCACCCGCCCTCTCGTCGTGGTGACCGCCCCCGGCCCCGGCAGCGGCAAACTGGCCACCTGCCTCGCCATGCTCTACCACGAACACCAGGCTGGCCGGCGGGCCGCCTACGCCAAATTCGAAACCTTCCCCGTCTGGGACCTCCTCCCCGGCCACCCCCTCAACCTCGCCTACGAAGCCGCCACCGCCGACCTCGGCGACACCGTCCAAACCGACCCCTTCCACCTCGAGGCCACCGGCCGGCAAGCCACCAGCTACAGCCGCGAAATCAACGCCTTCCCTCTCCTCCGAACCCTGCTGCAACGCTTGGGCGCCGCCGCCCCCTGCCGTTCCCCCACCGACCTCGGCGTCAACCGCATCCGCGCCGGCATCACCAACGAAGCCCTCATCCGCGAAGCCTCCTGCCAGGAAATCATCCGTCGCCATTTCCGCTATGCCTGCGAATACGCCCTCGGCCTGACCGATTCCACCACCCTCGAGCGCCTCGACGCCCTCATGCGCCGGCTCGACCTCCAGCCGGATTCCCGCCGTGTGGTCGCCCCCGCCCGCCAAGCCGCCCTTGATGGCGCCGCCCGCCAGAAGGGCAACCTCGGCGTCTATTGCGGCGCGGCGCTCGAACTCGCCGACGGCACCCTCATCACCGGTAAAAACTCACCGCTCATGCATGCCGCCTCGAGCGTCGTCCTCAACGCCATCAAGCACCTCGCCGGCATCCCCGACAACATCCATCTGCTGCCCCCCGCCGTCACCCGCTCCATCGGCGCGCTCAAACACGACATTCTCGGACGCAAAACCGAAAGCCTCAGCCTCAACGAAACGCTCATCGCCCTCTCCATCAGCGCCACGCTCAATCCGTCCGCCCAGGCCGCCCTCGAATGCCTCAAGCAACTCGCCGGAACCGAGTTTCATGCCACCCACATCCCCACCCCCGGCGACGAAACCGGACTCAAGCGCCTCGGCATCCACGTCACCTGCGACCCCCACTTCCCCTCCCGCAACCTCCTCGAATCCTGACCCGCCCCCCCGCCGGTCAACTACTCGTCCAGCTTGAGACTCTCCGCGATGGCCTCGCAAACATAGTCCATGTTGTCCGACCGCAACCCCGCCACATTGATGCGCCCCCCCTTGGCCATATAAATGGCCTTCTCCTCGCGCAAAAAAGCGACCTGGGCATCATTGAGCCCGCTGAACGAGAACATCCCGTGTTGGCTCTCGATGAAGCAAAAATCCACCGCGCTCTGACGCGCCGTCAAGCCCGCCACCAACTGGCGACGCAGACCGCGAATGCGCTCGCGCATGGTCTTGACCTCCTCCTCCCACAGCGCGCACAGCTCCGGATCGCCCAGCACCAGCGCCGCCAGCGCGGCGCCGTGACGCGGCGGATTCGAGTACAGCACCCGCCCCAGCCGCTTGGCGTGCGACAACCCCACCTCGGCGCTCTCGGCGCTCTCGGCCACCAGCAGCAGTGCGCCCACCCGCTCGCTGTAGAGCCCCATGTTCTTGGACAGCGAAAACGCCACCACCGCTTCAGGCACCCGCTTCAGCACCGCCAGCAGCCCGGTGCGATCCTCCGCCAGCCCCTCGCCAAAACCCAGATAGGCAAAGTCGAAAAACGGCAGCCAGCCAGCCTTGGCCGCGATGGCCGCCACCCGCTCCCAGGCCTCCGGCTCCAAATCCGCCCCCGTCGGATTGTGGCAGCAGACATGAATCAGGACCGCGTCGCCCGCTGGCACCTGCTCGAGCGTGGCGCACATCCCATCCACATCTACGCGTGTGCGGACCGAGTCATAATAAGGATAATCCCGGGTGGCCAGCCCGGCCGCCGCGGCAATGCCATGGTGATTGCCCCAGGTCGGGCTCGACATCCATACCGTGGCATCCGGCCGGTAGGTCTTGAGCAGGTCCATGCCAATCCGCACCGCGCCCGTGCCGCCGGGCGTCTGCCCAACGGCCACCCGGCCGGCCATCGCCGCATGCAGCTCGTCGCCCAGCACCAGCCGCGCCACTTCGCGCCCGTATGTGGGCAATCCGGCAATCGGCAGATAGTCCTTGGTCTTCTCGGTTTCCCAGAGCATGCGTTCGGCCCGGCGCACACTCTCGAGCACCGGCGTCCGCCCGGCATCATCCACAAACACCCCGACACCCAGGTTGACCTTGTGTTCGCGGGGATCCCGCCGAAAAGCCTCCGTCAGCCCCAGAATGGGATCCGGCGGCGCCGCTTCAATGGAATTGTAGAACATGGCTACCTCTCGTTCAGGCAACTCCCCCTCACCCGGGGGGAACTATTGGCCACACAATTTATGGATAATAGGCTTGCACCCAGTGCTGGATGGTGTCCTCCTCCACGCGCGTGATCTTCATCTCGCGCGCGGCGTTTTCAACCGAGTCTGAGGCGTGGGCGCTGTTGACCATGATGTCCTGGCCGAATTCGCGCCGCACGGAGCCGGGCAGCGCCTGGCTCGGATCCGTCGAACCCAGAATGTTGCGGATGCGCGCGATGGCATTGACCCCGGCATAGACCAGCAGCAGGCACTTGGTGGTGCCGGGCTGGCGCTTTTCCTCGTCGGAAAGCCCTTCGCTCCACCGCCCCGTCATGAACTGCACAATCTGATAGAACTGATGATCGCCGTAGTGCGGCCCCAGCAGATCGCCCAGCGGCCCCTTGACCTCCTCGGGCAGCAGCATGCCCAGCTCGGCGGACACCGCCTTGGCCGCGCGCTCGGCCACCGGCTTCTTGAGCTTCGCGCGCAGCAGCTCGCGCACCGGCCCGTAAAAGTCCTCGGCTTCGGCCACGGTCATGTGGTGGATCTTGGCCGCCACAATCCGCAGCCCCGAGCGGGAGAAGATGTCAATGATCAGCCCGGGCCGCGCGCTCGCGAAGGTGAAGTTGTCAGGCTTGATGATCACCAGCGCCTTTTCGATGGTTTCGCCGCGGAGCACATCGCCTGCCGTGTCCACAATCCCGCCGCATTCCGCCGCGTAGCCGGCCCACAGCTTGAGCGCCTCGCCCACCGCGGCCTGGTTCGGCCCGATGAAAACCGCCGGCTCGAGATATTGCACCGTTCCATCCGTATCCAGCACGTAGTCGCCGAACGTGTCGCGCACGCTCTCGCCGCTGTCGGTCGGGCGGATCGGCCCGGTCACATCCTTGACGATCTGCACCGCGTTTTCGCCTTCGAACAGCAGCATCATCACGCGCTTGCGGTGGCCCGTCGAAGGGTCGGGACCGTATTCACGCTCCACATAGTTGGCCAGCAGCGGACGAATCTCCGGCTGCACATCCGGATTGTTGCGGATCAGCTCCGCATAGGCGTGGGCCAGCTCAGCGTTCGGCGCGAACATCCGCGCCGCCACAAAATCCAGCCCCGTTCGGCTGATATAGCGGGCAATCACTCCGCCGGTGCGCGACTTCGCCACCGTCGAGGGGTTGATCAATACAAAGGCCAGTTCTTTTGCCATCGGGGTTTACTCCTTCTTGATAGATCCCATCCAGTTGATTTGCGGGTTAGAATAGCGGCTTCAGGCCAGAGCTTCAATCAGCTTGACCAGCTTGTCGCGCTTCTCCTGCAGTTGAAGCTTGCGCTCCCGCGCCTGCTCGACCACGTCATGCGGCGCGCGCGTCAAAAAATCCGCGTGGTTGAGGCGTTTGCCCACGTTGTCGAGGTCCTGCTCGGTCTTGGCCAGTTGCTCGGACAAGCGCCGCCGCTCGGCCTCGACATCCACATGGCCCTCCAGCGACATGAACAGCGTGCCCAGCGGCGTGATCACGCTCGGCATCGGCCGCGCCGGAGTGAAGTCCGCCTCGACTTCGAGCTTCCCGGCCCGCAGATACGGCAGATAGGCCGCGCGGTCCGCGCGCACCTGCTCGCCAGTCTCGACATCGGCGGGACGCAGCACGAAGTCCGCCACCTGCGCCGGCGCGAGGCCGTAGTCCGCGCGCAGATTGCGCGCCAGGCCAATCGCCGCGTGCTTGGCGTCCACATAGGCCACCGCCGGCATCTGCACCCCCCAGCCCGCCAGCTCCTCCTCCTCGACCGGCTCGGGCCAGGGCGCCACCACCACGCTCTCCGCCAGGCTCGTGTAGCCCAGCGACTGCCACAGCTCTTCCGTCAGGAACGGCATGATCGGATGCAGCAGGCACAGCGCCCTCGAAAGCACATAGTGCATCACCTTGAGCACCTCCGCCTTCCGCGCCTCGTCCGTGCCGTTCAGCGGCAGCTTGGCATACTCGACATACCAGTCGCAGAACTCGTGCCAGAAAAAGTCATAGACCGCCTTGGCATAGTCGTTGAACCGGCAGCGCTCGATGTTCTCGTCGCACTGCGTCACCGTCCGCTGCAGCCGCGCCAGAATATGCTGGTCGTCCGCCGTCAACAGCGCCGGGTTGAACTGCGGATGGCTCACCTCGGGACGCTGCTCCCCGGTGAACATCTGCAAAAAGCGCGCCGCGTTCCAGATTTTGGTGCCGAAATTGCGCCCCAGCTCGAACTTCTCTTTCGAGATATACACATCCTGCCCCGTCGCCGTCAGGGCGATCAGGCTGAAGCGCAGCGCGTCCGCGCTGAAGGCCTCGATGATGTCAATCGGGTCAATCGAATTGCCCAGGCTCTTGCTCATCTTGCGGCCCTTGTCGTCGCGCACCGTCCCGTGCAGATAGACCCGCCGGAAAGGCACATCGCCCATGAACTCCAGCCCCGCCATGATCATGCGCGCCACCCAGAAAAAGATGATGTCCGGCGCCGTCACCAGATCGCTGGTCGGATAAAACGTCCGCAAATCCTCGTTGTCCTCCGGCCAGCCAAACACGCTGAACGGCCAGAGCCACGAACTGAACCACGTGTCCAGCACGTCGGGATCCTGCCGGATCTGGTCGCTGCCGCACTTGGGGCAAACCTCCGGTGTCTCCTTGGTCGCCCACTGGTGGCCGCACTCCGGCGCATCGCAGTAAAACACCGGGATGCGGTGCCCCCACCAGATCTGGCGGCGGATGCACCAGTCGCGGATGTTCTCCATCCACTCCAGATAGACCTTGTTCCAGCGCTCCGGCACAAAGCGGATTCGACCGTCCTTGACCGCCTCGATCGCCGGGCGCGCCAGCGGCTTCATCTTCACGAACCACTGCAGCGACAGCCGCGGCTCCACCACCGTATCGCACCGGTAGCAGCGCCCCACCGCGTGAGCGTGATCCTCCACCTTCACCAGCAGGCCCGCCTCGCGCAAATCCTCGACAATCCGCTTGCGGCACTCAAAGCGGTCCAGCCCCTTGTAAGGCCCCGCCTGCTCGTTCATTTCACCGGTGTCCGTCATCACGTTCACCGACGGCAACTCATGCCGCCGCCCCATCTCAAAGTCGTTGGGGTCGTGCGCCGGCGTCACCTTGACCGCCCCCGTCCCGAACTGCGGATCCACAAAATCATCCTCGATCACCGGCAGCTCGCGCCCGAGAATCGGCAGAATCAGCGTCTGCCCCTTCAGCTTGGCATAGCGCTCATCGCGCGGATTCACCGCCACCGCCGTATCCCCCAGCATGGTCTCCGGCCGGGTCGTCGCCACCACCACGCCGTCGCGCTTGCGCCCGCCCTTCAGCGGATAACGAATGTGCCAGAGATGCCCGGCCTGGTCCTCGTGCTCGCTCTCCTCGTCCGAGAGCGCCGTGCAGCACCGCGGGCACCAATTGATGATATATTCGCCGCGATAAACCAGTTTTTTCTCGTACAGCCGCACAAACACTTCGGCCACGGCATTGCTCAGCCCCTCGTCCATCGTGAACCGGGTGCGGTCCCAGTCGCACGACGCCCCCAGCCGCTCGAGCTGGCGCAGAATGGTGCTCCCCTTCTCCTTTTTCCACGCCCACACCCGCTCCAGAAACTCCTCGCGGGACAGGTCCCAGCGACTCTTCCCCTCCTCCTTGAGGTCTTTTTCCACCACGTTTTGCGTGGCGATGCCGGCGTGGTCCGTGCCCGGCACCCACACCGTGCTGAACCCCTGCATCCGGCGGCGGCGGATCATCACATCCTGCACCGTATTGTTCAGGGCGTGCCCCATGTGCAGAATCCCCGTCACATTCGGCGGGGGAATCACAATCGAATAGGTCTTGGCCCCCGGCTCCGCCTCGGCGTGAAAATACCGCTGCTGCTTCCACCAGTCATACCATTTGGCCTCGATCGCCTTGGCATCTATGTGTTTCGACAATTCCGACATGATGACAACACTCTTTCTCCGAACAAAAAAATCGCGCTCACTATCGGCCATTCCCCCCCCGTTCCGCAAGGGCAATATCCTCCCCCCGCATCGCCAACAGCGTCTCACCCCCACCGGTGGATGGCGCGTTATTCGTTCGCCTCGATAGTCGTGCGCACCCCAAAAAAGAGCCGCCGATGCCCCTCGACAGGCGGCTCATTCGGCGCGGGAATGTCATACTCCTCCTCGCCTACCGCAACATGGATATTTGTGACCGCCCAGACCCAGTTGGCCGGTTCACGCGGATCCAACCCCAGCTCCTCCAGCGCGAAAATAATATGCTGCCAGCCGGGCTCGCCCCAAATGGTCAGGTGTCCCGGCCGGAACGCGGCAATGTCCGCCTGTTTCTCCCCGCGCACCAGCCAGGGCACGACGGTTTCCAGCTCAAACCCGTTCGAAAGCTGAATCCGAATTTCCAGGAATCCTTCATGCCCGCCCGGCTCGTTGGTAGTGATCAACCGATAGAGCGGTTGGTCTCCGCTATACTCCGTCACGTCCCAGCCATCGCGCAGCACCACCACATCCACCGCCTCCACCCCCGGCGGTAGATTCGTCGGCACAAACCGCAAATCAAAACCGCCCCCCGCCAGAATCTCCAAGTCGCCCTCGACCACAATGCGCTCTTCCGGACGCGGCAACCCGATCTTGATTTCATCCAGATTGATCCGGTGCCCGGCCGGCCCCGTAATTTCCAAGCGCACCCGGGCCGGGCCGGCTGCGTCCACAAAAATCCGTTGCGCCGCCAGCTCGCCGCCGGGCACTGGGACAGGTTCGCCCAACGCCGTGAATTCGTCCGCGCCATCGGGCTGAATCAGAACCCGGACCTCTCCGCCTTCCACCCCGCCGTAGCCCGCGCAGGAAAATTCGAGATAGCCGATGCCATCAAAGTCCTCGATACTCTCCAAAAACGCCGCGCCCTCTCCCGGACATTCCACCCGCGCGGCGGTGGTGCCAACTTTGCGGTCGTCAGGCTGCCACCCCGCGCGCACACCCGCCATGCGCCAGGTTGCCCCGGAAAGAATGACCTCGCGCGCATCCAAACTCGTTTCCGAAAAATCCTCAAACGTCAGGTGCCGCGGATCGGGTTCCTCCCGGTCCAGCACCAAAAAGTGAATCACGCGAGTGGTCGCAAGGTGATTGCTCTTATCGGTCAGGGTCAGCGACAGATCGTGATTGCCCACATCGCCCGCGAGCAATCCAGCCCCAATCCGGTAGCGATTATACTGTTTCACGGTCTGAGTCACGAATGGCGGATACGCGCTCCATTCCGCGGTGTAGAGCTCCCGATTGGTGCATGCCTCTCCCCCAATGAACACATTGGTGGACCACACGTCGAGGATCTCATTCGTGTATAGAATCGTCCGCCCGCCGGCACTGGCGTTGAGCAGTTCGAAATCGGGACCGTACTCCACCTGGAACGTCCTGTTGGTGGAGAGCTCATATTCTCCGCCATAGATGGACACCGTGCCCGTCGCCATGAATGCCTGCCCCAAATCCTCTGCCGTCGGAGTGTAAACCAGCCGCAAGTCCCCGTCCCACTCGCCAAACAGAGGCGTTCCGCCCTCGCCATCCAGCCGCTCGACGCCATAGTTCGACCAGACCCGCGGCGCGCCTTCGCCATTCACCACCCGGAAAACCAGTTCATATTCTTGCCCCACCGCGGCCGCGGCTCCCCCCTCCACCTCAAGATACGGCACCAGATCCCCGTAAGGGCGAATCAATAGGTTGTCGAGATTGACCGCATTGCCGAAGCCGCCGGTGGTGCGGATGCGCACAAATCGCGGCCCCGGCAAATTGACATCCACCGTGTGCATCTGGTTGGTCATGTCCCCGCCCGCCTCGACACGGCACGACGCCCCGGCCTGCGTCCACTCTTCCGACTCAATCCCCCGCGTCTCAATAACAAACGTCAGAAAACCCGAAACATTATTTAGCGCGTAATGGACCGAAATCGACCCGATGCCATCAAAATAATCTCGGCTTTCCAGCAAACCCGGCACTGTGAGCGAACTATGCCGCAAGCGCCCGGCATATCCGCCCAAAGGGCTATCCAGCGAGCGGCGCATGTTGAACAACTTCCAATCAATGCCATAGAAGTTGGTGGTCACGCCGATGTACTCGACCTCGCCGGTCACTTCGTCACGTACCAGGTTGGTCGGATAGCTTCCCATGGCCCCCAGCGTTTCAAAATCCACCAGCCGGGGGCGCAATATGGTCACGCGGCAGGTCGCCGAATGAGTCACCGACTCCTCGCCCTCGCCCGCCATCACCGTATAGACGGCATCCAGCAAGCGACCGCCATCTTCAGGCGCGGGCACCAACATCAAGAGTTGCCCATCCTTCACCTGCAGCCCTGCAAACTCATGGGTCAACCCGTCCGCCGCCAACAGGGTCCATTCGGCCTGACTAATCTCCAAGCCCGTGTTGTTTTCAACATAGGCCTCCACCGTGTACTCCAGTCCGCTCTCGCCGATGGCCGTCAGATTGCTGGGTGTCACCACCACCGCTAGCTCGCCATCGCCGGCCAACGGCTTCGCGGGCGGACGCGCGGCCGGCGCGGCGGGCCGTGAAACGCCCTGGACGCCCGGAGTCAGCTCCACGCGATAGAACCGGCGCGGCGCCGTCTTGCTCACGCTCACCGTGTTCTGCCCTTCGCCCAGCGGCCAAGTCTGCACCGCCTCCCATGTCTGCAAATCATCCGCCGCCACCAGCCGCCCGCTCGCCCCCTCCGGCACAACGCACTGAATCTGCAGGCCACCACCGGACACCGGGATCGCCGCCAATCGCACCCGGCTCATCGGGTCGGGCTCGATCGCCGCCACCCCGGTCATGGCCTCGAACTGGCTCAAAAACGCGCGGGCCACCCCGCCATCGGGAATGAACAAAACATTTTCGTCGTTCGAGGTCTGCGTGTTGGTGGTGGCCAGCGCGGTCAGCGTCCAGTTGGCCGATCCGTGAATCACCCAGGGCGACCGCCCGAAGGGATCAATCACCATGTACTTGCAATGGACCAGGTCCGACACCTGCCCGGTGTCGCGCACGGTGTCATTGTACTTGTAGTAGGCGTCATGCAGATGCACCCGGTTGGTCGTGGCATAGTTGGCCGGGTCGAGCATCCGCTGATACTGCTCATAGCTGTTGCCTGTGGCCGTCTTGCGGTCGCTCACCGGAATGACCCCGTGCACCTCAACCCCCCGGTCGCAGGCGGCAATCAATTGATCCGTCACCACCGCGCGGGTCTGCTTGTTGAGCGCGAACCAAATGCTCTCGCGGGCATGGCCAATGCGATTGGTGATTTCCGTCTGGGCGTTGTCCCCCCCCGATTTATTGGACGGATACGGCGCGAAACGCGACCACCCGTCCACGGCCGCGGCGGGCGTCCGGAAGGGCATCTTGTCCTGCGGCACGCGCGATTTGTTCGGGTTGGAATGGAAATACCCCCTCAGCAGCTCGCGCACCTCGTTGGAATAGGCCACGGCCAGATCATGGTTGGCGAAATCTGTCAGAATGTTCCATTGCCGCGAGCTGGCCCACGCCGTAAAGTTCCACGATGCCGTCAGCAGACGCGCCTCCCCGGCCGCCTGATAGAAAAAAGCGCCCACCTTGTGGTGCATGATGCCCTTGGCCGGCGCGCGGGCAATCTCCAGGGCGTTGCCCTTGCGCTTCGACAACGATTGCAGCGAACAGCCCGGCCAGAACTCCTCGGTCAGGTCCACGCCGCTGCCCACCACAAATCCCATGTGCGCTCCCCGGGCCAACGCGTTGGACACCGCCGCCAACATCGGACCCGCCGCCCCGTTCTGCGCATAACTCCCCGTCAGCGTATAAGTCGCCAGCCACCCCGAATCGCCCGCCTGCAGCGCATCAATCCGCTCGATAAACGCGTCGCGGATATCAAACTCGTTCGGGCCAATGCTCGTCAGCGTCGTGGTTTGATCCGGCCGGTTGAACACCACTCGCCAATTCTCCCCCGTCACCACGTCCCCCCGCGCGATCGCCGTCGCCAGCAGCGCCGCCGCAACAACAGCCCGCCCGGCCCCGCGGGGCCGCGGCAGTCTCGGCGATCTCTTCAACCAGCCCAAATCGCGCTCTCTCCGCTTCACGTTATGAGCATTGCGACCCCCACCCCTCCCGTCAAGTGATTTGAAACCGCCCGCCACGCGTACCGTCGGCCAACCCCAACCGCAGAAGAAATGCATTTCCGTACCATCGCTCTCGACAGACGTCTCCGTCTCCGCTAACTTGCCGTGTCATTCCACGGAGAAGGCCATGAAACGCAAATCGAAACTGCCAGCCTACGACTCGCCCGACTTCGCCCGGCGCTTTCATTATACCGGCAACGACCTCGGCGCGCGCTACACCCCCGCCGCGACCGCCTTCCGCGTGTGGGCCCCAACCGCCCGGTCGGTCGAGCTGCTGCTTTTCCAAACCGGCCACCGGCCGGAGATTCCCCGCGTCATCCCCATGACGCCCAGCGCGAAAGGCACCTGGACTGCCAGGGTCCGCGAAGATTTGCGTCACCAGTATTATCGCTACCGCATCCACCATCCCGGCAAGGCCGCCGCGGTCGAAGCCATGGACCCCTACGCCGTCACCTCCGGCGCCAACGGCCAGCGCGCCATGATTCTTGATCTGCGCGAAACCGATCCCAGGGACTGGGCCAGGGACGCCAAACCCGCCTTCAACGAGCCCACCGATGCCATCATCTATGAAGTGCACGTGCGCGACTTCACCATCCACTCCTCCTCGGGCAGCCGCTTCCCCGGCACCTATGCCGGCTTTGCCAAGCGCCACACCAAGAGCCCCGACGGCCTGCGCACCGGCGCCTGCCACCTGCGCGAGCTGGGCGTCACCCATGTCCACCTGCTGCCGGTGGCCCAATACGCCGGCGTGGACGAAACCCGCCCCGGCCGCCACTACAACTGGGGCTACAACCCCATGAACTACAACATCCCCCACGGCGCCTACGCCAGCAATCCCCATGACGGTCGCGTGCGTGTGCGCGAGTTTAAGCAGATGGTCCAGGCCCTCCACAAAGCCGGACTGCGTGTCATCCTGGACGTGGTTTACAACCATACCTATCACGGCGGAGAATCCCATTTTCACCGCCTTGTGCCCGGCTACTATCACCGCATGACCGCCAAGGGCCAATTTGCCAACGGCTCGGGTTGCGGCAACGAAATTGCCTCCGAACGCTACATGGTTCGCAAAATGATCCTCGATTCCCTGCGCCACTGGGCCACCGAGTATCACGTGGACGGTTTCCGCTTCGACCTCATGGGCCTGCACGATCTCGACACCATGCGCGAAGTCCGCAAAGCCATGGACCGGATGGATCCCTCCATCCTGCTCTACGGCGAAGGCTGGACCGCCGGCGACACCCCCCTCCCCCCCGCCCACCGCGCCACCAAAACCAATGTGCGCCGCTTGAACCGCATCGCCGCTTTCAACGACACCCTCCGCGACGCCATCAAAGGCTCCGTCTCCGATCACGCTGCGGGCGGTTTCATCCAAAACGCCCCGGGCTTCGAGGAGCGCCTCAAAGCTGGCATCGTGGCGGCCGTGCGGCATCCGCAAATCCAGTATCCTGCCAACGACACCTGGCACGGGGCGTGGGCCTCCCGGCCCCATCACTGCGTCAGCTACAACTCCTGCCACGACAACCATTCCCTCTGGGACAAGATCCTGCTCACCACCCCGGGCCTCCAAACCACTGAGCGCCTCGCCATGAACCGCCTCGCCGCGGCCCTGGTCCTGACCAGTCAGGGCATCGCCTTCCTGCACGCCGGCGAAGAAATGGCCCGCGCCAAAAAGGGACACGAAAACACCTACAATCTCCCCGACTCGGTCAATGCTCTGAACTGGGCGCGCAAAAAACAATTTGCCGGCCTCTTCGCCTACTACCGCGGACTGATCGCCCTGCGCAAGGCCCACCCCGCCTTCCGGCTGTCAACCGCCGCCGATATCCGTCGCGGTATCCGCTTCCTCGAGATGCCCGCCTCCGGCATGGTGGGCTATACCTTGCGGGACCCAAGCCAACCCGATGACACCCGCTTCGCCGTCATCTTCAATGCCACCCCGGAACAGCAAACCGTGAGCCTCCCCGCCGCCGGTTGGCGCGTTCTGGCCGATGACCGGCACGCGGGCGTCAAAACCCTCCGGCATCTCGCCGGCGACACCTGCACGCTGCCCCCCCGCTCGGCCCTCGTCCTGGCCGCCAAATAGAGCATTTGAAGAAATAATGTGGCCGGGAGGTCGTGGCGAATTGGGCTGGGCCAAGGAAGGCGAAGCAGAAATAGCATCGTTATTTCGATGCAGCCTGACGACGGCCAAGCCCAATGCAGTAGACAAAACGGCTGCAGAATTGATGAAGATGCTCTAATCCCATTAAAAAACAAAGCCCTGCGCCGGGTTTTGATCCGCGGAAAACCCGGCGTTTCCCCGCCTCAACCGGGCATAAAAAAATGGGGTGGATAACGGGACTTGAACCCGCAACTTCCAGAACCACAATCTGGCGCTCTAACCAATTGAGCTATATCCACCACCGGAATGTGGCGAATACTTACTCCATCTCCCGCGGAATTGCAAGGCCTTGATTCCGCCCGACGTCCCCCCGACGCCCCCCTTGGCTGCTCAGCCGGCCGCCAGAATCTGAAACGCCGCCCGCCGGCCGTGGTCGGCGATGTCGCCGTGATAGCGCAGCAGGCCGCCCATCACATCGCGCATCTCCCGGAACACCGACTCCGGCAGCGATGTCAACGCCTGTCCGCTCTCGAGCGCCTGAATGGCCTTGCGCGTGGCGGCGCTCACCCGCATCCCCTGCCCATCCGCGCATCCCGCGCAATAGATCGCGCCCTGCGGCTCGTTGAAGTAGCCCGGGATGGCGTCCTTCAACTCGGCCCAGCAGCGCGCGCACGCCTGCCAGTTGGGCGCGAGACCCAGCTCACGCAGCAACTGCAGCTCGAAGCGCGGAATGAACGCCGGTCCCGGACTCTTCCGCGCGAGGCTGTCCAGACTCTCCGCCAGCAACGGATGCAGATGAGCCGCGGCGGCGCTGACAGGCGTCACCTGGTCCACCACCCCCGCGAAGTACGAAGCCACCGCGCAGGCCCGCCAGTCTCCTCGCAAGGCGGACCGGGTCTCGAGCGGCGTGCACTCCTTCAGAATGTGCAACTGGCGCGACTCCCGCGCGTAGAACAGGATCTCGCACGTATAAAACAAATCCATCTGCCCGAGCAGCGCGCTGCGGTAACGCTGGCTGCCCTTGGCCAGCGTGGCCAGCTTGCCGTGCAGCGGCGAAAGCCAGACCACAATCCGCGAGGTGTTGCCATACGGATACATCCGCAGCGCGATGGCATCGTCGCGCAAAATCATGGGGCCACAATATCCTTCCAGACATCGGCTTCCGCGGCCAGCCAGGCGTTTTCCTTCCGCCGCATCGCGCGGCGGCGCTCCGGAGTGTCGTCGGTGGCGCCGGCCAGATGGTGCAACCCATGCGCCAGATAAAGCGCCAGCTCCCGCGCGGGTCCGCCCGCCCGTCGCCGCCCCTCGATGAGCGCGCGCTCGGCATTGATCACCAGTTCGGCCGTGGCGGGCGACACCCCCGGCACCTCGGCATAGGCCTGCGCGACCACATCCGTCTGCGCGCGCTCGCCGAAGCACTGCTCCTTGTAGGCCGGCATCGCCGCGTCATCCACCAGCAGCACCGTCAATTCCGCCGGTGGCGGCCCGGCCTCAGTCGGAAACGCTCGCCGCGCCAGCTTCCGCGCCAGCCGCTTGAACGCCGCCGGCCGCGCCGGCAAGGCCCGCTGCCGGTTGTACAGGCTGATCTTCACGGGGATAGGGACTCCTTCCATACAAGATGTTCGAGAGTGAAAACACAAACGAGTCGCGGATCATGTGCAGATCCTCCAGCGTCAACGGACAGAAGTCCAACTGCCCGTCGAGCACCTTGTCGCGGATCAGTTTGTCCACCATCTCTTCAATCCGGTTGGGCGTGGGCTTCGTGATCGAGCGCGAGGCCGCCTCGACCGTGTCCGCCAGCATCAGGACCGCCAGCTCGCGGGTCCAGGGGCGCGGCCCTTCATAGCGATAGGAAGCCTCGAGCCCGGCGTCTTCGGTCTCGCCGCTTTCCTGCAGCGCGCGCTTGGCCAGCAAATAGAAAAACGAGGTCAACTGCGTGCCGTGGTGCGTTGCAATCCCCTCGCAAATCGACCGGGGCAGCTTGTAGCGCCGGGCCAGCGTCAACCCCTCCTTGACGTGCGATTGAATGACCAGGGCGCTCATGCTGGGCGCGAGCTGGTCGTGGGGATTGTCGCCGCCCTGCTGGTTTTCAGTGAAATATTCAGGTTTCGACAGCTTGCCGACATCGTGGAAGTTGGCGCACACCCGCACCAGCAGGCCGTTGGCCCCGATGCGGTCCGCCGCGGTCTGCCCCAGAGCCCCCACCATCAGGCTGTGGTGATAGGTGCCCGGCGCTTCCAACGCCAACCGCTGCAACAAGGGATGGCCCATGTCGGTCAGCTCCAGCAGCGTAAGGTTCGAGGTGTGCCCCGACAGCCATTCCATCACCGGCAACAGTAGCAGCGCCACCAACATGGTCACCTGACCCACCGCAAACGCCGTGACCAGCATGATCAGAAAAAGAATCAAATCGTGTTGCGCCTTCGCCGCCACCACCAGCGCCAGCACCATGTTGAACACCCCCAACGCGAAACCCGCGCGCATCACCTGCGAACGTTTGCGCACCTTGCGCAACAGCAGCGCGATCAGCGTCGAGCCGCCCAGCCCCAGCACAATGATCTCAAAGTGCTGTCCAAACAACAGCGAGGCCGACACCCCGCTCCACAGCCCGATCACCAGGGTGTAGCGCGGAGCCACAATCAGCGCGGCCAACGCCGAGGGCAGAACCACCGGGACAACAAACGTCACCAACCACGACGGCAGCCAGTGCAAATCCGTGGCCACAAAAAGCCCTCCCCCGGCCAGTCCCAGCGCCAGCAGTCCCAGCAGGGTCAGAAACAGCTTGCGCCGCGGCTTGCTGTAGGCCCGCGGTTGGGTGCCATAGAGCCAGGCCGCGCACAGGGCCAGCACCAACAGCAGCAGCGCCGAATTGGCCAGAACTTTGATGCGGCGATCCCATGGCGATTCCAGCTCGGCCACACGCCGGTTGTGCGCCTCGAGCTTTTCGAGGATTTGATCCGTCACCTCCTCGCCTTCTTCCATCAGCGTCTCGCCGGGGCGCACGGTCATGCGCACCGGAACCACACCCTGCTCGGCCTTGATGCGCCGGTCTTCAGTCTGACGCCTCATATACTCCAGATTCGCCTGCAGTGCCGGCGTCCCCAACGCCTCGAGCACCTCCCGGGTGGGCGTCACCCCGAAAGCCCCGAGCCGCTCACCGGCCAGCTCAGCAAACGCAGCCAGCGCCTCGTCTTCCGTATGCAGCCCGGCCAGTTCCACCTGCTGATACTCCGTCCGGCCCTCATCAGACTTGCGCAGCACATCAATGATGCCCGCCGAGGCCGCTCCCTGAAATGCGCCGGCACGATTGCTTTCCGTCACAACTCCGCTCAGATACACCTGCTGGAGACTGTCCTTGAGCGCGTCCAGTGCCTCCATTTCCTGACCCGCCGGGAACAACGCCACCAGGTCTTTGCCCGGAACCCCCAAGTCAAGCAGCTGGGCAACTTCGTCCAGTTTTAATTTCTGCCGATCTCCCTGCGCGTCATGGTCCGGCTCCGCCCGGTCGGGCCACTCGGCCTCATCGGCCTGCTCCAGATCATCATCCTTCTCTCCGCGCTGGGCGACCACCCACCCGGCCAGCTTGTCCATAATTCGCCAGGAACTTTGCAGCGACTTCATCTGGATGGAGAAAATCGGCACCACGGCATCCGCGGCCTGGCGCTTCTGCAGCTCTGTCGAGGTCAGGTTGTCGCACTCGAACTCGACCCTCGACACCAAGGTATAGGGCGCGCGCTGACCCTCAGCCAAACCGACGTGACGGCTTTGGCTGCCAAAGTACAGCAGAGCCACTCCCGCCGCCCACACCCCGAGCAGGGTCGCCCCGTTCACGGCGATCATGCGGCTCCGTTTCACCTCGGTCCTGTCCGGGCGCAACGAGTTGGGCGTAAGGTTCTTTTTTCGATTACGGCGTTTCATGGGACTCGCCTTTCTTGCGGACATCGTGGTCGCGCCGGTTGTAAGCCTCAATGATGCGCTGCACCAGCGGGTGGCGCACCACATCGGTGGAGTCGAGACGGGCCACGCCCACCCCCCGCACCCGCCGCAGCAAATGCTCCGCCTCGAGCAGGCCGGGCATTCTATGCGCCGGCAAATCCACCTGCGTCAGGTCGCCGTTCACCACCGCTTTCGAGCCAAAGCCCAAGCGCGTCAAAAACATCAGCATCTGCTCGCGCGTCGTGTTCTGCGCTTCATCCAGAATCACAAACGCCCGGTTCAGCGTGCGTCCGCGCATGTAGGCCAGCGGCGCCACCTCGATCACCTCGCGTTCGACGCGCTCGCGCACCTCCTCCACCGGCATCATCTCGTGCAACGCGTCATACAACGGGCGCAGATAGGGCAAAATCTTCTGCTGAAGATCCCCCGGCAGAAAACCGAGCGCCTCGCCGGCTTCCACCGCCGGCCGCGTCAGAATAATGCGGGCCACCTGATTCTTGAGCAGCGCCGAGACCGCCATGGCCATCGCCAGCCAGGTCTTGCCCGTGCCCGCCGGCCCCAGCCCGAAGGTCAAATCGTTCTGCGCAATCGTCTCCAAAAAATTGGCCTGCCCGAACGTGCGCGGAAAAATCGGCGCGCGCCCCGGGGCCACATCTATGCGCATGGTCGTCAGCCGCTCATAGTCCGCCGCGCGTCCCTCCGCGTAGGCCCGGCGCGCGTAGGCCACGCTCTGGCCGGTCAGCGGCATCCCCGCGTTGCGCGCGCGCAGCAGCCCCTCCACAAACACCCGCGCGGCCTTCACCTGCGCCGCGGGGCCCTCGAGTTTCAGCCACAAATCCCGCGTGACCGCCTGCACGCCAAAGGCCTCCTCCAGCGCGGGCAGATAATCCCCGCGCGTGCCGGTCACATCCTGCGCCTCGCGCGAGTTGTCAAAATGTAGAATTGCTTCCGCCATCCCGTTCCCTCTTGGCCGCCAGCGCCGCCGTCAGGGCCTGATGCATCGGCTCCAGCCCCTGCGAAATCACCCGCGTCCCCCCCAGCACCGGCATGAAATTCGTGTCGCCCGTCCAGCGCGGCACCACGTGCCAGTGCAGATGCCCCGCCAGCCCCGCCCCGGCCGCCTCGCCCTGGTTGATACCCATGTTGAACCCGTCCGGCCGCGCCACCTCGCGCAGCAGCCGTTCGCCCAGACAGGCCAGCTCCATCAGGGCCAGCCGCTCGGCTTCGGTCAATTCGCTCAACGTGGCCGCGTGACGGCGCGGCACGGCCATCAGGTGCCCGCTCACATAGGGATACCGGTTCAGCAGCAGCACCCCCAGCTCGTGCCGGCACACCACCAGGTTCTCGGCATCGCGCTGCGGCCCTTCACGGACAATCCGGCAGAGAAAGCACCCCTCCTCCTTTGGCGCGCGCAAAAAATCCATGCGCCAAGGTGCCCACAGCCGTTGAATGGATGCATAATCGGCCATGTCGTCTAACCTGGATAATTCACGCGACAAGTCCGGCCCGGATGCAAGGCGAGAGGGGCGAAGCTGTATGGACATACTGCGAGCCCCGAATAACGCCGCAGACGGGTTGGAATCGTCGCGCCGAAGGGCAACAGGGATGAAACGGTTAAATAATTACAAAACATCATGTTGCTCAGCAATCAATGGCAATATTTTCATTCATGTTGATGAATTATTCAGGAAATAACTTTACCCTATTCCCCTCGCCCGGCACACCCAAAAATTGACCCGGAAACATCCGCGCCCCCCTCCCGTCGGACCGGTTCATGCCTCGAACAGCTCCTCGCCCGGAAAAAACCGCTCGAACAGCATCGCCTTGAGCTCGGGCACGCCCTCGCCCAGCACCGCGCACATCGGCAGGGGTTTCTCCCTCGTGCGCCGTTTGAACTCCGCCAGATAGCCGGCTGCTTGGGGCTCATCCATTTTATTGGCCAGCACCGCGTAGGGCCGCTTGGCCAGCTCCGGGTTGTACAGCTTTAACTCCTTGCGCAGGCTCCTGAAATCGTCCGTCGGGTTGCGCCCGTCAATCCCCGCCATATCCAGCACAAACAGCAGAAAGCCCGTCCGCTCAATATGCCGCAAAAAATCGTGCCCCAGCCCCACCCCCTTGTGGGCGCCGTCGAGCAGCCCGGGCACGTCCGCCACCCGCAGGGTGTGCGTCGCGTCAAAAATCAGCGTGCCCACCTGCGGATAGCGCGTGGTGAACGGATAGGCCGCCACCTTCGGCCGCGCCGCGCTCAGTTGGCTCAGCAGCGTGGACTTCCCCGCGTTGGGATACCCCACCAGACCCACCTCCGCCACCGTCTTCATGGTCAGCCAGATCGTCTTGATTTCCCCCGGTGTGCCTTCCGTAAACTTGCGCGGTGCCTGGTTCGTGCTGCTCTTGAAGCGCATGTTCCCCAGTCCCCCGCGCCCGCCCTGCGCCACCTTCAGCTCATCGCCGTCATCGAGCGCCTCGCCCAGAAAATCGCCCGTCTCCGCGTCATGCGCCGTCGTCCCCAACGGCACCCGCGCCACCCGGTCCGCGCCACGCTTGCCATACTGCTGCTTGTTGCGGCCCTTCTCGCCATGCTCCGCCCGCACAATCGGCGCGAAATGCAAATCCAGCAGCGACGCCACATCCTTGGACGCCCTCAGCCACACGCTGCCGCCGTCGCCCCCGTCGCCGCCGTCCGGCCCGCCAAACGGCACATACTTCTCGCGCCGGAACGTGGCCACCCCGTCGCCGCCGTTGCCGGCCAGCGCCTGCACCCTCACCCGGTCAACAAATGTCAGCGTCTTCATGATTCATCGCGGGCCGCAAACGCCCGCGCCCGGTCTCGTTGGTCCCAAGATGACGAAAGGGCGGCGCCTCGCGGCCCGCCCTTCGTGCGACCGTTGAACGAGCACGGACTTCAGGCCTGGGCCACCTTCATCACATTCACGCGCTTGCCGTTGCGGTCAAACGACACCACCCCGTCCACCAGCGCGAACAGCGTGTAGTCCCGGCCCATGCCCACATTCAGCCCGGGCGACTTCTTCGTGCCGAGCTGGCGCACCAGAATGCTGCCCGCCGTCACTTGCTGGCCCGCAAAACGCTTGACCCCGCGCCGCTGAGCTTTGCTGTCGCGGCCGTTGCGGCTGCTGCCTTGTCCCTTTTTATGTGCCATGATTCAGCTCCTTCCCGGCCTCTCAGGCCACCGATACAATTTTCACTTTCAGCAGATTCTGCCGGTGCCCCACCTTGCGGTGGTAGCCTTTGCGGCGCTTTTTCTTGAACGCCACCACCTTCGGCGCGCGATAATCCTCGAGCACCTCGGCCGTCACGCTCGCGCCTTCCACCACCGGCATGCCGATCTTCAGGCTGCTGCCGTCATACAGCGCCAGCACCCGGCCCAGCTCCACCTGCTGGCCGGCCTCGGCGCCTTCGATCAGCTCGACCGACACCACATCATCCTTCTTCACCCGGTACTGGTTGCCACCGGTCTCAATTACAGCATACGCTTCCATCGTAAACCCTCATTCCAAATAGAACCGGCCCACAGCCGGTCCAACTTCAAAACGCGCCGAACCTACGTTATCTCCGCAACCTTGTCAACCTTCTCTTCAACCCGTTTTTCCACCTCCCCCGCCGCCGCCTCCCCGCGCCCAAAACCCCCGGAAACGCCATAAAACCGCCCATTTTCAGCCGACATCCCGCGTTGGCACGCGACCTGCTCATAGAAAACTGACATGAGCGCCCCGGACCAAATGTTAGGGAATGATTTGACACGTCACCGTCGTATGGTACGTTGGGTGCTAGTCTTACAGATTGTCATTCTTGGCTGGCTGGCCAAGAACTATTTTGACGGGGCATTCAGCCGCAGCAGCCACAACCAACCCACTGCGGCAGCCACTTCGGCGGAACCTCCTCCCTCCTTGGAATCCGCAGTGCAGAATGCCCCGTCACCTTTTTCCCGCCCCCCGCGCCCCGCCCCCTCCTGGTTCCGGCC
>JAAZFE010000007.1 GCA_012511885.1 Lentisphaerota bacterium | reverse complement strand
GAGGACGGGCGGGGGGGGGGGTGGGTTAGGAGGGGGGGGATTTGCGGATGCGGGCGGCGAAGATGCCGGCGACGAGGCCGAGGAGGACGATGCCGGCGATGGCGGCGCCCCACCAGCCGAGGAGGGAGAGCGCACTCATGATGACGCCGGCGATGAGTACGCCGAGCAGGATAGTGAAGAAGCCGTGGAAGAAGTTGAGGCCCATGAGGAAGGCGGCGAGGGCGCCGGTCCAAGCGCCGGTCATGGGCAGGGGGATGGCGACGAAGATGGTCAGGCCGAGGGTTTCGTATTTTCTGATGTTGGCGGTTTTGCGGCGGGTGCGGGCGAAGAGCCAGTCGAAGAAGCGCTGGCCGACGGGGACTTTCATGAGGAGATTGGAGACGGGGCCGAGGAGCAGGAGGATGAAGGGGACGGGGAGCATGTTGCCGAGGACGGCCCAAAGGAAAATGCGGGTGGCGCGTTGGAGGTCGTCGGCGCCGAGGCGGGTCGAGCGGTCGGTGTCGGGCCAGAGCCAATGTCCGACGGGGATGGCGCCGCGGAGTTCGACGATGGGCAGGGTGGAGATGGCGACGATGGTGAAGTTTTTGGAGGCGCCGTGCTCGCGGAGGGCTTCGGCGATTTTCTGGCCGGTGGATTTGTGGCCGGCGGTTTCGTCGGCGGGTTCCGCGGCGGCGGCGGGCAGGACGAGGGCGGCCAGAAGGAGGGCGAGGAGAGCGGAGCGAAGGGGGTTCATCGGGGGGAATATTCCTTTTTGATTTTTTTGAACAGGCGGAGCATGCGGAAGAAGCGGATGGTGTCGAGGAAGGGATTGATTTTGCTTTTTTCGACGCCGTAGATGGTTTGGATGGGTACGGAGCCAATGTGGAAGCCGCGCAGGGAGAGGCGCAGGAGCACTTCGGAGTCGCCGGCGAAGCGCTGGGAGCCTTTGGTGAGTTCGTTGTAGGGGAAGGCGGCGCGGTGATAGAGGCGGAAGCCGCACTGGGTGTCGGGGACGTACTGGCCCATCTGGCGGGAGAGGAGGGCGGACATGAAGCGGTTGACGAAGCGGCGCAGTGGGGGCATGCCGGTGAGGTTGTCCATGCGGTTGCCGATGAGGACGGATGCGCCGGTGCGGGCGCGGGCCTGGAGGAAGGCGGGGATGTCGGAGGGGGCGTGCTGGCCGTCGGCGTCTATGGTGACGGCGAGTTCGTAGTTGTGCTGCGTGGCGTAGTCGAAGCCGGTGCGAAGGGCGGCGCCTTTGCCCTGGTTGCGGACATGCTCGAGGACGACTGCGCCAGCTTCGCGGGCGGCGCGGCTGGTGCCGTCGGAGGAGCCGTCATCAATCACGATGATGTCGGCGTCGGGGCAGAAGTCGCGGGTTTCATGGATGACGGCGGCGATGCTGGCTTCTTCCTGATAGGCCGGGATGAGGATACAGATGCCGGGTGCAGTTTTTTTGGGGGGAGAAAGCATGACGGTTTTAGCCTGGATTATTCATCAACATGGATGAAAACATTGTTATTTGTGGCAGAGCAGCATGGTGCGGAACTGAACATAAAAAATTCATTTTCATCCATGTTGACCAAGGGCGCGACGATTCCAGTCCATCTGCTTTGTTCTGCGGGGTTCGCAGTATGCCAATACAGCTTCACCCCGCACGCCTCGCATCTGAACTGGACTTGTCGCGTGCATAATACAGGCTAATAGGCGTTTTGGCGGCTGAAGAAGGTTTGGAGGAGGATTTTGAGATCGAAGGCGAGGGACCAGTTTTCGAGGTAGTAGAGGTCGTGCCGGACGCGGTCCTCGATGGAGGTGTCGCCGCGCAGTCCGTTCACCTGGGCCCAGCCGGTCATGCCGGGTCGGGCGCTGTGGCGGGTCATGTAGTGGCCGACGTAGTCTTTGAAGCGCTCGACGAAGTGGGGTCGTTCGGGGCGGGGGCCGACGAGGGACATATCGCCGATAAGGACGTTCCAGAACTGGGGGAGTTCGTCGAGGTTCCAGCGGCGGAGGAATTCGCCGATGCGGGTTCGGCGGGGGTCGTCGGCGGTGGCCCAGACGGGGCCGGACTCTTGTTCGGCATCCACGGGCATGGTACGCAGCTTGTAGATGGTGAAGGACTGGCCACCGATTCCGCAGCGGGTCTGGCGATAGAAGACGGGGCCGGGGGAGCTGCGCTTGATGAGGGGGGCGGCGAGCAGGATGACGGGCGCGGAGATCAGCAGGCCGACCAGCGCGCCGGCGATGTCTTCGAGGCGCTTGAGGACGCGGTTGAAGAAGGAGTCGAGCGGCCAGGGGGCCATGCCGATGAGGGGGATGTCCGAGACGTGATTGACGCGCACGCGGGTGGTGAGGACACCGTAGAGGTCGGGGACCATGCGGAAGGCGATGAGGTTGCGCTCGCAGTGCATGAGGATTTCGGCGAGGCGGCGGCGGGCCACGGTGGGATCGGCCAGGATGACTTCATCCACCTGTTCGACGGCCACCAGTTTTTCGAGCTGGCCGACGTGGCCCTTGACCAGCATGGGGGGGATGTCGCTGGCGAGGGGGATGACGCGGCCTGGGGCGGGCTCGACGGGGAGGAGGTAGCCGGCGAGGCGCGAGCGCAGGCGCGGCTCGCGTTCGAGGGCGCGGCGGATCCGCGTGGCGAGTTCGTCCACGCCGATGATGAGCACGCGGCGGATGGGGGCGGTGCGGCGGGCCCAATGCAGCTCGATGCGGAAAAGGATGAAGCGCTCGATGAGCACCAGCAGTGGGAGGGTGAAGAAGGCGAGAAGCGCGACGGTTCGGGAGTAGGGCGGCCAGCCGGGCGGGCGCACCACGAAGGAGAGGGACAGGCCGGTGATCAGCGTGATGGCGATGCCGCGAATGATGCGGGGAAGTTTGTCGCCGAAGCGTCCGAGCTGGGGGCGGTGGTAGAGGCCGATGAGGCGGAAGACGAGCACGAGCAGGGGGGCGAGGACGGCGGCGGCGATCAGGTACATGCGCGCGGGCGGAAAGATTTCGTGGTGCTGGAGGGGGATGAGGCCGGAGTCGAAGCGAATCCAGGTGGCCAGCAGAATGCCGAGGAAGGCGGCGAGGGCGTCGGCGGCCCCGGCCAGAATGCTGCAAAAGGCATCGAAGTTGTCACGAACTCTCATGTGTTGTCGTACCATACGGAATGGCTGGCTTGGCGACAAGTCTGGGGATGGGGGGGCGGCGGGCGGTGGTGGGCGGTGGGGAGG
>JAAZFE010000053.1 GCA_012511885.1 Lentisphaerota bacterium | reverse complement strand
AGTCCGGCCCGGATGCGAGGCGTGCGGGGTGAAGCTGTGTGGACATACTGCGAACCCCGCAGAACAAAGCAGACGGGTTGGAATCGTCGCGCCTTGGGTCAACATGGATGAAAATTGAATTTCTCATAATTATTTCCGCATCATGCTGCCCTGCAGCAAATAACAATACCTTCATCCATGTTGATGAATAATCCAGGCTAGCGCCATCCTGCCATCTTCCACCCGACACCACGGCGGCCCCGCCGCCGCATTCGCGGTTCTACCTCCCCCTCAAGTCGGCCCCAATGGCGGAATCACCAGCACCGGGCAGGACGCCTTGCGCACCACCCGCTCGGCCACATTGCCAAACAAAATCTTGCCGATCTTGCCCGCTCCCCGCCGGCCGATAATCACCAGGTCAATCCCCTGTTCGGCCACATAATCCAAAATCTGATGCCCCGCCTCGCCAATCCTCATCGCGATCCGCAGCGGCAACCCCTCCGGCACCCGCGACTGATACACCGCGGCCAGCTTCTCATCAATCTCCCGTTTGGCCCGCGCGTCCACATCCTCGTCCACCTCATAAATGTAGCCCTTCCAGAACTGGGCCGACGGCTCCGGAATCACGTGCAGCAGGTGCAGCGTGCAACCCGGATTGCGCATGGCCGCATTGACCGCGTAATCAAAGGCGCGGTCCGCATTCTCCGAGAAATCCGTGCAAAACAGGATCTGGGTGAAATATCTGGATTGAACCAACTCGCTCATGTCCGCCTCCTTCCCGTTCATCCCTACCTGACCCATGAGGTGGGCACCGTCACAATTTGCGGGAACGCCACCAGCAGCAGCGCCGCCACAATCAGCGCCACCAGATACGGCATGGCGCCCTTGAACACCGCCGGCAGCGAACTCGAGCGGTCCATCCCGCTTACCACATACACATTCACCCCCACCGGAGGCGAAATCACCCCCATCTGCGTCACCAGCACAATCAGCACCCCGAACCAGATCAGATCGAAATTCAGCTCCACCACCACCGGATAAAAAATCGGGACCGTCAGCATCACCAGCGCCAGCGCGTCCAAAAACGCCCCGGCCACCAGATAGAAAAGAATAATCAGGAGCATGACGCCCCAGCCCGGCAGCGGCAGCCCCGCCAGCCACGCGGCCAACTCCATCGGCACGTTGGTAATCTGCAAGAAGTGCCCAAACACCGTCGCCCCGGCCACAATCACCAGCACCATGCAGGACGTGCGCAAAGTCTCGCTCATCGCCGTCACCAGCATCTTCATGCTGCATTTGCCCGCCAGACAGGCGATCCCCACGCTGCCCGCCGCGCCAATGGCCGCCGCCTCGGTCGGCGTGAACCACCCCGCGAACATCCCGCCCATCACCAGCGCAAACAGCGCCAGAGTCTCGCCCACCCCGCGCAGCGAGCGCAACCGCTTGCGCCACGACACCGCCTGCGCTGGCGGCGCCAGCGCCGGATTGAACCGGCACAAGAGCCAGATGGTCAGCATGAACAGCGCCGCCACCATCAACCCCGGCACGATCCCCGCAATGAACAACTTGCCAATGCTCTGCTCCGTCAACACGCCATAGACAATAAACACGATGCTCGGCGGAATCATCATGCCAATGCTTCCCCCCGCCGCCACCGTGCCCGCCGCGAAGCCCGCATGATACTTGTACCGCTTCATTTCCGGCAGTGCCACCGCCGCCATGGTGGCCGCCGTAGCCGGCCCCGAGCCGCAAATGGCCCCAAACGCCGTACATGCCCCCACCGCCGCCATCGCCAGCCCCCCCCGCAGCCACCCGAACCAGCTCTGTGCCGCCGCAAACAGCTTGCGGCTGATCCCCGAGTGAAACGACACCTGCCCCATGAACACAAACAACGGAATCACCGTCAGGCCGTAGCTGGCAAACGTGTCATAATAATCCGTCACCAGCACATGCAACGCCGCGCCCCAGTTCACCACCAAAGCAAACCCCGCCAGCCCCACAAAAGTCATGGCAAAGGCCACCGGCATGCTCGTCATCAGCAGCAGGAATAGAGCTGCGATCCCGAGAATGCCAATGTGAATCGCGCTCATTGGCGGGTCCTCATCATCGAGCGCCCCGGATGCAGCAGATGCCACAGGGTCACCCCCGCCGTCACCAGGCAGGCCACCGCCGCCAGCCAGGGCACCCAGAACACCGGCATGTGCAGCGTCGGCGTCACCTCCCCGCTCTCCCAAAAAATCAGCCCTTGTCGCACGAACTGCCACGTCAGCAGCCCGAACAGCCCCAGCAGCGCCAGACGCATGATCGTATCCGTCAGCGCCCGCCCCCGCCGCCGCAGCTTCTGAAAGAAAAACTCGATGGCAATATGCCCCTTCACCGCCTTGGTCAGCGGCAGCGCGCAGGCCATGCCAATCGCGCCCAGCGTCCGCACGATGTCATAGGCGCCCTTGACCGGAACGCCAAATTGACGCCCGACCACATCCGCCACCGTCACCACCATGATCCCGGCAATCGCCAGCCCCCCCACCGCCGCCAGCGCCCGCGTCAGCCAGCGCAACAAACCGGTTCGCGGCCCCGTGCCGCTCAGCAGCCTCATGGTTGGGCGGCGTTCGCCTCGGCAATCATCGCCTGGGCATCCTTCAAAAACTCCGCCCCCGGCAGACCCCGCTCCGTGGTTTGGGCCACATAATAATCCAGAATCGGCACCACCCGCTGCGTCCAGTGCGTCGCGTCCTCCGGATCCAGCTCAATGACCTGACGGCCCAGCTCCTTGACAAAAGCCCAGCCTTCTTCGTCGGCCTCGTTCCAAGCCTCGCCATGCTTGTCCACCCACTCTGCGCTGACCTCCGTGAGAATTTGCCGGATGTCCTCGGGCAGCCCTTCCCAGGTCTTCTGGTTCATCGCCACAAACATCGCCGTCGTATAACCGATGATCTTCGTGTCGGTGACATAGTTAATCACCTCGCCCTGCTTCCAGCCCTTGAGAGTTTCGACCGGGCACAGCGTCCCCTCGACCACGCCCTTTTGCAGCGCGTCATAGGTTTCCGGCTGCGGCATGCCCACCGCCGTGGCCCCCAGCGCCGACGCAATCCCCGCCGACAGCCCCGTGCCGCGAATCTTCATCCCCTTCAATTCCCAGATGTTTCGCACCGGCTTCTTGGTGGCCAAAATACCCGGTCCGTGCGCGTGAATATAGAGAATCTTGGCGCCCTGAATCTCCGCCGGATTATATTTAGTCGCCAGCGCCGTCGCCGCGCGCGTGGCGGTCAAGCCGTCCGGCCAGCCCAACGGCAAGTCCAGCCCTTCCAGCAGGGGAAACCGCCCCGGCGTATAGGCAAAGCAGCTCATGCCCAAATCGGACACCCCGCTAATCACCCCCTGCCAGCACTGATCCGCCTTCGTCAACGACCCCCCCGCGTGCACCGTAATCTGCACCCGCCCCTCGGTGCGCTTCTCCACCTCCCGGGCCCATTCCGTGCCCTTCTGCGCCTGAATATGCATCGGCGGAAAGAAAATGCTGTACGTCAGCTTGTATTCCGGCGTTGCCCCGTCGCGCGCCTTGCCCCCGCAACCCGCCGCCAACATCAGCACCACGCCCAGCCCGACCAACCTTGTCCAAGTTTTCATCTTTATCCTCCTGCTGCCAATAAGCTTGCCAGTCTAGGCCGATCCATCCCCCCAACGCAATCCTTCTCCGCCGCCAAAAGCAAAAAAGTCAACCCGAGCATTTCTCGATAAGACCACCTCATTTGTGCCATTTCCACCCGATTTTCACCATTTTTACGCGTTTTTCGCCAATTTCGGGCCGTTTTGGCCTATTTTCGGCTCCTTTTTACGTTTTTTGGCAACATATGCGTCCAGTCGCTCCCATTCGCAGTTCAAAAAATATTCGCCCAATCCCGCAATCACGCAATCACGCAATTCCCCTCCGCCCTTTTCCCGCGCGGCAACCGCCGCGCGCTGTAGGCGGGTTCGGTGAGCCCGCCCGCCGCGCCAGCGGCGT